>CAZEBI010000240.1:0-2503 GCA_964510355.1 uncultured Nitrospina sp. | reverse complement strand
AAGGCGTGAAAACCGCATCTCAGCCAGACGAAGCCGAGAAATCAGCTTCCAAAGCCGGGGACGATAAATTGTCCATGCGATAATCTATCGGGAAGTAAAGAAGTAACTGGCAGGGGGGGACCATCCGGTCCCCCCCTGTTTTTTTGCCTTGGGCAGGCGGCCCATACTGCATTGCCCATCAAGTAGGCCATGCCCTCAAGCGCAATACTTTTGCACGTCATCGCGAGCCGCACAGCGGCGTGGCGATCCAGAGTTTGCTCTATCCCTCCGCAATATAGAAAATAACAGGTTCGCAAAAAGACAGGCCCATTGCGTTATGACTGGTTGGTGAGATCAGATATAATGTTCCCGCGTTTAAAATTATTTCGTATCTTTTTTCTGAGGTGAATATGTCTGCAATGAAAACTTTTTGTGCTTTAAGTATTTTTATTTTTGGTCTAATGTTTGCGACTCATGCCGGTGCTGATGAAGCGTTCACTAAAATTGATGTAAAAACCGGCACAGGAAAAGAGGCCATTGCAGGCAAGATGGTGAGCGTTCACTATACGGGCTGGCTCTTCGATAAAAATGCCACGGGTAAAAAAGGCAAAAAATTCGACAGTTCCCGTGACCGTCCCGGAACTTTCGCCTTTCCGCTAGGAGCCGGGCGCGTCATCAAAGGCTGGGATCAAGGTGTGCAAGGCATGAAAGTGGGCGGGCAAAGAACTTTAATCATCCCCCCTGCCATGGGCTACGGCGCACGCGGTGCGGGTGGAGCCATTCCACCCAACGCCACTTTAATCTTTGATGTCGAATTGATGGGAGTTCACTAGCCACCAGCGTGATGCTGGACCCAAATTGAAATATTTTTATAATTCCTCCCCTCTCATGAGGGGAGGCAAGGAGGGGTGTGGTGTGTCTCTTTAGTCTGGATATCGCCGAGAGGTTTTTTTTGTTTTAAAAGCTTTAAGGCATTTGAATATCGGTAACAAAGTGAATCTGTTTGGCGCAGATATTGAGACCGCCGCCAATAGCGGACATTCGGCTAAGAAAAGTTTAACTGAAAGAATCTCTTAGATTTTTCCCTCAAAGGGTTCACTTTTGGCTGACGGGAAACAGTTGGCAATAGCCCGGTGATTTGGAGAGGTAAAACTCCTCCGCAACTTGATCGATGGTTGAAAATAATAATTCCTGTTAAGCCGGGAACTTGATACTGATTTCCGGAGTGTCCTTCCTTTGTTGAATAGTGTTTTCAAGATTAAATTCATCAGGGTTATCTTCATCTTGTTCTAGGAGGCGGTTCACAATGTCTTTCTGTTCCAGGACGGTATGATGATTGTTTATTTTTTGAACAAAGGCCGCCCAGGGTACAAAGGTTGTTGGAGGGAATGCTTGGCTTTTATGAGGAGAAATATCAATATTCAGGCCGGAGATAAACACTACCCGCTTCCCAATATATCCTCTGGAATTTAGCAATGTTCGGTAAGTGCGGTCAAATTCGGCCTGTGTGTTGGCTTGTGCGGCAGTCAACAGAGGGAATTTCGAGGAAACGATCCAGGGCATCAGGGGGACAAGATTCTCCTCAAGAAGACCATGAGTTTCAGCGTCCCCTGAAGTGTGCCGTTTAAAACCAAAGAGTTCGGGCAGAAGTTTCTCACCAATCGGTTGCCGCCCATTATCCGGCCACGTGGTTTCTCCCAGAAGTTGGCGAAATTCTGAGGATGCGGCGAAACACTTTGAGGTACTGTAGGCCCTCCGTGGACGGAACCCTCCTTGGTTTTCCACTTCGAGAATTCTGTCAAGGTGGAGGAACAAGCCCTCGGTCATGTTCTCGTTCAGAATCTGGTTGTCAATGGAAACCAGAAGCTCGTTATCATGACGATGGAGAAAAATATTTTCTTTTGCAAAAGCGTACTGAGCCAGGTACCACTCAAGCACTATATCGATCTTCCCACAGGAAGCGGTGGTCTCGAAATGCTCGGTATGCCGCCGATGGTAGTTTCCGAAAGAGCCGTTTACCGGATCATAACCTACATGGCTGGCATGGATGATGACCAGATCCTTTCCATGCTCCGCATGAGGACCATGACGGCCGGTGTCAACAATGCCTCCGACCATTCCATGATTAAAGGGAAAAGTTCCAAAATGCTTGGCAATCAGAAGGTTGGGGTACCCCTGGTTTTCATCGGAACAAAAGGCCCGGGAGGGTAATATTTTCCCCGGCTCAAAATCCAGCGATCGACAAAAGTTATACAGCCGAGGTACAAAATCGTGATAGGGAAATGTGGTGTTCTTAAAAGAGAAGTCTTCCAACGCACCTTTGATGTTAATATTCGCGGAATACATGCGATTTATCTCCCTTAATAAGTGTTTTTACTTCAGAGTACCAAGATTGTGATCCCGCCCCATATTAGTGGACAATTAATTAAGCCGCATTCTTTTTTTCAAAATCTACCGGGCTGAGATATCGTAGAAGAAGCCAGCTTTCCAACTTCTCAGAAAGCCTATTTTACTCATCACACGA
>CAZEBI010000239.1:0-2562 GCA_964510355.1 uncultured Nitrospina sp. | reverse complement strand
TCGGCGCATCAGTGAGCCACTGTTGATCCACTCGGCGCCGGTGTGCCAACCTTCAACACTGGGCGGGTTGAGCAGGTCTTGGCCCATGTAGTTGGGCTGGCGGGACAGGTCACCGATGCCAGGGGCGGGGAACTCGGCGCCGCCGACCATCCTGAGGGTACCAACCACCACTTCGGTGGGGTTCTTCAGGCGCTCGAAGCGGGAGTTCTTGAAGAAGTCAGAGTTGAACAAGACACGCAGGGCCGAGCGCATGTCGTAGTTGTTATTCAGGAGAGTGTTGGCCAACAGGTCAACGGCTTCTGGGTCACGGGGCGGGGTTACCGACCAAGCGGGAACCTGGGCCTCGTCAGCCACGAAGAAGTTGTAAAGGTGGCGGGCAATGAAGCCAGCGCAGGCTGGGTCATCAGTGATGAACTTGATGATGTCTTCGCCGTTGTGATTGCCAGTGTGACCCAAGAAGGTCTTTTCGCTGTCGTCGTGGTCTTCTGCCTTGTAGTCGAAGAACCAGTCGTGACGGCCGATGGGACCACGGGGGAGCTTGGGCTCAATGGTCCAACCGGTGAAGGCACGGGAGCAGTCCCGTACGTCGTCTTCTGTGTAGTTGCCTACGCCCATGCTGAAGAGTTCCAGCAATTCACGGCCCCAGTTCTCGTTGACCGCATCGGCGTGGTTGTCGTTGTTGTCCAGCCAGTAAATCATGGCTGGGTCTTTGGCCATATCAAGAAGCAGTTCGCGGAAGTCGCCCATTCCCCCTTTGCGGAACTTGACGATCATGTCCATTACATCGTCGTAGTGGTCAACCTTGGAAACGCCGGTGGCGAAGATTCCATGCCAGAAAAGGGACATCTTCTCTTCCAGGGGGCGCTTGGTGTTTACCAAGTCATGCAACCACTCGGCTGCACCCATGCCAGGAAGGGTACCGGGACGCCAGGTCCAGGGTTGGAAGCGCATCATTTCGTTACGGTCTAGTTCTTCATGCTCTTCTGTGCTCAGAAGTTCTTCAACCGTGGCTTCGTAACCCTTTTCTACACGAGCTTCTAACTCGTCACGGGTGGCGCCAAATCCAGCGCGGCGCATAAGGTGGGCCATTAAGGCGATATCTTGGTCACTCATATTGCTCCTCTCATTCGGTGATGCTTAAAATTACAAACATACCGGATTAATATCCAGGGGGCGGGCAAATTCCAGGCACATCTCTGCCTATGGTTCTAATAACGTATCTTAGTGGTGGTTGGAATTCATTGTCAATAACTAACAGATAATCATTTGCCTTTAGGCATTGAGTCCGTTTGGGCCGATATTGAGTCTGGATACCCTATAGAGTTAGACTTTCAACCCAAGGATTCATCAATAGTTTGCCGACGCAGACGCTAATAATTCAATGAAAAAGGGGCAGAAATGCGATTAGAAGGAAAGGTAGCTCTGATTACTGGAGCGGCCCGCGGCCAAGGAGCGGCTGAAGCCCGGATGTTTGCCAAGGAGGGCGCTAAGGTTGTCTTGGCCGACGTTTCAGACCCGGAAGGGACAGCGGTTGCGGCAGAAATTGCCGAAGCAGGCGGCGATGCCATATTTGTTCATCTGGACGTTACCAATGAAGATGAGTGGGACGCGGCGATCAAATCTGCCGTGGCAAGCTTTGGAAAATTGGACATCCTGGTGAATAACGCCGGTATCTGGCGGCGGGGCCACGTATTAGAGACATCCTCTGATCAGTGGGACGACATAATGGACATCAATGCCAAGGGCGTTTTCCTGGGTACAAAAGCGGCTATTCCAGAGATGCGCAAGGCGGGCGGCGGTTCCATCATTAATATATCTTCCACCGCCGGACTGGTGGGCAGTCGCACCAGCGCCGCATACTCAGCATCCAAGGGTGCAGTACGCATTTTCACCAAGTCCACGGCCATCCAGTACGCCGGGGAAAACATCCGGGCCAATTCCATCCACCCCGGTCCGATAGACACAGATATGGGAGACCAGGTCTGGCCCGACGCCGAAAGCAAAGAGCGGACCATGAACCGGGTTGCTTTGTCTCGTATCTGCACCGCCGAAGACATTGCCTACGGCGCGCTATACCTGGCTTCGGACGAGTCTTCCTTTGTAACCGGCTCTGAGCTGGTTATCGATGGCGGAGTAACTGCTCAGTAGAGCTCAGTCTGCCGGGCTAGCCGCCAAGCAAATCTGCCAGTGGTTGAACCGGACCAAGGTTTTCCAGGTCGTCCATCATTTGTAGTGTGGTTTTGGCGTTGTCTGCGGAGAGTGCTAGTCCGGCACAGTCTAGGTATTTCTCTCGCACGGCATCGAATGTTGCACCGCGTAGGGCTCCGACGCTGTCACGTTGGGCTTTCTCGGTGAGGACACGTCCGTCTTTCATGTGAAATTCAACCACGTTGAATGGCTCGGCCCAACTGGCTTGGCCTTCGTACCCGGCCGTCCGCTTCATTACAATCTTGGGGATCAACTCTTGGGCCTCAGGTCGCATCACCTGTTCGTCGGTGAATGTTGACATGCCAATCTTGCCGTCTAAGATCTCAGCGGCCAAGCAGTATTGCATGCTGAATT
>CAZEBI010000238.1:0-2582 GCA_964510355.1 uncultured Nitrospina sp. | reverse complement strand
AGCAAGCTCGGCGCGATCGCCAATCCATGGCCGACAATCGGTATCGAAGCGTGGACGCTCGGGCTCGAAGCGGCGGCGGTGATCGGGTTGCGGACGTGGCAGCGCGGGATGGCCGGTCCCAATGGCAACGCTGCCAGCGATGCCGAGGCGCATCGCATGATCGATGAGAAGATGACTGCGGCGCTGCAGTTGCAGATGGCGATGCTGACGGGTCGCCTGGGTACCACGCCTGCAACTGCGACGAAGAAGATCATCCGGCACTATTCTCGCACGGTGCGCGCCAACCGGAAGCGGCTGGCGGGGTAACGCGGGCTTGGCGAGGTTTGCTCGCGCACCCGCCGTTAGGGTCGCGCCAATGTAATCCGCGCGATCAGGCCGCCGCCGTCGCGGTTTTCCAGCGTAATGTCGCCGCCCGCCTCGCGTACGATCGCGCGGGCAAGCGCGAGCCCCAGCCCGATGCCGCCGGTTTCCTTGTTGCGCGACGTCTCCAGCCGGGTGAACGCCTCGAACACATCGCCCAGCCGATCGGCGGGGATGCCGGGGCCACGATCGCACACGGCGATCACCACTTCGCGCGGTGTCGCGGTGAGCGTGACTTCGGCCGACCCGCCATATTTCAGCGCATTCTCGATCAGATTGCGCAGCGCGCGCCGCATCGGCGAGGGGCGTAGCCGGACCTTCAGGCGATCGGCTTCTTCGAAACCGACGGAGTGGCCAAGATCGCGGAAATCCTCGACGACCGCATCGACCAATGCCGCGAGATCGACCTCGGTCGGCGGTTCGCTCGGGCGACCCAGCCTAGCGAGCGACAGAATGTCGTCGAGCGTTCGGTTCATTTCGGCGATGGTATCGGCCATTTTCGCGCGATCGGTGTCGTCCTCAACCGATTCGATCCGCACGCGCAGGGCCGCCAGCGGGGTACGCAGATCGTGCCCGATCGCACCGAGCATGCGATCTTTTTCCTCCAGCATGGCGGTCACGCGCAGCCGCAGTGCGTTGAACGCCACGATCACGTCGCGCACGTCCTGCGGACCGCTCTCGACGATCGGTTCGGTCGCGGTACTAGGGTGGAAGTCGCGTGCGGCGGTGGCCAGGCGGCGAAGCGGGCGCGATATGCGGCGTCCCGCCCAAAGCAACGGCACCAGCACTACGCCGTAGAGAATCGCCGTCTGCGCGAACAGCCGCCACAGGATCGTCGAATCGCTGCGCGTCCAGCCGATGTTGAGCGCAATCCACTGCCCGTCGGGCCGCTGGACCGCGACGACGAGCTCCGCCCCCGCACGGAGCAGGCGTTCGATGCGGGACTGGCTGACATAGCGCAGACGCGGATCGTTCGGCGAGATCGGCAACACTTGCGTCTCGATCCGGTTTACCTTGACGCCAGCGTCAGTGAGCGCAGCACGCAATGCCTGTTCGATATCGCCCAGCCGCTCCGCTCCGGCCGGGATCGGGGAGGTGGCCAGCACGCGGGTGCGGCTCCACGAGCCGCCGCCGCCGATCTTCTTGCCCGCCGCAATGCGTTCGTCGGCATCGACGATGCGGGTGACGGCGGGCCCGGTTGCCTGATCGAGCCGTGCCTGACGCCGTTCCTGCAGCAATAAGCCGAAATTGATCGCCTGCGCGACGAACAGCGCCACCGCGATCAGCAGCGCCATCTGGCCGGAGAGATTGCGCGGGAGGAGCTTCAAGGGCGCGCCGTCGTCACAGCCGGGTCACTTCGGCGGCCAGCGTATAGCCACCGCCCCATACGGTCTTGATCAGTTCGGGAGCCTTGGGATCGGCCTCGATCTTGCGGCGCAGGCGACTAACCTGATTGTCGATCGCGCGGTCGAACGCGGCGGCTTCGCGGCCTTGCGTGAGATCGAGCAACTGGTCGCGCGTCAGCACCTGCCGCGGGCGCGTGACCAGTGCGTGGAGCAAATTATATTCGCCGGTCGACAACGGCACCGACACGCCGTCGCGATCGACCAGAGTACGCTCGCCCGATTTCAGCACCCATCCGGCAAAGGCGAAGGATCCGGTCTCGGGCGCGTGTTGGCGCACGCCGCCCGCGGCGGCACGGCGCAGGATAACCTTGACGCGCGCCGCCAGTTCACGTGGCGAAAACGGCTTCACCACATAATCGTCCGCGCCCATTTCGAGCCCGACGATGCGGTCGGTCTCCTCGGTGCGGGCGGTGAGGAGGATGACGGGGATTTCGCCGCTCTCGCGAATATGGCGCGTGAGCGACAGACCGTCCTCACCGGGCATCATGATATCGAGAATGACGAGGTCGATCGCGTAGGCTGTCATCCGCGCGCGCGCGCCCTCGGCGTCGCCTGCTTGCGTCACGCGAAAGCCCTGCCGCGTCAGGAACTGCGCGAGCGGCTCGCGGATCGAGCGTTCGTCGTCAACCAGCAACAGATGCGGCGTTTCCCCCATGGTGTCGGTGTTTAGCATGACGCGATCCACTTGGAAAAAGGTGCCGGGCGAGCGGGGGGCATGCTCGCCCGGCGGCCGGGCCTGGGGATTATTGGCCCGGATTGGGGGAAGGGGTTGGCGCGGGCGCGATCGCATCCGCAGGGTCGCTGCGGCGCTGCATC
>CAZEBI010000237.1:0-2621 GCA_964510355.1 uncultured Nitrospina sp. | reverse complement strand
AACAAACTCATATAAGTCTAAAGGAAGAGATATTGAAAAAGTTTTTGTTTCAATTTTTTTCTTTTTAGTAATCATTGCAATTACACTAGTTAAAAGCTCAATGATTTTTTTAGTATCGATAGGTTTTTGAATAAAACTATTTACACCAACTTCAATAGATTCTGATATTTTTTCAATATCATTACTAGCAGAGATAACTATTATAATCTGAGTAGGGTTAATTTCACGAATTTTACGAGATAGCTCAATACCATCCATTCCAGCCATAATAATATCTACAAAAACAACATCTGGCTTAGTTCTATTATAAGCATCTAAAGCTTCACTACCATTAAAACATGAACTAACATCTGAAAAAAAGTTTTTAAAAGTTGAGCTTAAAAGTTCGTTTGCAACTTTTTCGTCTTCAACAACCATTGCCGATAATTTTTTAGTTTGTTGTGTTAATTGAACTAAATCTACGTTTGACATAACAAATCCTTTTATTAATTTATATATGACATTATAGCAGATAATTCGGTAACAAACTAGGTTGAAATTATGGTAATTGTAAATGTAAAATTAACAAACCCCTAGAATAAGGTCTTTTTTGGGGTTTTTAGTGCTGTTACAAAATATGAAATTTGTATAATGTTAAAAACAATTTTTGTTTTTAATCATCATATTTTTTGAATTTTTCTAACCATTCTACATCTGACTCCTTAGAATCTTCTTTTTGATTTAGTAAAGAATCTATAATATTAATCAATGTTTGCTCATCCATGAATTCTAATAATGAGGGGTTAATAGATGTAGTATGTATACCTTCATATGTGTTTAACAAATTTTGTATATCATTAATTAATGTTTCTTTTTTATTCATTTATTGCTCCAAGCATAATTAAAACTCTTTTTATTTACATAAATATCATTTGATAACTGAACTAAACCAACCTTATACATAATTAATTTTGCTTTTTTAGGCCAAGAGCTTCTATAATTAAAAGAGTAGGGTACACCACCTATTTTTTCTATAAAAATTTCATTTATTTTTTTATCAAACAATATACCTATTCCATGGTTCCTGACTTTTTTTTCTATCCAAACTTTAGTATCTCTAAATACTTTGATTTTTGAGGTACGAGTAATCCATCTAGTTGCAAAATCATTCATACAATCCTTATAGGCTTTTTCTTTTAATTTATAGTCGTTTTTTAATAATTCTAAATTATTTACACTTCCTGCATATAAGGGTGGTCTATAATCTCTTTTTAGACTTTTAGGCCGTTGTTTATATAGTAAATCATTTTTAGAACATAAACTAATCTCTTTTGGATCAAATAAAACTCTTTTTTTACTTTTAGAATAAGGTAAATATAGACTAGGTAATTCTACATCATCTTTAAATGCTCCAAGACTTAGAATATTACCTGTAATTTGTGATAAATATCCAGAACCATAACCAGATTCCAAACCAGCTATAGCCATTAAAGCTGCTAGGGGGATATAATTCTTTATAGCTATATTTATAGCATCTTCGTATATGTTATAGTAAAATTCTTTTACATGTGAGTATTTTCTAAAACTATATTCATTAGAAAATAAAGAACTAGATATAAGTGTTAAAAAAATGAGTATTAATATTTTTTTTGTATTCATTATGCAATTATAGTTTAAATACCTAAATCTTACAATACATATCATTTGGTTAACATAATGTAAATTCTCTTGAATAAATATACTATCGATTATGACTAGGGTGATTTTAGAGATGATGATGCAATATAATGCTAGTGTTATTGAGACAAAAACATTGATTTAGGTGTTGATTTTTCTTTATTTTGTGAGAAATCAGTTAGAACTTAAAAAGATAAAGTCCTAAAAACCCTAAATTAATGGATTTAGACTGTATTAGGCACAAAGTAAGCCGAATTTTCTTAAAGCCGATGGCAAGGGCTTTTAGGCGATAATTGTAACAATTTTGTTATTTATTGTTACATTTTCTGTGACAAATCGGTTACAAATTTTATATAATAAACTATATAGCATTTTATAAGATTTTAGTTACTACTTTACTATGATTAAGTGTGTTTGCGATCATAATACGGTTATAGTTTTTCGCCCTACTTCTTACTTTTATAATTATACATTATTTTCATTATATGATATAATTTCATTGTTACAAGCAGTATATCTTTCTTTTTGCATGTTGGTGTTTTAAGGGAATTTGGATTTTGAGGGTATCTCCAAGAAAGGAGATATGCTGTGAAGCTTATTCTTATACTCGTGGTTTTAATGATGTTTGCACCATCGTTATATTAAAATAGAGGGTTAATACCATCTTCCACTTGTGTAATTGTAACATATATATAAACAATAATGTATTATTTTCTTGATTTTTATTTATGTATTTTATAATGCTCCCTTTTTTCAAGACCAGTAAAACAAGTTTTCTTATTCCACCTTTTTATGATACCAGTGGTAACATTTTTTCTTCTTTTGAATATGAATTATTAATAGCTTGATAATAAACTTCATTTGGAGTTTTATAGTCAAGCGCTGAATGTAATCTTCTTTTATTATATGAATCGCCAATTCTAATATCAAGTGCAATTTTCACCTAATTTAACTAGCTAATTTCT
>CAZEBI010000236.1:0-2657 GCA_964510355.1 uncultured Nitrospina sp. | reverse complement strand
TCAACGATTTTTACGAGGCCAACATCGCATACGCGTCTGACCTCATTGACCTACATGCTCCTATCTTGGTCAGAGAAGTGCGCCACTATGATGGCGAATGGCTGGAGACCAGTCTGGGACGGATGATCTTCAACGAGATTCTGCCCCTTGAGATTGGCTATCAGAACATCCTGATGAACCGGGGAGCGCTAAAAGACCTGACTGCCACTCTGTACCGAACGGTCACCAACGAAGAGACCGCCAACGTACTGGACGGCGTCAAAGACCTGGGATTCCACTACGCCACCGAGTCTGGAATCACCATTGCCATCAATGACATCAAGGTCTCAGGCAAGAAACAACAAGTTTTGGACGAGACAACAGCGCAGGTAAACCAATTCGAGGATCAGTTCCTTTCCGGCCTGATCTCCGAGGACGAGCGCTACGCTAAAACCGTAGAAGCTTGGACTGCTGCTTCTGACAGAACAACTGAGTTCGTGGAGGAAGAGCTTCCCAACTACGGCGGTATCGCTGTCATGGCGGTATCGGGCGCCAAGGGTAACATCTCCCAGATCAAACAGATGGCTGGCATGCGCGGTTTGATGAGCAATCCGAAAGGAAAAATCATCGACTTGCCGATCAAATCTAGTTTCCGTGAGGGCCTAACCGCCCTGGAGTACTTCATCTCCACACACGGAGCTCGTAAAGGTCTGGCTGACACCGCTCTTAGGACTGCAGACAGCGGTTACCTGACCCGGCGTTTGATTGATATCGCCCAAGAAATGATTGTCCTAGAAGAAGACTGTGGGTCTATTGATCCCTTCTGGATAATCCCACGTCCGGAAGACACCACTGGCAAGACCCTTCCGGATCGGATTAACGGCCGGCTGGCTGCCGCATCGGTTGCCCATCCGGAAACCGGGGAGATTCTGCTTGAGCGAAATCAGCCGATCACCTTGGATCTAGGCCAAATTTTGGTCGATGCCGGCATCCGAGAAGTTCCGGTCCGCTCGCCGCTAAAGTGCGATTGCCGCCGCGGCGTTTGTCAGGCCTGTTACGGCATACTACCCGCCACCGGCAAGACGGTGGCGATGGGCCAAGCCGTTGGAATCATCGCTGCCCAAAGCATTGGCGAACCTGGAACGCAGCTAACCATGCGTACCTTCCACACTGGCGGTATCGCCGGTCTGGACATTACAAGTGGTCTACCCCGTGTGGAAGAGCTCTTTGAGGCCCGTGTGCCAAAGGGCGCTGCCATCCTTGCGGACATCGACGGCGTCATTGAAATGGAATCTGACGAAGAAGGCCGCCGCCTGCGCATCGTCACCAGTGAAGAGTTCCGCGAAGATTATCTGATACCAGAGGGTGGACAGATTCTCGTGGACGAAGGCGAGACCGTGGAGCCCGGGATGGTCCTGGCCACGAACATGCCTGCCCTCAAGGGTAAAAAGTCCAAGGCCGCCATCAAGAAGGCCGCCGAAGAGGCAGCAGAAGCTGCTGAGGCGGGCGATGGTGAATCCATTGAGCAAGTTGTCGCCAACGTCGGCGGCAGAATTGAGATTGACTCAGACATCATCTCTA
Source organism: uncultured Nitrospina sp. (assembly GCA_964510355.1). Classification (GTDB taxonomy): domain Bacteria; phylum Nitrospinota; class Nitrospinia; order Nitrospinales; family VA-1; genus LS-NOB. Next base: position 1,097 of record CAZEBI010000236.1, on the reverse strand, counting down.
TCGTGTGGGACGACATCGAGGCCAGGGAACACCTGATCCACGCATCTTCCTACATGATGGTCAGTGATGGGGATACCGTTCGGGCCGGCGACCCGCTGATCAGCGGACCGATGAACCCGCACGACATCCTGCACATCCGAGGTAAGGATGACCTGCAAAGTTACGTGGTTAACCAGGTACAACAGGTCTATGTCTCTCAGGGTGTGGCAATCCATGACAAACATATTGAGATCATCCTCCGGCAGATGCTCCGCCGCGTTCAGGTGGAGTCCACCGGAGACTCAGACTTCATCCCTGGCCAGATGATCGACAAATTCCAGTTCCAGGACAAGAACGACAAGGTTCTGGCGGAAGGCGGAGAACCATCCACAGCCAAGCCCATCCTGCTCGGCATAACCCGGGCATCCCTATTGACTGATAGCTTCCTGTCTGCAGCCTCCTTCCAGGAGACCACCAGGGTGCTAACCCAAGCAGCGGTCAGCGGGGCGCAGGACTGGCTCCAGGGACTGAAAGAGAATGTCATCATCGGCAGATTAATCCCTGCCCGGGTAGAGATACCTGGCATGGCAGAACTGCTGAAACCTGAACCGGTGCCGGCCATTGCCGCAGTGTCACCCGGCGGTTGGTTGGGAGCAACTGATGCTCCTACCGGCGCCCGGAGTACTGCCTTTGACCAGAAACCGGCTGAAGAAGCTCCTGCTGAGCCCAACGTCTTTACTGATGACAAAAGTGACGACTCAACGCCCGAAACGAGCGTTGAGGAGCCCGAAGCCATCATTGTAGACGAAGTGAACGAAGCCGACGAACCCAGTAGCAACGACGAAAGCCAAGACGGCGAAGACGATGCTATCCCAGCCGTTGGAGAAGAGGATGCGGAGGGGAACGACGAACCAGCCAGTGACTCAACCGACGAATCAGCCGATGATTCAGCAAACAACACAGATGGTGAGGGAGACGAGTAGCACAGAGTCTGCTCAGGGGCTAGACCTATCCGTAGACCTAGCCCCTAACAACCCCCACCACCTGCGGTTGGCCAACCCGGTGATGATTGCCTCCGGCACCTTCGGTTACGACGGTTACGGCAGGGGCATCACCGA
>CAZEBI010000235.1:0-2702 GCA_964510355.1 uncultured Nitrospina sp. | reverse complement strand
CGGGGCGGCGACGGTATCATATAGGTCGCGGACGTCCCGCTACGGGCGCACGAGCATCCATCAGATGTGCAACGCGCGACCGTACGCGCCGAGCACGCTTTCGTGCATCATTTCGCTGAGCGTCGGGTGCGCGAACACCGTTTCCATCAGCTCGGCCTCGGTCGTTTCCAACTGGCGCGCGATGACATAGCCCTGGATCAGTTCGGTCACTTCGGCACCGACCATGTGTGCGCCGAGCAATTCGCCGGTCTTGGCATCGAACACCGTCTTGACGAAACCCTCGGCCTCGCCGAGCGCAATCGCCTTGCCATTGCCGATGAAGGGGAATTTGCCGACCTTCAGCTCGTAACCCGCTTCCTTGGCCTTGGCCTCGGTCAGCCCCACGCTCGCGACTTGCGGGCGCGAATAGGTGCAGCCGGGGATGTTCCACTTGTCGAACGGATGCGGCTTGAGGCCCGCCAGTGCCTCGACGCAGACGATGCCCTCATGGCTGGCCTTGTGCGCGAGCCACGGCGCGCCGGTCACGTCGCCGATCGCATAGATCCCCTCGACATTGGTGCGGGCATAGCCATCGACCTTGATGTGGCCGCGATCGGTTTCGATCCCCAGCGCTTCCAGCCCGATATTCTCGGTATTGGGCACGATGCCGATGGCGACGATGACATGGCTGAACTCCTCAGAGGTCACCGTGCCATCCTTACCCTTGATCTTGGCGGTAACGCCCTTGGGCGACGTGGTCAGGCCTTCGAGACCGGTGCCGGTCAGCAGCTTGATTCCCTGCTTGGTCAGCGCCTTGTCCATGAAAGCGGAGACTTCTTCGTCTTCCACCGGCAGGATGCGCGGGAGCATCTCGACGATTGTAACATCGGGGCCCATGTCATTGTTGAAGCTCGCATACTCCACGCCGATCGCGCCCGAGCCGATGACCAGCAGCTTGGTCGGCATTTCGGTCGGCACCATCGCGTGGCGATAGGTCCAAATGCGCTCCCCATCCGCCTTGGCGAAGGGCAAATCGCGCGCGCGTGCGCCGGTGGCGATGATGATGTGCTTGGCTTCCAGCTCGGAGGTCTTGTCGCCCTGCTTGACGCTGAGCTTGCCCTTGCCCGTCAGCGTGCCGACGCCTTCATAGACCGTGACCTTGTTCTTCTTCATCAGGCCCTTGACGCCAGCGTTGAGCTGGCCCGCCACCTTGCGGCTGCGCTCGACGATCTTGGGCAGATCGAAACCAACCTTCTCGGCCTTCAGGCCATAGGATTCGGCGTGCTGCATATAGTGATAGATTTCCGAGGTGCGCAGCAGCGCCTTGGTCGGGATGCAGCCCCAATTCAGGCAAATGCCGCCCAGCCGCTCGCGCTCGACAATGGCGGTCTTGAGCCCGAGCTGCGCCGCGCGGATCGCGGCGACATAACCGCCGGGGCCGGAGCCGAGGATGACGAGATCGAACGTATCAGCCAAGGGAGGATCCTTCTTGTAGCGGAACTACTTTAAGCGGGAGCGGACGGTCGTCCTCCCCCATCGAAACCAATGTAAAGCGGCCGGCCGCGGCTTGCGAGGTGCCCTCGCCGTGCCGGTCGCGTCGCCAGACCTGTACAGCGACGGTCATCGAGGTCCGCCCGGTGCCAACGATCTCGGCATGAAAGCTCACCTCATCGCCAATCTCGACCGGAGCGGTGAAACTGAACCCATCGGCCGCCACCACCGGCGCGCGTGCGCCGCAAAAGCGCGAGGCGACCGATCCGGCGGCCAGCGCCATCTGCCCCATCAGCCAGCCGACGAAGATCTTGCCATAAGGGTTCGCATCGCACGACATCGCCGTCGCGCGAATCGCGGGCGGGTAGTCGGGGGGAAGCTCAGCCATCGGCGGGCCGGTCGTCGTGATCCGCCCGCCAGGCCAGCCGCAACGGCCGGATTCCCATCAACACCACCACGACCATCACGCCGTAGGCGACACCCCAGATCGTCGCGGCGGCATGGGGCAATGCCCAGACCGCCCCCGCCGCAAACACTGCCGTCGCGAAAATGCCCGCCGCGATGTGGAGCAACTCGATGAGGGTGCGACGCATCGACGGATTATGCCAGCATCGACAACGGCGCTTCGACCAGCGTCTTGAACGCCTGCATCAGTTGCGCGCCGTCGGCACCGTCGATCGCGCGGTGATCGAAGCTGCCGGTGGCCGACATTACCGTCGCCACGCCGAGCGTGTCGTCGATGATATAGGGACGCTTCTCGCCCGCGCCGATCGCCATGATCATGCCCTGCGGCGGGTTGATGACTGCCTCGAACTGCTTGATCCCGTACATGCCCATGTTGCTGAGCGAGGCGGTGCCGCCCTGATATTCCTCGGGCTTCAGCTTGTTGTCGCGCGCGCGCGCGGCGAGATCCTTCATCTCGGTCGAGATCGCGGCCACACCCTTGGTGTCGGCCCCGGCGATGATCGGCGTGATCAGCCCGGTCGGCGTCGACACCGCGACCGAAATATCGGCACGGCTGAAGCTGATCAGCTGGTCGGGGGTGAACATCACGTTGCACTTGGGCACCTGGATCAAGCTGGCGGCGAGCGCCTTGATCAGCATGGCGTTGACGCTGAGCTTGACGCCGCGGCTCTCGAGGCTGGCGTTGAGTTCGCCGCGCAGCTTCAAGAGCGCGGCGAGGCGGATGTCGACGGTGAGGTAGATATGCGGCGATTCCTGCATCGACTGGC
>CAZEBI010000234.1:0-2728 GCA_964510355.1 uncultured Nitrospina sp. | reverse complement strand
CGATGATCATTGTTTCAAATCACGTTGAGACGGTATTTATTCGCGGCCACAAATTCTTCTTTCAATGCCTGCCCGTCGCTCTTTTCGATGGCATTGCGGATTTCACTCAGCTTGCCCTGAAACCGGTCGATCAGGTCCAGCGAATGGTTGCGATTGGAAAGGCAGATATCCCGCCACATCACCGGGTCGCTCGATGCAATGCGGGTGATGTCTTTTAATCCAGCCCCCGAAAAGGCGATGACTTCACGATCGCATTGGGTTTTCAAAGCTCCAAGTGTGTTCATCAGGGCGTAAACGATGATATGAGGCAAATGGCTCACTGCGCCAAAAACGAAATCGTGTTCTTTTGCAGACAATCTGACAACTTTCATGCCCACTGCCTGCCAGAGCGCACTGATTTTTTCCAAAGCCTCTTTATTGGTTTTTTCGGTCGGGGTAACAATGCATTTTGCATCCTGATATAAATCTGCGGTGGAAGCTTCCAGCCCGGAATTTTCCCCTCCGGCTATCGGGTGCGATCCGACAAAAAATACGCCTTCAGGAATCAATTTTTCAACTTCCTCTACAACCGGCTCTTTTACCGAGCCGACATCGGTGATCAGGGTACCGGGTCGGATTTGGGCAATCATGTTTTGAATCAGCGGAGCAATACTAGTAACCGGTGTACACAACACGATCAGGTCGGCATCGTTCACGGCTTCTGCCAAATCGGCCGGACAATGATCGATGATCTTCAACGCCTTGGCTTTTTCCAGGTTTTCGCGATTCCTGCCATATCCCGTAATCTCTTGAACCAAGCCGCGTTCTTTGCAGGCCTTGGCCAAAGAGGCTCCGAGCAGGCCAACACCAATGATGGTCATTTTTCCGAAAAGTTTCACGCTTGCTCCTTTTCAGGATAAGAGCCCAGTACCCGCAAAAACAGGGCTTGTTTGCCCAATGTTTTCAAGACACGCTCCACGAGCTTATCTTCCAGGTGACCGGCAAAGTCGACATAGAACAGGTATTCCCAGGGCCGGTTGCGCAAGGGCCGGGATTGTATTTTCGATAAACTGATTTTATTTTTAGCGAACAACTGCAGGGTTTTGATCAAAGACCCGGATTCGTCAGCGATGGAAAACATGATGGAGGTTTTATTCTTTTTGGCTTTTTTAGCCTTGTCTTTTGAAATGACCAGAAACCGGGTGTGGTTTTCGGCCCGATCCTGAATGTTTTTCGCGACAACTTTTAATCCATAGACCTCGGCGGCTATTTCTCCGGCGATGGCGGCGGTGTTTTTATTTTGTTTGGCCAATTGTGCCGCCTGGGCAGTACTGGAAGCGGGAACCTGCTCAACACCCGGCAGATTGCGATTCAGCCAGCTTCTGCACTGGGCCAAAGAATGGGGATGGGAATAAATTTTCTGAATCTTTTTTTTGTCGGCAACGGCAGACAAAAGAAAAAGCCCAATGGGCAGTCGTGTTTCATTACAAATATGCAGCGGTGAATCGACAAAACAGTCGAGAGTCAGGTTGATGACCCCTTCAATGGAATTTTCCACCGGCACAACGCCATAGTCGGAATTGCCCAACTCAACTTCCGAAAAAACGGTTTCAATATTTCCACAGGGGTTGAACGTGCAGGAATGACCAAAATGTTGCACCGCCGCTTGATGGCTGAACGTGGCTTCGGGTCCGAGAAAAGCAATCTTCAAGGGCTTTTCCAAAGCCAGTGTGGCGGAAAACAACTCACGAAAAATGTATGCAATGGAAGGATCGGGAAAAGGGCCTTTGTTCTGGTCCTTCAGCCGCTCAAGAATCGACCGCTCGCGGTGGGGAACATGGTAATGGCTCCCCTTCCCCTGACGGGATTTTTCATCGCCGATTTTTTGGGCCAAGCGACCACGGCGACTGATCAGCTTCAATAGCTGGTCGTCAATCTTATCAATCTGCTGGCGCAGATCATCTAATTGGGACAAAAAACAGGTACCGCCTTTACTAGGATTTCCCGCAATTTCTTGATGGGATGGTTGATCATTCCACAATTGGACTCTAGAATGCAAGCAATTTTAATAAAAGCCTGCTGCTCGCAAGAGATATGGCATCTTGAGGTTATGAATTATGGTATTGCTTGAATTTAGCATGAGCCCTATGGATAAGGGCGAAAGTGTCAGCAAATATGTCAGCCGCTCTTTAAAAATCATCGACGAAAGCGGCGTGCCCTATCGACTCAACCCTATGGGAACCGTGCTCGAAGGCGAGTTCGATGAGGTCATGAACGTGGTCAAACAATGTTACGAGACGATGAGCAAAGATTGCAAACGCATCACCTGTGGCATCAAAATCGACTACCGGGAAGGCAAATCGGGCCGGTTGGAATCCAAAATCGCCTCCATCGAAGAAAAACTGGGAAAAGAGATGAAGACATAGAAGGGAAACCTTTTTAGCCACAGATGAACACCGATGAACAGAGATAACCCTCCCCTTGCTAAAGAGACCTTTGCGTAGCTCGTCATTGCGAACGGAGCGAAGCAATCCAGCAAAACCTCTGGATCGCCACGCCGCTTTGCGGCTCGCGATGACAACACTGAGGGGCTTGACTTGTTATAATAGAGTGGACACTATGAAAAAAAAACTACAACCGATCACGCCGGGAGAAATTCTACAGGAAGAGTTTATGCGGCCTTTTGGCATCAGCCAAAACAAACTCGCAAGAGACATTGATGTCCCGGTAGCCCGCATCAACGATATTG
>CAZEBI010000233.1:0-2732 GCA_964510355.1 uncultured Nitrospina sp. | reverse complement strand
GAGCATACGGCTCATATCCGTAGTGTCGGCGGTTCAACTCCGTCCACCGCTACCAATTTTTATATTAGAATCCAAGGGGTTACGGTTTTTTACCGTGACCCTTTTTTATTGGCAATTGATCTTGCTCTGTTGACAGATCGCAAAACAGGCACCAGATTTATAGTGCAGGTGTGGGGAGGGCAGCCTCCCAACCCATCGAGCCAGAGTGTGTATGGTTTGAACTTCACGTCTCCTCCACGGTGTTGAGGACCATGCGCATACTCTGGTGTTTTTTGCTCATATCTTTTACGCAAAAGAAAAGGGCCGGGTCGAAGCGACCCGGCCCTTTTTATATACTGCGTTAGTGTGTTGCTACCGGGTCCGGGTTGCCATCCGGGTCGCCGTTGGCAAACCCACCCTGAACGGGAGTCTGGCGCAACGTCAAGATGCCGCAAACATGCGGAGCCGCCATGGAAGTTCCCGATAAGGTCGTCACGCCGCCGCCTTTTTTCGTTGAGAGTATGCCCACTCCCGGCGCACTAAAATCAACCGGAGGGTTGCCCCAATTCTAAAATGAAGCGAAGTTGTCGTTGCTGTCAATGGCAGAGACGGTATAAACCCTGGCATGTTCAATATGGGCCGGTTCATAGTTATTGCTGTCTGCCCCGGAGTTTCCAGCGGCGATGGTGAAATTGATGCCTTGGTTTTCTGCCGCATTCCAAATGGCAGTGTGCAAAGACTCGAAATGTCCTGACGCACCGAGACTGAGGTTTGCACAGTCTCCGGCTTGGGCGTTGGCGGCTACATAGTCTACTCCAGCCACAACACCGTCGATGGTGCCGCTATTATCCAAAACACGTATCGGGATCACTGTTGCACCGGCGGCAACACCGATCACGCCGATTGCATTGTCTATGGCGGCGATAGTTCCCGCGACATGAGTGCCGTTACCGTCCTGAGTCGTGTTCTTTCCGCGTGCGATAAAATTTGCTCCCACGCCTACATTCAGGTCCGGGTGCTTGGAGTCTATTCCGGTATCAATGATCCAGGCTTTATAATTAAACCCATCCACGTTGACTGCACCTCCGACACGCTCGATGCCATAAGGTGTCACTTGAGCGGGTTTTGTTTCACCTGAACCACCCCCTTTGCCCGGGCTGGAAGGTTTTTTGTTGGCACTCGGATTTTGTTTTCCGACCTGCCAGACAATACCGTTGGGCTCGAAGTAGGCGATATGTGGATTTCGCAATGCAAGCTGTTCTGCGGCTTGCCTGGACATCGTGGCGGAAAATCCGCGCAGGGCTGTTTTGTAGACAAAGCGTAATTGTCCTCCGGCGCGCTGAACCAATGCGGCGGCCTCATCAGGAACTTCCTGCGCCTCAACTTGAGAAGAATTGAAAACGAAGATATAGCTGTTTGCCGCATCTATCATATTGTTCCTGACCGGGTTATTGACCAGATCCGTTTGGCTCCATGCCGGGGTTGCCAGGGCCGTCAATAACACCAATGTCCATGTCCACTTTGACCTAATCATGCTTACTCCTTGTTTGCAGATGTGATAAAAACCAGTTTTTCTTAAGACCCTAACGGTTAAAAGGCATTTTTTGTGAAGCAAATAGGCGGTATACACTAAGTGTTGGGAGTTTAGCCCCTCACCGTTGCCATTTCCCCATTTTGTTACCCCAAATGTTGAACATAACTTTGTGGACATTGTTGGCAGATTAAGTTAAAGTAATGAGAATCGTTCTCATTCTAAGGTTGAAACCTAATTCTTTGAATTCATGAATCTTCCTCCCACAGTTGCAACCGATGAGGTTATCTGCCAGTGCTATCAAGTCAATGAAAGCACTATCCGCGATACGATTGCGGATAAGGGTTTAACAGATATCGATTCCGTTACAAATGCCTGCAAGGCCGGTGGCGGGTGCCATTCCTGCCATATCCTCATTCAGCTTTTTATCGACCAGCACCAGGAGAAAAGCACCGCAATGGAAGACCTGGTTCACGATCATGCGCAGAAGGTAAAAAAGAAGGGTATACTGAGCCGCTTCTTCGCTAAATTCCACTAGGCGTGGAGCCAACTGGCAATGGCTCTACTTGGCAAGTGAAGAGTTGTCTCGGCTCAAGCAAGCTCTTGCTATTTGCCTCCGGTGGCTCACCGGCACTAGGCGTGGGGCCAGCGTGCAATAGCTTTTATTAGCGAACAACGAGTTAGCTCGGCCCAACGAGTCATTGCTCCGTTTCCTCCCACGGGAGTGGGTACTAGGCGTGGGCTGGCTTGCGTTATATTTATCATCAGGCTTCGTGCCCCGTAGGGGCCAAACAAAATGAAACCAGAAAACTTCATCTTATACAGTGGTGGTGCGCAGGGTTCTGAAGCCGAGTTTGGCAGGCAGGCCGAAAAGGTGGGGGCGCAGGAAGTGAATTTCACTTTTGAGGGGCACAAAATTGACCGGTCACGCGGAGTGCGGGTATTGACCACCGACGAATTACTCAAAGGCGATGTCAGCCTGGCTTATATTGCCAAGTTGATGCATCGCAAATTCAATACGGGAAAACTTTTCAAAAAAGTCTTACAGAGTATTTGGCACCAGATCAATTGCGCCGAAGAGGTTTTCGTGGTGGGGAAAATTCTGGATGACAATACCGTGAAGGGTGGAACCGGTTGGGGGGCAGAATTAAGCAAACTGTGTAACAAACCCCTGCATGTTTTTGATCAGGAGCAGGGCTCCTGGTTTAAATGGGCGGGAGCC
>CAZEBI010000232.1:0-2733 GCA_964510355.1 uncultured Nitrospina sp. | reverse complement strand
CCGGTATGCATGACACCATGGGGAAAACGGGTTATCGCCAGGGCGGCAATGGGTTTTGTCGCCTGGCGGCCCGTTCACGTTTCACGCCCAAATCTAAAATCAGGCGTGCGGAACGCGGGCACTGTGGGAGGCAATATACGATCACCAGCACCAGAAATAAAAGCTGTTTTTCCTATTTGAATGAAATTTATGATTGTTAACCTGACATCAATCCCTGAAACACGGTTCAGCTTTTGATGTTCTGCCATGTGGCACGGATGCCGGGCTAGGGGCAGACGGTCATGAGGACACGATCATCATGACCGGCACCCGCCTTGCCCACGGCCAACCGCACTATTGGAGAAACGCATCATCGTTTAAGACCGATTGTCACACCGCAAATCAAGATGGTTGCGAGCCCCCGCAACCTATAATTTCAAAGGCTTAGCTTATTTCAGCCAGGCCGTTTTTCTTTGCGTGGAAGCGTTGTGGAAGGGTTGTGGAAACAACCGGGGCGAAAACCCAGCGTGATCTATGTCCGCTTAGCCCCCGAAAGCAGGAATTCGGAGGGCAGTCGCAAAGTGTCTGCTTATAACTGCCGCCCCACTCGGACATTGTCCGGATAGGGGGGCGTGTGTATTGAGGAACCGCCCCGTCATCAATGTCCGGTGATATCCAGCATCGCCTGATAGATGTCCTTGGCCTTTCGGGTCTCGGCATTTTCGCCATCGCCGGTCTGCTCCGGAACGTCGTGACCATTGGTACGGCTCCAGGGCAACGGGGGAGCGACCCCGAAAAACCGGCCAAGTCCGGCACGTATGAGCGAGGCGTAGATGCTGGCAAAGAAATCGGGGGAATCGGATTGCCTCTGACGGCCACTGGAAATGGCCGTCTCGGCGTTAGCCTCCGGTTCGTAGGAATGGGAGGTGAGAGAATAAAAATGGGGCATGACTTACGTCCATAGCTAGAGTAGTCCAACGAGCGGCTCAAAGGCCGTCGCCCCCATGATCAGTTTCTTATTAAATTGAAATAGTATCGCGACTTTGCTCATTCAAGGCCAATACGGGCCGAAGCCAAAGATTCGCCATAAGACTAATTAGTGTGGTGTGCACTTTATCTACTTTTTGGTGTCCGTTTTTTCCCTTTGGCCGGCGAGTAAAGTGAGTGAACCCGCGGGTTCGTGAGGACGCGACGGGGAGGAGCGTCCGAAAAACGGACCTGAGATCCGGTCCCGAACGTAGTGAGGGATAAAAAGCCGCTCTCCAGCCTGTTTTTGACTAATCCTGCCCCTGCAACCAAATACGCAAGGCCGTCCTTCGGGGCGGCCCTTTGCGTAATTGCCCTGCGTGGCCGTCTTGAGCCTGCGAGAAAGCAGGTTTGGTCCACGCTCATGGTAAGCCGTACGCACTCAATGAGGGATGTGTAATTTGATTCATTAACGGAATAAGTGTAATTTGCATCGCACGAATGTGCCCTTGAAATCTGAACGGGGAATTTCGATAACGGCAACACGCGCCAATTCACCGGGGCTAATGTAATCACACATTAAAAAGAGGCGGGTGGAAAATGACTGAACCAAGTGCAACCTTGTATTGTGATGGCGATTTGTATGGCGGATATCATGACGACGACATTACGATTACGCCGAAAGAAATGATTAATATGGTCAAGATGTCTGGCTTTGACACGCTCGTACTCTGGACGTTGCATGTGAATAAGAATACGGCAGATTTGAATTTTAATGATACTTCGATCATAGAAGGCGGTGCCTATTGCGGAGATAATTCCTGGTTATCCGAAATGAATTCCATCATCGGCGGGTCGTCTGGCGTGACCCGGGTATTGTTTTGCGTCGGCTCGGCGGGGCCCAATGACTTTGAATCGATTCAGACACTAATGAATAGTAAAGGTCCCGGGGGTGGAACCGGTCCCGACAGTTATCTCTATAAAAATTTCCAGGCTCTTAAAAAAGCCCTGCCAGTCGTCAGCGGTATCGACTTCGATGATGAGCAACTTTACGATTTCGCAACGACGACTGGATTTGCCAAAATGCTCGTCACACTTGGCTATGATGTAACCTTTTGCCCTTATCAGAGTGAATCGTTTTGGAACGGCTGTTTGAAGTCGCTGGATTCCAGTGGAACGGACAGCCCCGTAACAAATTACAATCTGCAATGTTATTCGGGCGGAGCGGGTAACGATCCAAATTATTGGGCATCTCTGGTGCAGGCGGAAATGGGAAGCGGGTTTCCCCTGGACGGATTTGTTGTGCCGGGCCTCGCCTGCACAAGACCCAATGGGACCGGTATGAGTCCCTCCGCAATCAAAGCGACGTTGACGGGTTGGGCGCAACAAACCGGCTCCCAGATTAGCAGCGGTTTCGTTTGGCGTCTCGGAAACCTGGTTGCCACCGATCCTGCAAAGGCACAGGAGAATTTGACCGCCTACGCTAGCGCTGTCAAAGGCGCTTTCTAATCCCGTCTGGAGCGGGAATAGGGACGTCATCGGCCTCTCGCCTAACGGCAATTTCAACTCTCGGGATGCCCTGTTCCTTTTTGGGTAAGTCCTGATCGATCAGATCCGCGCGGGGTAGAGCAGTCCGGTGGCTCAACCTGCGAGGAAGCAGGCTCAACCGCCGGCGCAGCGACGCAATGCCCGCCGAAACAGCGCCAAGGTCACGGCAGCGCAGCGAACGTAAATCCTACCCCCGCAACCAAAACCTCAAGTCCCGGCCCCAGGAAATTGGGTGGCCGG
>CAZEBI010000231.1:0-2733 GCA_964510355.1 uncultured Nitrospina sp. | reverse complement strand
TTATATTTTCATGATTTTAGATAAAGCCTTCATCGGTGGAAGATAAAGCACCCGCCTCGTCCCAATATTTCTCAGCACGTCCAGCAAGGTCAGACATTCAAACTACCGACTGATGCCCTCAAATATCACTGGAAATACTATTTCTTCTTCCCTCCGCTTTTGTTCTCCCCTTGATCATGAGGCACCACAACTTCTACAGATTGGCTTGAACTATTGCCTGAGAAATCTGTAACCGTTGCGGTGACAGTGTAAACCCTGTCGCCATCCTTACCGGAACGGTCGGCCTTAACCGATGCGGTGTTACCCGCCACACTCCAGTCACTGCCCGATATGGACTGATTGCTGGTTACCGTCAGCACAACACCGGGGTTGTCATCGACAGCATCGCTGACATTCGCTACCGTCGCGGCATCGACCCTGCGTTTGTTGACAGGCCAGACAGTGCTCACCAACTGATTGAGATCAAATGTTGGCGCGGTCGTGTCCACAACCGTTACCATCTGCGTACCCGTTGAAAAGTTGCCATAAGCATCCGTCGCCGTCCAGGTCACAACCGTATCGCCCAAACCGAATGTCGCCGGAGCGTTACGGGTGATCGCTACCGGACCAACCAAATCGGTTGCTGTTGCACTACCAATCACAACTATTGTCTGCGGACCTGTTGCCTCTTCCGTCACATTAGCCGGTCCCGTAATAACAGGAGCGGTCGTGTCTACAACCGTCACGGAACCGGAATTATCCGTTGCCGTTGCAGAGGCAAAAATCACTACCGCCGTTGTCTGACCCGGATCGCCGTCCACCGTAATATCGGCAGGGACCGTGATGAGGGGGAATTCAGTATCCACCACCGTCACCGTCATGCTGGTGTTGGCTGTGTTACCCGAAGGATCGACCGCTTCCCAATCTATCGTGGTAGTGCCCAATGGAAACGCAGAACCCGAAGCGGAACCCGTCGTCTGCGTCACCGTCACCGAACCGGAATCATCCGTTGCCGTTGCAGAGGCAAAAATCACTACCGCCGTTGCCTGCCCCGGATCATTGTTCACCGTATGACTTGCAGGAGCCGTGATAATGGGAGGAGTTGTGTCGCTGGCAGTCTCGGCCTTCTCCCACATCCGGATATAAGCTTCGGCAGAATTAAACAACGGGTCGAGGTCGGCATCGCTCACGCCTACATTTTTGAGCTCCGCAAGGAAGTCAGGCACCAGCCCGACATGGGCGAGTCCATCCTCATTGATGTCAAAGGTTCTGTCTCCTGTCACCTGTTTATCGAAAGTACCGAACCCGTCAATAGTAAAGGGGTACTGAACCTTCTGCCCTTGCGAAAAAATACTTGGAAGAGGGATCGTAATGCCAAGAATAGACCGCATTTACATCGTAAGCATAGTCATCGGCAGGCAATGCCCTATTGACACCACCATGATGGAAGGGTTTGCCCCAGAGGACCAGTCCACCAAAGGCCTCGTTGCTGAGCATATGCGCATCCAGGTCAGCATAACCACGCAGTGGTTGACCTGCAGGTTGCGTCAAATATGTAGTTGATTGGGTGGCGTTGGTCGTAGGTTCTGAAATCCTGTCCATAACTTTACACTTTGGCTTGAACACGCCAAGTATATACAGCCCTTTTGCCCTGTTTCCCGGCTCGCACCAGGGACGACCATCTTTTATGCATATTTTTTCGTCTTCTCCTCCGCAATCTTCACTGGCCATGGCCGGAGTGGCTCAAGCGGCAACCAGCACAAAAATTATCGCGAAAAATTGAATTGGTTTTTTCTGTCTCGTGATTGACTTGCAGGGAGAGGAGAGCATGTGTTTTCCTAATAATTTCAAAGAGTTATAGAAGTACAAAACCGTTACAAACATCCTTACACCCATGTCACTCTACAGGCAAAGCGGAGAAAATCAAGAGAGACTTCACACTTACAACAACATTAATTCAGGCCCTAAATAATGCATGGAATTTCAATGATTTTCAGTATCCCGCGAATAGGGGGGGGCTTTGCCAGCCGGTAATGAGGCAAAACCTCATTTGAGCCGAGACAAATTGTTGTTCGCCAAATAAAGCGATGGCACGTTGGCCCCACGCCTAGTGGTTGAGATTTTTTCCTTTTGAACCCATATTGACAGTAACGCATTTTTTAGGGAGGTAGACCCATGAAATCTTTCGCGTTATTTATCGTCCTGTTCTTTATTCCCTCCCCGGCTCAAAGCCTGGAGCATGGCATCCCGGCGAAACTGGCGGCAGACTTCATCCATGCAGTGATTGAGGCCGGACGAACCACTTACTCTGAACAGGTGGTGGAGCACTTGGCCCGGCAAAATGCCCTCACCGCTTCTGAAAACTGGGAACAGGAAAACACTCTGCTTTTGCCAGCCCAGTTTCTTTCGATGTCTTCCAAAATTTCCAACTCACACCGGGTCGGAATGAAATACCGACTGCTGAGCCTCTGGCCTCTCAATAAGGACAACTCCCCCCGGTCTCAAAACGAAAAACTCGGACTTGAAGAGGTCGTGAAGAACCCTGACCGACCTTTCACCTGGATCGTTCCGCGTGACGGGCGCTGGGTTTTTGAGGCCATTTACCCGGATATCGCCGTTTCTCAAACCTGCGTCTCCTGCCACAACAACCACCCCAACAGCCCTAAAACAGATTTCAAAAAAGGCGATGTGATGGGGGGAATCATCATCGACCTGCCTCTGGGGACAAGGCGGACTGAAAAAAATGTCGATGAA
>CAZEBI010000230.1:0-2743 GCA_964510355.1 uncultured Nitrospina sp. | reverse complement strand
GATGTTCGACCGCACCTATTACGCCACCCATCCCGACATGATGGAATGCGTCTCCAATGACGAGCTGCGCGATCGCTATTTGATCCAGGACCTGTTCCGCGCGGGCGAATGCGTGCTGAACTATACCCATGCCGATCGCTTCGTGATCGGGGGCGTGCTGGTGGCGGATGCCGCGGTGAAATTGCCCGACCAGACCGAGCCGGCCTCGGCGGAGGGGCACCCGTTCCTCGAACGGCGTGAGTTGGCGGTGGTCAATGTCGGCAGCGCAGACGGCACCGTCACGGTCGATGGCGAGGTGTTCACGCTGGGCAATAAGGATTGCCTGTATGTGACGATGGGCGCCAAGGACGTGGTGTTTTCCGGCGAAGGCGCGCGCTTCTATCTGGCGTCGTGCCCGGCGCACAAGGCGTTCGCCACGCGCGTGATTTCGGTAGGCGACGCGACCAAGCTGGAGCGCGGCAGCCTCGAGGAATCGAACGAGCGCACGATCTACCAGATGGTCATCCCCGGCATTTGCGACAGCGCGCAATTGGTGATGGGGCTGACGGTGCTGAAGCCGGGTTCGGTGTGGAACACGATGCCGCCGCACATTCACGAGCGGCGCAGCGAAATCTATTTCTACTTCGAACTGGATGGGCCGAACGACCGCGTGTTCCATTATATGGGCGAGGGGGAAGCGCTGCGGCACATCGTGATGGCCAATGAAGAGGCGGTGATCTCGCCGCCCTGGTCGGTGCATATGGGCTCGGGCACCAAGGCCTATGCTTTCATCTGGGCGATGGCGGGCGAGAATCAGGATTATACCGATATGAGCGTGCTGGATATTTGCCAGCTGGCGTGAAGCTCCCCTCCCGCGCGCGGGAGGGGCTGGGGGAGGGCAGCGCGCAGGTCCTCTCCATTCCCTCCCCTAACCCCTCCCGCAAGCGGGAGGGGAGAAGGACCGAGATATGAACAATCCCTTCGATCTCTCCGGCAAGGTCGCCGTCGTCACCGGGGCCAATACCGGCATCGGTCAGGCGATCGCGCTGGCGCTTGCTGCGGCGGGGGCGGACATCGCCTGCGTCGGCCGAACCCCGGCGGACGACACCGTGCAACAGATCCGCGCGCTGGGTCGTCGCGCCGAGATCATCTCGGCCAATCTTTCCACGATCGAGCCTGTGCAGAGGGTTGTGGATGAAGCTGTGGATAAGCTGGGCGGGCTCGACATCCTCATCAACAATGCCGGGATCATCCGCCGCGCCGACGCGGTCGATTTCAGCGAGGACGATTGGGATGCGGTGATCGACACCAATCTCAAATCGGTGTTTTTCCTGTGCCAGGCGGCCGGGCGGCACATGATCGCGCGCCATGAGAAAGATGGGGGATCTGGCAAGATCGTCAACATCGCGTCGATGCTGACCTTTCAGGGCGGCATTCGCGTGCCGAGCTATACCGCGTCGAAGAGCGGCATTGGCGGGCTGACCAAGCTGCTTGCCAATGAATGGGCGGGCAAAGGCATCAACGTCAACGCGATTGCGCCGGGTTATATCGCGACCAACAATACCGCCGCGCTGCAAGCCGATGAGAACCGCAACCGTTCGATCCTGGAGCGCATTCCGGCGGGCAAATGGGGCGATCCCTCCGACCTTGGTGGTGCGGCAGTGTTCCTGTGCAGCCGCGCGGCGGATTATGTGCAAGGGCATATTCTGGCGGTCGATGGCGGTTGGCTGGCGCGATAAGGGAAGAACGGACCCTCACCCTTCCCACCCGGCGGTGCCGGGCGGGCCCCTTCCCTCTCCCGGTGGGAGAGGGAGGGAGGCGCGAAGCGCCGGAAGGGTGAGGGTGACGTTGAGGGGATTTGCATGAGTACGTTTCTGGCTTTCGGGGAAATCATGCTGCGCCTCTCGCCGCCGGGGCGCGAGTTGCTGTTGCAGACGCCCAGGCTCGACGTGTGGGTTGCCGGGGCCGAGGCCAATGTTGCGGGGGCGCTGGCGCGGCTCGGACACGATGTCGCCTTTGCCAGCGTGGTACCCGACAACGATCTGGGGCGGGCGGCGCTGACCTATTTGCGCGGTGCCGGTGTCGCGACCGCCGGTATCCAGCTCCGCGGGGACCGCATGGGGCTGTATTTCGTGACCTCGGGGGCAGGGCTGCGCGCGACCGAGGTGATTTACGATCGCGCCGGGTCGTCCTTCGCCGAGATGCCGAGCGACGCCTGGGATTGGGACACGCTGCTGCATGGCGTCGATCGGCTGCATCTGTCGGGCATTACCCCGGCACTAGGGCCGGTGCCCGCCGCGAGCGCGATTGCGGCGGCGCAAGCCGCGGCGGCGCGCGGCATTGCGGTGTCGTTCGACGGCAATTGGCGCGGCAAATTGTGGGAGCGCTGGGACAGCGATCCGCGCGGCATCCTCACGCAACTCGTCGCGGAAGCCGATTTGCTGTTCGGCAACCACCGCGACATTGGCTTGCTGCTAGGGCGCGATTTTGGCGGCGAAGGCGAGTCGCGGCGGCGCGAGGCGGTCGAAGCGGCGTTTGCTGCCTTCCCCAAACTCCAGACGATCGCCTCGACTGCGCGGCATGTCGAACATGTCGATCTCCACCGGCTGTCGGCGCGCATCGATACCCGTTCGGGATCGGCGCAGACCGAAGAGGTCGTGCTGGCCGGAATCGTCGACCGGATTGGTGGTGGCGATGCCTTTGCCGCGGGTGTGTTGCATGCGTTGCGGCGCGGTGGCGACAGTGCGGAGGCGGCGCGCACCGG
>CAZEBI010000229.1:0-2814 GCA_964510355.1 uncultured Nitrospina sp. | reverse complement strand
AGGCTATGCAGCAATCCCAGCATCGATCCGTGCAACAGGCGGCCAGTTATTACAATGACGCTGAGCGCAGACAGGGGCGAGCCGTGCGCCTTGGCATCTAGCCTAGCAGGAAACTGTCGCTGAGTTGTCAGCGTACAACTCCATGCTTTTCTGGCCGCTTCGTGCGAGGCCCTCGTCCGTGTTCCCCCTCCACGAGATGCAGCCGTTAACTTCTCGTTAACTCAATAATCCTTGCGGCTTCGAAAGAATCGGGCATTACTCGCGATCAGCGCTTTTTGAGGCCAACTGCTCAAAAATCCGCAGATGCAGAGATCAAGAATGCCGACGTCGACCAAGACACTAGACGAGAATGTGAGTGATCTCCGGTCGCTCATCAATGGCGACGCGGCGGAGCTTTCAGCACGGCTGCGCGCCCAACAGCTTCGCGACTTCCCGCCAGCGGCGGAGAAGACCATCCGCCGATTCTCGCCAGCGGAGGCCGCGCGCTTTATCGGCATCGCTGAGGGCTATCTTCGGCAACTCGTCTCCGAAGGGAAGGGGCCCCCTGCACCGCCGAACAGTCGTCGCAGTTATTCAATCGAAGACATCGACGCGCTGCGAAGCGACCTCGACAGCACCGGGAAAGGTGCCCGCCGATATGTTCCACACCGGCGGGACGCGGAGGCTCTGCAGGTCATCTCAGTAATGAACTTCAAAGGCGGCAGCGGCAAAACCACGACGGCCGCGCATCTAGCCCAGTATCTCGCGTTCCGAGGCTACCGCGTCCTCGCGATCGATCTCGATCCGCAAGCGAGTCTCTCTACCTTGTTCGGGCACCAACCCGAACTCGATGTCGGCGAGAATGAAACGATCTACGGCGCTATCCGCTATGACGCCGACCGCCGCGAAATGCGGGAGATCGTGCGCGGCACTTACATCCCGAACCTACACATCGTTCCAGGCCAGCTCGAACTCATGGAATTCGAGCATGAGACGCCCAAGGCGTTGATGACGCGCCAGAGCAACGACTCGCTGTTTTTCGCCAGAATTGGCGAAGCTCTGGCCCAGGTCAGCGACGCCTATGATGTCGTGGTGATCGATTGCCCACCGCAACTCGGCTTCCTCACACTCTCCGCGCTCTGTGCTGCGACGGCAGTCCTGATCACCGTGCATCCGCAGATGCTCGATGTGATGTCGATGTCCCAGTTCCTCAACATGACCGGGAGCCTCCTCGACGTCGTCGCCGAGGCCGGAGGCGCGACCCAATACGATTGGATGCGTTATCTGGTCACCCGCTACGAGCCCAGCGACGGGCCGCAGACCACGATGGTCGGTCTGATGCGATCTATCTTCGGCTCACGCGTGCTGACCCACCCAATGGTTAAGAGCACCGCGATCGCCGATGCCGGGCTCACCAAGCAGACCCTCTACGAGGTCGAGCGACACCAGTTCACCCGCGGTACATATGACCGTGCCATCGAAGCGCTCGATCTGGTGAACGGCGAGATCGAAGGCCTGATCAAACAAGTCTGGGCTAGGAGCTGACGATGGCGCGCAAGATCAATTTCGATCCACCCGCGGCGGACGCCCTGCCGCCCCGAGGAGAAGCGCACGAAGTCGCCCCACAGCGCTCACGCCCGCTTCTCGGACTTGAGCGCCCGATCAAGCAATCCAGTGCCCTCGGCGCGATATCGCAATCGCTTGGCGGTATCTCGGAGAAAGTTAAGCGCGCGGAGGAAATCGAGCAGAAGCTTATCGAAGGGCAGGTGATCGTCGATCTCGATCCAGCGTTGATTGACAACTCGTTCGTGCCCGACCGCATGGACGCTACGGAGGAGCAGAACGCCGCCTTCCGAGATCTCATCCGCCAGCACGGGCAAAACGTACCGATCCTGGTTCGTCCGAAGCCCGGCGACACCGAGGGCTACGAGGTCGCATTCGGTCATCGTCGCCTTCGGGCGGCCCGCGAACTCGGCATAAAGGTGCGGGCGGTGGTTCGTTCCCTCACCGATGAGCAACTCGTCATCGCACAGGGCCAAGAGAACAGCGGGCGCACCGATCTGACCTTCATTGAGCGCGCGCGCTTCGCGGCGCGGCTCGAGGATCGGAAATTTTCCCGTGAGATCATCATGGCGTCGCTCAACGTCGACAAGGCCGCGCTTTCGCGGCTCATCGCGATCGCGACTCGAGTTCCGGCCCCGGTCATCGACGCCATCGGGCCCGCTCCGGCCTTTGGTCGCGTGCGCTGGCAGGAACTAACCGATCTCTTGGAGCGGGACGGCAATCGGGCTCGCGCACTTGAGATGGTCAAGGCCCCAACTTTCAGCGCGTTGGACACCGACAAGCGTTTCGAGGCGCTTGCGGATGGTCTGCGCGAAAAGACGTCACGCGCACGCGCCGAGACGTGGTCCGCGAAGGACGGAACGCACGCCGCCAAGGTCTCCCGCACCGGCAAGAGGCTCACTCTGACGTTTGATGATCGCGTCGCGCCGAGGTTCGGCGACTTCATCAGAGACAGGCTGCAAACGCTTTACGACGAATTCAAAGCCGGCGATCCGCCGGCATGAACCGAACTTGCCTGGTCGGAATGAGCCGGCCAGATCAAGACCACCGCAACTAAGTCGGAGAACCGTAGGCAAAAGAAAAAGGCCCCCGTCACGTCGCCGTTCCGGAAGCCCCTTCTTTGTGTTGGCACTCAAAGAATCACACTTCCGCGAATCACTGTCAAGCGTTTTGGCGCCGTTTCGGCGAGCGGATTTTCTTTGCCCAACTGAGGCAAGGACATGCAGTCACACTCCCCAACGACGCCCTTTGGGCGGCGATCGCTGACGCTTG
>CAZEBI010000228.1:0-2847 GCA_964510355.1 uncultured Nitrospina sp. | reverse complement strand
CCCTCTGCGGCGGGCGAGACGGACTCATCTTCGTTGCACACGCCCGACCAGTACCCAGCCCGAACGCCGGGTACGCCTGTTTCACAAAAAATAATCCTGAGCTCAACACGCCTGTCGTAAGGTCACGTAGGTCAAGGCCTGTTGCCGTTGTGAACAAAACAATACTCTCTGGAGTCCAAGCGCAACCGCGGTGAGCTTACGAAAGGCGTGCTTACAGCCGTTTGATATTCTGTCGCCGGGCGAAGGAGGCCCTCTGCGATGGAGAACAACAAGAATCTGAAAATGCTCGCTCGCGAGCTGGACGGGTGGCGAAGCGAGAGCCCATCAAAGCGTAGGCCGCTTCCGACACGGATTTGGTCCGAAGCGGCATCTCTTGCAGGCCGTATGGGGGTAACTCCGGTGGCCGCAGCTCTGAGGCTGGACCACGCCAAACTCAAGCGCCTGGTTCACTCGCGCCCTGGCTGCCAGCAGCCGGTCGCGGTCCCCACCTTTGTTGAATTGCTGCCCCTGCCTTCACCTCCTTTGGGAGAGTGTGCCATTGAAGTTGAGGCTGCCAACGGAGCCCGGATGCATATTCATCTGCAGAACGCCACGCCATCGGGGCTCGCGGGCCTGATTCGCGAGTTTGTCGCCTGATGCTGCAGCTCACGCCGCAAATGAAGATCATGGTGGCGATTGAGCCGATCGATGGCCGGAAAGGCATCGACTCTTTGGCCCAACTGTGTCGAGATCGGCTGGCTGAGGATCCATTCTCCGGCGCGGTCTACCTGTTCCGGACTCGCAGCAAGACGGCCATCATGGTGCTTCTCTACGATGGAAATGGATTTTGGCTGGCCAAGAAGCGCTTGTCCAAGGGGATGTTTCGGTGGTGGCCCGACCCTTCGTCCGCGAGCCTGGATGTCCAGGCGCACCAAGCTCTCACGCTACTGGCCGGGGGCAACCCATGGGCTCAGGCAGCGCCGGTTTGGAGACCCCTGCGGCGTCACGAATTTTCATCTCGAAAAGCGGATTATAGAGAAGCCTCCGTGGGTACGAGGTCGCCATGAAGCGCCTTTTTCAACGCATTCAGTCCCGCATCGTCCTATCGATCGTCAACAGGCTCCTGGCATACGTTGATCAGGAAATCGAGTCAGGAACTGCAAATGAGCGAGCTCGGCTGCGAAAAATCAGGCGGACATTTATGGAGTTGAAGCGGTGGATAGCTGACCCAACATCAGAGCCATCAGACCCCAACAGGCGACGCCCGAGGCGCGTGCTCATCGCGGATACCCAGCAGGTGGTTCAGGGTGTCACGGAAATTCCAGGGTAACCACTCAGAGGGGTTACCCTTGACTCTTTCGGCGTGAATCTGAAGTTCCGTCAAGTATTCAAAGGCGTTCACCCCGTTGAGTTCGCAGGTGTAGATCAGGCTCATGTAAATGTCGCCGATCTCGGCCCCTCGATTGGTCCGGTAGAACAGGGCATTTTTCCTGTGAAGGACGGCCTTCTTGAGCAAGCGCTCCACCGCATTGTTCTCGAGCGGGGCACCCGGCTCTCGCAAAAAGAGAGTGAGCCCCTCCCAATTCCCGAGCATGTAGCGAAATGCCTTACCGAGGCGGCTGTTGGCCTCCGTCAGATTTTGGTCCAACTCCGACTGCATACGCTTCTTCAGCTCGGCCATGATCGGGCCGCTGAATGCCTGATGAAAGAGCAAGCGGTCTTCTGGGCTCAGGTTGTGTTTCTTGGCCAACGCGTCATTGAAAAACACGGTTCCCAGCGAGTCTAAAACGTATTTGCTCTGTTCAGGGAACGCCTCTTCAAGGTCCACAAAATACCTGCGGCCATGAATCAAGCACTTGGCAACTTTCGTGGCATCCTCGACAACCTTGGGAAAATTCCGGGCCAGCGCATCGGCCAGAAAGATGGGCCGGGCCAGGCCAGAAGGCCGATTCTTCAACATATCGGTCATGTTTTCGCCTGAATGTTTGGCACTGGTCTTGAAGAGTCCGATTTTGTGAGAGCCCAAGAACGAAAGTATGCCGGTGGTGAAAATCCCCGTGCGTTCTGCGAACTCTTCCGGCCGCTCATACTTCGTGATTCGGCCGAAGGTATCGTCTGTCTGGAGAATCTCCCCGAGGGCACCGAGTCTGCTCATTTCCTGGTAGATTGGCCTGGCCGCCGGAACACCGGCCGCCACCATCTCAAACTGCGTAGACGCGCGCAAAGACAGACCGAGGTGTCCCAAGAAGCTCTCCAGGCGGTAAAACGGGAATCCTGAGCCATACTTCATCAAGGCCACCATGCTGATCGCTGTCGGATGATGTCGCCTGGCCGCCTGGTCGGGCAATTGAGCCCGACAAACCAGGTTACAGGAGCTGCAGCGAACGCATTCACACTGATGCACCACCACCTGAATCGGGGGAAGAGCCATGAACTGCACAGATTCGCGGATTTGCTTCTCGCCGAAGACACCGCCACACACGCAGGGGTCGCCCGGCTTGACACCGTCGAGCGGATGCAGCTCTCTTGGGGCATCTGGAAAGTCCTTGGCTCCGCGACGACCCCCGCTGCTCTTGGGCTCTTTCTTTGGCGGTTTCTCCTTGTCGGTCCGCCGCCGTTCGCTGGTTCGTTTCTCGGGGAAAATGTGCCGATACATAGCCAGGATCTGGCGCTTGATGCCCATCTTAAAAAGAGGCGGAATATTGGAGAGTTGGATCCAGGCAAGGAGCAACTCCAGGTTGACCGCCAATCCCAGTCGCTGTAGCCGGGTCAGCTTCTTCTTTCGTTTTCTCCGAACTCGAGGCTCAGCCGCCCCCTCTGCGGCGGGCGAGACGGACTCATCTTCGTTGCACACGCCCGACCAGTACC
>CAZEBI010000227.1:580-2854 GCA_964510355.1 uncultured Nitrospina sp. | reverse complement strand
CCAAAATATCCTGGCGGAGCTGAGATACATTATAGATTTCACCGACCTTGGTCTGAATGCTTTTTTGAATTTCATCCGGGGAAACCGCGGCATCTCCCTTTATATCCAAAGTCTTCACGCGGAACTGCGGCCCTTCCTCAACCGGGATGGTAATATGAATCTCTCTGGCCCTTTGATTGATATCTATGCGAGGCTCTAACACCTTGACCCTCAGATAACCGTTATCGTGGTAAAAGCCTTCCAGGCGGAACAAGTCCAGTTTTAAGATATCTTTTTGATATACCCCCGAATCGTCCAGAAAAGAGAACCAGCTCACTGCCTGGGTTTCCATCTGCTCGCGGAGGACTTTATCTGGAAAAGCTTTGTTTCCGGAAAAACGGACCTTTTCAATTTTTACCTTTTCCCCCTCCTTGACCCGAATCGTAATATTAACCAGGTTTTCCTGATTGGGCTGGGCATCAATATCCGTTTGTGCAAAAAAGTATCCCTTCTCGCGATACAGTTTGAGAATTTCCTCCCTGCTCTCCTGAATCAGGTGCTCATTAAAAGTCGTCCCTCGTTTGAGTCCAATTTTTTCCCGGATATCATTCGCATCCACCTTGTCATTACCCACGATCTCAACATCCCCGACTGACGGAATCTCCTCGACATAAAATTCAAGTTCCAAGCCCTTTAGCGTCTCCCGCGTTTCCACACGGATGTCTTTGAATTGCCCCAGGCTGTATATTTGCTCAATATCCTCACGAATCTGTCTCTTGGAAAGCACCGTGCCCGGCTTGGATTTGATGTAATACAGAATGGTCGATTCATCGATCCGCTTGTTGCCGATCACCTTTACAGACTGAATGTCTCCACCCTCTCGCGCAAACGCAAAAGGGGCAGAGACAAAGAGTACCAAGACCATCAAGACTGCAAAAAAAATGTGGGATTTTTTAACCATTTATCCAGAACTATTTGAAATTTTACGAGTTATCAAGGTAAAACCGCACCCGAGTTTTCAGGCAAAAAAAAGTATTAAGCCTCAGCAGTATAACCCACTGAAACTTAATACCTTAAGCAATTTCTGTCGCCATCGCTCCGCCTAAGCGAAGAAAAAACGATCAACTAACATTGAGGGCTCCCGACTTTTCAACAAAAACCAGGCTGTCATCCTGCAAACTCACCTCAATGAGCCCGCCGCTTGTGAAACGACCTTTCAGCATTTCATCGGACAAAATATCTTCCAAATGTTTTTGAATCGCACGCTTCAGAGGCCGGGCACCAAAATTGGCATCAAAACCTTTTTCCGCCAGCCATCTCTTCGCATCAGGACTCACATCAAGAGTCAACCCCTGTTGAATCAACTGTTCGTTGAGAGCATTCAACTGAACATCAAGAATACTGACAATATTTTCCAATTCCAGAGGGCGAAAGACCACTGTCTCACTGAGCCGATTGAGAAACTCGGGATTGAAGGTCTTTTTCAAGTCCTGCTTCAATTCCTTTTGCATCTTGTCGTAGTTGAGATCATCATCGTCTTTGTGGAAACCTAAACTGGTTCCCTTCTCAAGCATCCTGGAACTGATGTTGGACGTAAGAATCACAACCGTATTTTTGAAATCCACCACCCGACCATAGCTATCGGTCAACCGACCATCATCCATGATCTGCAACAGGAGATGGTAAATATCCGGATTGGCTTTTTCGATTTCGTCAAAGAGGATCACCGAATAAGGCTTACGGCGTACCTTTTCTGTCAGCTGCCCGCCCTCTTCGTAACCCACATACCCCGGGGGAGCACCCACCAATCTGGAGCTGGAGAATTTTTCCATATACTCGGACATGTCGATTCGAATCAATGCGTCATCGGTGTCGAAAAGAAATTCGGCTAAAGCACGCGCTAATTCAGTTTTACCCACACCGGTAGGGCCGAGGAATATAAAGGAACCAATGGGACGTCGATCTCCCTTTAACCCTGCACGAGAACGCCTAATCGCACGCGAAATCGCTGCAATCCCTTCTTCTTGGCCGATAATTCGTTTATGGAGTTCATCCTCCATATGAATCAGTTTCTGTGTTTCTTCTTCTTCAATTCTAAAAAGAGGAATCCCGGTCATCTTTGAAACAACACACGCAATTTCTTCCTGGTTAATCACAGGTCGGTTTTTTTCTTGGTTTTTCTTCCACTCCCGTTTTGTTTCTTCAAGCAGCTTTCTAATACGCTCTTCTTCTTCTCGGAATCGAACGGCCTCCTCAAAATCTTGCAAGCGTATGGCCAATTCTTTTTCGTGGACA
>CAZEBI010000227.1:0-553 GCA_964510355.1 uncultured Nitrospina sp. | reverse complement strand
CGGTCGGGAATAAGCAATCAAACGCGCGCGAGAACCGGCCTCGTCAATCACATCGATTGCTTTGTCCGGAAGAAAACGATCTGTAATGTAGCGATCTGAAAGGCGAACCGCTTCTTCAACCGCTTCATCGGAAATATCGACGCGGTGATGCGCTTCATAACGATCTTTTAATCCTTTGATGATTTCAACGGTCTGCTCTGAAGTCGGCGGCTGGACATAAATGGCTTGAAACCTTCTTTTTAGGGCAGAATCTTTCTCAATATGTTTTCGATACTCATCAAGGGTGGTTGCCCCGATACACTGCATCTCTCCTCTCGCCAAAGCAGGTTTAAGCATGTTGGCGGCATCAATGCTTCCTTCGGCAGCGCCTGCCCCTACCAAGGTATGGAGTTCGTCAATGAAAATAATCACATTGCCCGAAGTGGCAATTTCTTTCATCACCACTTTCAGACGTTCTTCAAACTGTCCTCTGTATTTGGTACCCGCAACAAGAGAACCAAGATCCAAGGAAATCACCCGATGGTTAAATAAATTTTCTGGCACATCCATCGAA
>CAZEBI010000226.1:0-2885 GCA_964510355.1 uncultured Nitrospina sp. | reverse complement strand
AGGGGGAGCTTCAATGGACCCCTCTTTTTCAAAGAGGGGCTGGGGTGATTTAAAAACCGTTCGCGCAATATGGGGGCTGGAGCAAGCATAAAAAAAGGCCGATAGAGACAAGCTCTATCGGCCTTTTACCTCAGATGAGGTCTTTTTTATTCTTTACTTGACGTTCTGGTTCATGGTCGTGTGGTCGATCTGGCAGTCAGCCTGAGAAACCAGGTTCTCTTCCATGAAGCCTTTGCGGTTCTGATTCATCTGCTTGCGGTACGCATCGTCAGAGTTGTCGCCACGGCAATCTCCTACTACGAGACCCACAACGCCGCCAGCATCTTCAACAGTTTTCCATTGTTTCCAAGATTGGTCAGTTTGGGAAGCACCGAACTGATAGGTCTGGTTTACGCCTGTGTCACTGTTGCGAGCTTGTCCTGCTCTAGAACTCAGGTTGACCGCATTGGTCAAAACTCTGTCTTGGGCGCCAATTTGCATGATGGACTGATTCACACCTATACCGGCATCATTGGTTTGACCATAAGCACCAGGAATTGTGTTGTCGGCACTTGCCAACGTCGTGAACCCTACGAATGCACTCACTGCTACGAACAAAATTGCTTTTTTCATTTACTTCCTCCAATGGATGGAATCGGAATAAAAACTTCCTTGAATAGTAACGATTTGTTTTTTTCCGGGATATAGGGGGAATGCTGTTTTTTTGCGTAGGCGTTATCTCGTGTTTTATGCGTGCGTATGTCCTACTCTTATTTTCGTGGAAGATGAAAAGTGGTGCGAAAAATATTTTTCGAAAAACACGGTATGACAAAACTGGGGGTGTCTACAGCTCTGTTGAAAGGGTTGTGAGCCGATAACGGGTCAATCCGGGGAGGAAAACTCTATTCCCTGAAAGCCATAGGGTAGGTAAAAAGGGTGAGGTAGCGAGAAAAAGGCGTCGGCGAATGGTGGGTTGGAGGCCTCGGCGACCACTTTTTTGTAATCGTGCTGGCTTTCTTCGCAGGACCTGAAAAAGCACCAACGGAAATGTATGGGGCGCTTCTTGTCTCTTTTGAGGATGATGCCAAAAATATCTTTATCGTTAAAAAAAAACTGCAAGCTGAATGCTTCGTGGTTGACTTGATAGGTCTTTCCGCTCGGAAGTTTTGCGGTTTCCATGGGGTTGGGGACGGTTATTCCTGTTTGAGGGTAGGCCTTGAAAGAAACCCTGTCGGCGGCCCACAAGCAGGATGGAGCCGTGCCGAGTAAAGCGGGGAGCAGGTAGATGATGAGGAGTGTTTGTTTCAGGGAGAGAGGCCTGTTCTTATTGGACATAGGGGTAAACCAGAATGATTGTGACCCCGAATTCTAATCGAATCATCAATCAAAGTGCAAAAAAAAGCCGGTGAGGCCAAACGGCCTCACCGGCTTTTACCTCTATCGAAGAGGCTTGAACACTTTATTTCAGAGTAGGATGGTACGCTTCGCAGTCAGTCTGGGAAACCAGTATTTCAGCCATGAAGCCTTTGCGGCTCTGATTCATCTGCTTACGATAAGCATTGTCAGAGTTGTCACCGCGACAGTCGCCCGGAACCAGCCCAACAACAACACCCGCATCTTCAACACTTTTCCATTGCTTCCAGGACTGCTCGCTCTGAGAAGATCCGAACTGGAAGTCGCCACCGCTAGCTCCCGTATTTGAATTAGCTCTTGAACGACCCGCTCCAGAAGCCAGGTTGACCGCATTGGTCAAAGCCCGATTTGCGGCCCCGATTTGCATCATGGTCGTACTCACACCAATGCCAGCACCGATCCCTGCTTGATCATAAGATCCGGGAACTGTATTGTCTGCACCTGCCAATGTTGTGAACCCTAGAAACGCACTCACTACTACGAACAAAATTACTTTTTTCATCACGTGCCTCCCAAACTTGATTGGAAAAAAACCGTTAAACTAAACAAGCACTACCTAACAAAACGAATCAGCCCTCAGTCACAAAGGAGCCGACTTATTAATAATTATCATCCTATTCATAATGGCAGTTATTCCTACGCCTAAAACAGGCTATAGAGCCATACGAATGTCAGAATTTATAACCTTATAGCCCGTTTGTCAATAAAAAACCGGCCCTTGTGGTAAGCAGGGAAAACTGCCGCCCAAATAAAGCTTTAAATGAAAGCTTTTTTGTTGTTAACCCATTGAAATAAAATGGGTATTTTTTTGGTCTTGCGCCTGCTGATTCTTTGAGGCAATCGGGCCGTGTTTTGATTTAAACCGGGCGTGGAGTCGGGGCGGGCTTTTCTTAAGTCAGGGAAAATTGGATTAATATTTTCAAATTCGTATAATGAAAAAAGTAGTATCACGAATACCTTCTTACTCACTCACTAACAGTTTAAAATATTTTCTATGTCTGAAAAAAAACTTTTTACTTTGGCAGAGGCTAATGCCCTTGTTCCAAAGCTGCTGGACTGGGTTCCTGAAATCCAAAAATTTTCTGTTTCAATGAATCGTGATTTTCCCGATATCCACAATGCGCGGGAAAAGGCCAAGTGGAATGGTGGCAGTGCGGAAGGGGCGGGTTACCTGAATGTGGTGCTGAAATTTAATCACTTGGTCCAGCAAATCGAATCGGCGGGTTGTGAAATCAAGGGGGTTCGCGAGGGCCTGATAGATTTTCCCTCCATCCGGGATGGCCGGGAAGTTTATCTTTGCTGGAGAATGCCCGAAAAAGAGATCCGGTTCTGGCATGGTCTGGATACCGGTTTCTCCGGTCGCCAGCCTATCGACTAGCAGGGTGTTGAAAAACCCTTAAATTTAAGTAAAAAAAGCAAATCCCCCCAAGCCCTGTGGTATTTCTCCCAAAGCTTTCATGCTCGCAACGGGTACTTCGTAGAAGGGGGAGCTT
>CAZEBI010000225.1:0-2927 GCA_964510355.1 uncultured Nitrospina sp. | reverse complement strand
TGCTGGTTCTGGATGCGACCATCGGGCAAAACAGTATTTCCCAGGCGCGACTATTTAATGAAGCGCTTAAAGTGGATGGGCTGGTGATGACCAAACTGGATGGAACGGCAAAGGGTGGAGTTCTGTTCAATATAATCGATGACTTGAAACTTCCGATTCGGTTTGTAGGAGTGGGTGAGAAGCCGGAAGACTTGCAGGAGTTTGATCCGCAAACTTTTGTGACAGCGTTAATTCCTGGCTAAACTGTGGGAGTCCGGTGTGACAGCGTTGATCCCTGATTAAAGTGTGGAGTCCGGGAGATCGTTGTCATATTCCAGCGCATTTTTCTGGCTCATTTTTTCCAAAGTCTCAAACTGATTTTGCACGATGTACTGGTGAATCCTGTCGCGATCCTCGTCTTTCATTTCTTCACAGAAACGAAACCGGAAAGTATCCCCTTCGTCCGTATCACCTTTTTTGACCGAGACCAGAAAAATTTCTGCTTTGATGATAACGGGTTCTTGCAGGGGCAGGGCAAATAAGGCGGTTATGGGTTGCCCGCCGTGAATCCGGGTGAGCCCCTGGATATGGCACCCAAACCCGCTGGCGCTCAAGTCCCGAATGCTTGTACAGAACACCCGTTCATCCTGCATGGTGAGGCAAAGGTCCAGAGGGCGCTGGTCATTCAATTGCAGACGATAAAAGTCCCTGCGGTCCGTATTTGAGTCGGCAGGAATTGCTTTGGATTTCCAGCGAAAAATCTTCCTGAGCCAGCGTTCAATAGGGCGGTATGCCGACTCCGGTTTTATGCCCGAATCATATTTGCTTACCATAGAGCCAACCTTCCTTTCATCCAATGCAAGTGCGCAAAAACCTGTTTTATTAGGTTTCGGCATTATTTGCGCAGAGCTTTAGCCCGGATATTGCCTGAGTATTTTTGTGTCAATTTTTCAGATATTGTGGCAGAATGGATAATATTTGCTATGCCGTTATTATCGGTTTTATTGATTCTTAGCTTCTCTACCAGGGATATGAGCCATGAACCCTAAGAGCGATGACCTTGCGGGGATGAAAATCCTTCTTGTCGACGATATTCCTATGAATATTGAAATTCTTTGCCGCTCACTGGACTCAAAGGATTACCAGATATCCATGGCAAATAGCGGAGCCAAGGCTTTAGAGCTGGTCCCAAAATTGCGACCCGATTTGATTTTGCTGGATATCATGATGCCGGAAATGGATGGAATCGAAACCTGTAGAAGGCTGAAAGCCGATGCATTGATTCGCGATATCCCGGTCATATTTATCACCGCCAAAACGGAAACAGAAGATGCGGTGGCGGGGTTTGATGTGGGCGGCGTGGACTATATTGCCAAGCCTTTTCATCTGGCAGAAGTGCTGGCCCGTGTGGAGACGCATTTGAGATTGAGAAAGGCTCTGCAAGACAAAGATAACCTGATCTCTGAATTGCGGGATACCCAGGAAATCTTGATGAACTCGGCCAGAATGGATCTGCTAACCGGGCTCCATAATCGAGTGGGTCTGGAAGAAAAGCTGGGGCAGGAACAATCCCGCAGCCAAAGGACCGGGAAATCCTTCTCGATGATTTTGGCCGACATCGACCATATCAATAAGGTAAATGAAACGTTCGGAATGAGCGTTGGGGATCAGGTTATCATTCGTACTGCATGCATCCTGACGGAGAGTGTTAGAAGTCATGACTTGGTGAGCCGTTGGAGCAGTGAAGAGTTTTTGATCCTCCTCCCCGAAACAACACTGGAGGCTACCGAAGTGCTGGCGGAAAAAATCCGTTTCCGCATAGAGAATGAAAAGCTGGATTTCAATCAGAATCAAATTGCCTTAACCCTCAGCATAGGTGTCAACAATTGTTTGCCGAATATGAAATGGGATAAATGCCTGGTCGGGGCTCAGGATTGTCTGCGCCAGGCAAAAAGACTGGGTCGCAACAGGTTGGTTGCTGTTGGAAATGACTAGCAGGTTGTTGAAAAATGCCCTGAACGTCATCCTTCCTGAGGGGTAAAAGGTTTGTCTATCAGCGCTGACGATTTCCAGACGGTGCAAAAATTTCTGTTAGAAAATTCCGGCATTGCTCTTGCCGCTGGCAAGGAGTACCTGGTCGAAGGGCGACTGCAGTCTCTGATTTATAGTGAGGAGTTTGACGATATTCATGCGCTGGTCGTTAAGCTGAGAGGGAATGGCGATTTGGGCCGAAAAGTTGTGGAGGCTCTGGCCACGAACGAGACCTCCTTTTTTCGTGATAAGCACCCCTTTGAAACTTTAAAGACGGCGGTCATTCCAGATTTATTCAATAAGCCCGAGTTGGGTAAACAGATCACTATCTGGTCTGCGGCCAGTTCCAGCGGTCAGGAGCCTTATTCACTGGCCATGCTTTTAGCCGATTCTTTCGCCTGGGCAACGGATTGGCAGATCAAGATCATTGCCAGTGACATTTCTGAAGAAATGTTGGCAAAATGCCGGGCTGGGTTGTACAGCCAATTTGAAATTTCGCGCGGGCTTCCGCCGCACTACCTTCCCCGGTTTTTCCAAAGAGCCGAGTCTCAATGGCAAGCCAAGGCTGAAATCAGGGAGCGCATTGATTTTCGTACCCTCAACCTTTGCGAGAGCTGGGGCGGACTGCCAAAAATGGACATTATCTTCATGCGAAATATTCTGATTTATTTCGAAGCCGACACAAAAAAAGCCATCCTTGAAAAGATACCGAAGGTGTTAAAACCGGGGGGATACTTGTTTCTGGGTTCTGGAGAAGTTCCGGTAGGGCTGGAAGACCGCTTCCAATCGACAGATTTTTCTACCTCCGCCTGTTTTAAACTTGCGCCTGCCTGACCTATTCCCTGCCTTTATGCTCGCCCTGGCCCGCATATTGCGCGAGTGGTTTTTAAATCACCCCAGCCCCTCTTTAAAAAGAG
>CAZEBI010000224.1:0-3028 GCA_964510355.1 uncultured Nitrospina sp. | reverse complement strand
GCAAAAAAGAAAGATTCAGTTTTTTCGTCACCCACCAGCAGGCCACAAGCACACCGATGAACCCGCCGTGACTGGCCATACCCCCCTTCCAGACCTGAAATATAACCCAGGGTCGATGCAAAACATCGTCCAACGCATAGAACAACATATATCCCAACCGTCCGCCCAGCAAAACCGCAACCATCATCGCGGTCATGATGAACGACTGCTGTTCCGGGGTGAGCGTGGCCTTGCCGTGTTTGCAAAAAAGATGCAGGAGCCCTATCGCGGAAAGAAAACCTAATGCATAGGCCAGCCCGTAATAACGGATACCAAAATTTTCTGTGAACTGGAAAAGGAAAGGATCTAAATCATGAACCCAGTATTCGGTTTTAGGCACGGTGGGACGGACCTCTCAAATTTTCTGTGAACTGGAAAAGGAAGAAATCTAAATCATGAACCCAGTATTCGGTTTTAGGCACAGTGGGACAGACCCCTTAAAAGGTGCGAAAATTGGAAAATCGGGGCAATACTTTAAACTATCTACTATTGCAATATGGAGGCGGCATCGATCGCGCCGTAGGTAAAGATCATATCCGCGCCGGCCCGACGCATGCAGATGAGCGATTCTATCAGACAACTTTCATAATCGAGCCAGCCTTTTTCAGCGGCGGCCTTGAGCATGGCATATTCTCCGCTGACATGGTAAGCGGCGATGGGAAGCGCTGAATGCTCGCGCGTCAACCGGATGATATCCAGATAAGGCAGGCCCGGCTTGATCAACAGCCAGTCCGCGCCTTCTTCTTCATCGAGCATGATTTCGCGTATTGCCTCACGGACATTGGCCGGGTCCATTTGATAGGTTTTTTTATCACCCTCTTTCGGAGCCGAATCGAGCGCATCGCGAAACGGCCCGTAAAACGCCGAAGCATATTTCGCGCAATAACTGCAAATCAATACATCCGCAAATCCGGCCTCATCCAAAGCCCAGCGTATAGCGTCGATGCGACCGTCCATCATGTCTGAAGGCGCTACCACATCGGCTCCCGCCTGGGCCTGGGCCACTGCCATTTGCGCAAGCAGGGGAAGCGTCTCGTCATTCAGGATTTTTCCGTCTTGCACCAGCCCGTCATGTCCATCGCAGGAATAAGGGTCCAGTGCTACGTCGGTGATGACCAGCATACCGGGAATCGTTTTTTTCAATTCCCTTACCGCCCGTTGCAGCAGCCCATCAGGGTTGAGACTTTCTGTGCCCTGCGAATTTTTCAAGGACTCTTCCAAAACCGGAAACAGGGCGACCGCCGGGACTCCCAGATCAGATGCCTTTTGGCAATCGGCAACGAGCTGGTCGATGGAAAGCCGTGAAATGCCCGGCATCGACACAATCGGCGTACGCAGGCCATTGCCTTCCTGAACAAAAGCCGGCCAGACCAAATTGGCCGGGCTCACCCCTGTTTCGCGGAGCAACCCACGAATGGCCGGATTCAACCTGTTTCTTCTCGGACGATTCATCATGGTTATTTTGTCTATCTTATTGTTGCAAAAGGTATTTACTCCGATTAGGGGAGGATAGCGAATCATGCCTACCATTGCAACATTTCCTTTGCAGGTCACCTTTCTTCCCGGCACATTGACAAGCCGGAGGCTACTATATAAACTCTATCGGACTTCCAAAAATTTAAGTATGCTGTTTATAGTAAACAAACTTAACTGGAAGAAAAAATGCCTGAAAAATTAGTAGCTATAATTTTTGAGGATCGGGGTTCGGGAAAGACCAATTCTACTTGTAACTGAGCCAAAATTAAGGAGAACACAATGAGGATAATCTTTGCATATTTAGCTCTTATCACCCTTGTAACTTCTAGTGCCTTCGCTCAGTCTGTGCCAGTTGATGTCGAGCAAAGAATCCGCCAAACATATGCAGATAAGTACCCTGGGGATTTTTCAATGCAAAAAGTTCTAATAAATGACCAGTTTGACTCTTATAAGTTTGTTCAAAGTTGGAACTCTGAACATGGCGTTCCACGTGAGGTTCTATATAAAATTAAAGAAATTTATGACCAAAAATATCCTTATGACTTCTCCATGCAGAAGGTGTTAGTTCAAGACCAATGTGACTCTTACCGTTTTTTATTATCCTATGTTTCTGAAGCAAGAGTTCCTAAATCAGTAGTTACTGATCTTAAACAAAAATATACGCAAAAATATCCTTATGATTTTTCCATGCAAAAGGTTTTAATATTAGACCAAGTAAAATCATATTTGGATCTCAGTAGGTAATTTTTGAGACTTTTCTAGCAAAAGCTCTCATAAAAAAACCCTGCCAAAGATTCGACAGGGTTCATAGACATATGCCCCTAAAAAAGGGGCTAAAACTGGCTCCGGTGAGAGGACTCGAACCTCTAACAACTCGATTAACAGTCGAGTGCGCTACCATTGCGCCACACCGGAATGGGTTTTGATTAAATAGGATTAAGACACTGAAATTTAATTGTTTTCTGTCATATTGTCAAGAGATTTTGAGCCCCCCCCCACTAGGGCCAGCGTAACGCTGGACCCAGATGCAACAACTCGTTAAGCCGAGACAACCCTTTGCCTATCAGATAGAGTCATTGCCAGTGGGCCCCACGCCTAGTGGGCTTATCGCATTTCCATGCGCCCTTCCATTGATTTCAGCAGGGTCACAGAATCGGCGTACTCAATATCTGAGCCTACCGGCAGGCCACGGGCAATGCGCGTGACCTTGACTTGCCCCGCAAAGGGTTTCAAAACCCTCGAAATATAAACGGCGGTGGATTCGCCTTCCATATCCGGGTTGGTCGCCAGGATGACCTCCTTGATTGCTGATTTACTGA
Source organism: uncultured Nitrospina sp. (assembly GCA_964510355.1). Lineage (GTDB taxonomy): Bacteria > Nitrospinota > Nitrospinia > Nitrospinales > VA-1 > LS-NOB. Next base: position 194 of record CAZEBI010000224.1, on the reverse strand, counting down.
CTTTCTCTTTCAACGCTTCAATGGTCAAATCATCGGGCCCGATGCCATCGAGCGGGGAAATCACCCCCATCAGCACATGATAAACGCCTTTGAAATAACCCATATTTTCCATCACATAAACATCGTGCGGTTCTTCCACTACGCAAATTTGTGAATGGTCACGGGAGGTGTCTGAACAAATATCACAGGGCTCT
>CAZEBI010000223.1:0-3048 GCA_964510355.1 uncultured Nitrospina sp. | reverse complement strand
TCAATGGACCCCTCTTTTTAAAGAGGGGCTGGGGTGATTTAAAAACCTCTTGCGCGGTATCTACGCTAAGATAAAATTAAGCTCTATTTCAATAACAGCTTTTAACAAATAAAACTCATGCCACGAACCGTTTTACTCAACCCCGGCCCAGTCAATGTGACCGACAGGGTCCGACAGGCGTTAATGCTCCCCGACCTTTGCCATCGGGAAAAAGAATTCACCTGTCTCATGGCCGCGATCCGCGCAAAACTACTTACAGCTTTTGATATCGCCGGGGAATTCACATCCGTGCTGGTTTCCGGGTCGGGAACGGCGGCGCTGGAAATGGCGGTCTCTTCTGCCTTGAGTCCGGACCGATCCATGCTGGTGATCGAAAATGGCGTCTATGGCGAACGCATCGGAAAAATTTGTGACGTTTACCGGTTCAAGCGCCACACTATCAAGCTGGGTTGGGGGGAACCCCCCGATTTGGCAGACATTGAAAAGCAATTAAAAGAAAATGCCGACATAGAAGTGGTGGCGCTGGTGCACCATGAAACAACGACCGGGCTTCTCAATCCCTTGAAAGAAGTAGGTGAACTGGTCAAACGCTATGAAAAAATATTTTTGGTGGACTGCATCAGCAGTCTGGCGGGAGATGAAATCGATTTCAAATCCATTGACATTGCCGTTGGCACCGCCAACAAATGCATTCAGGGTTTCCCCGGCGTTTCTTTTGTCCTGCTGCGGGAAGAAGACCTGGAACGCTTACAGAAAATTCCCCAGCGCACCCTTTATTTCGACCTGACCGGCTACCATAAAGCCCAGGAAAAAGGCGGACTGCTGTTCACCCCTGCGATCCCCGCCCATTATGCGCTGGATGTTGCGCTCGATGAACTGCTTGAGGAAACCGTGCAAGGCCGAGTGCAACGCTATAGCGAAGCGGCAAAATTTTTACGCGCCGGGTTTAAAGATATCGGCCTGAAATTTTTGATTCCTGAGGGTTGGAGAAGCAATTGTCTGACGGGTCTACGCCTGCCAGAGGGAGTGAGCTATGAAAAGCTTCATGCCGAGTTGAAAGGCAACGGGTTTGTCATCTATGCCGGGCAAGGCAATCTCAGCAATGATATATTCCGCGTGGCAAATATGGGCGACATCACCACCGAAGAGTTTCAACGATTTTTAAAAGTATTAAAAATGGTCTGCTAATGATCGGACTGTTCGCTTTCGGTCAAAATTTCTACCGTCCATTCAGCCGCCGGGTTGGCCTTTAACATCCAAGGCTCACGGGTATATTTCTCGCCTTTACGATTAGCAAATTCTTCCAGACTTTCCCGGTTGTCTTTCAGGAATGCCTTCATATCGGGTCTTTTTTTTCTGTCTGCCACAATTGAATCCTTTAGTTTCCACTCTTGGTTTTACCACTTATCAGGTGACCTATTTGAACACGCTGGACAAAAAACCGCAACGGGAATAAGAGAATTTAACGGAATTTAAGAAAGGCTCGATTCACCCTGCCCCAACTTGCCTATCCCCACCAACTGGCATAAAATGGGCTGGCCTTTTCATAAACAGGAGAACCATGAATAATTCAAGACTGCTTTTTTTATGTCGGATTTTAATTCTCCCACCTCTCACCGGTTTTTTAACATTCCTGTGTCTGGAAAATAATTTCACCAAAATATTAGACGGGATTGATCTAATATTTTTTGGCGGCCTGTTTTTTGTTTTTGCGATCATTATAAACACAGCTAATTTAAGGCGGTTTCAGGCCATCGACGAACTGGCGGTTTTATGGTCCTTGGCAATGAGTTTTTGGCAGACAGGAAAAAGACATTTAGCCCAAAAGGAAAACGAAAAACTGCAACATGATTTGCGGGAGTTTTTTGAAAAATTGCGATTTATTTTGCATGTGGATGTGGTGGGTGAAGAAACCAAAAAGAAACTTTATGAGATCGATACTTTTTTTAATGAACTCAGTTTAACCATTGAGGATTTCAGAAAAACAGGAATGCTTGGCGAACCCGAACTTGCCTGCCTGTTGGGCTGGCTCGAAAAAATGTATTCCAGTTTTGAAAAGTTACTCGCCATCAAGGAGCATCGGACACCAAAAAGCCTGAGGAGTTTTATTGACTGGGCTTTGGTGGTGGGGGTACTGCTATTGACACCTCAATTTGCAACATTTGGCATCTATGGTGTTTTTTCCTCTTTTGTGATCATGTGCTTTCTTGTCACTTTGATAAAAATTCAGAAAGTACTCGAATATCCGTTCGGAAAAAACATAGACCATATAGATCTGCGACTGAAAGAAAAAGCCTATAGAAGGATCGCCTAGCCCAATAGCGACAATTTATTCCGCAATCCACATATAAAAAAATCACCTAAGGGAAATTTATTCCGTCCCCGCAAATCCTAAAAGCCCACCTGTCAACAAACCCGCCGCCCGCAGAAAAACCACACAAACACCTATAAAATAATATAATACAAGGTCGACACCCCGCACCTTAAAAATTCAACCCACTACTCAGCGCAATAATACGCCAAGCAATTACCCGTGAGGACTGATTTTTTTATTGCCATACCTTAAATAAATCCCTATATTGAATAAATACGCGTATTAAATTGGCATACCAAATGCAAACACTCATATCTTTGAGGAGGTAAGCACTATGCTCGGTTTATTCAATGGCGCAAAAAAATCGCCAACTCAGGCCATGTTGGAAAATGCCCCCACCAACGTAATTTATGCCGACAAGGATTTCAACATCCAATACATGAATCCGGCTTCCACGAAAACATTAAAAAACCTGGAGCAATATCTGCCGGTCAAGGTCGATGAGATCATTGGACGCTCGGTAGATATCTTCCATCAGAACCCGGCACACCAAAGAAGGATTCTGTCAGACCCCAGGAACCTGCCGCATCAGATCATCATTCAACTCGGACCGGAAAAACTCGATCTTCTGGTCAGCGCCATTTATGACGACAAACAAATTTATCTCGGGCCTATGATCTCCTGGTCGGTGGTCACAGAAAAAATAGCGCTGGCAGCTAAAACCGCGCAAGTCA
>CAZEBI010000222.1:0-3063 GCA_964510355.1 uncultured Nitrospina sp. | reverse complement strand
ATTTACCGATTGTTCCGATCATCTCATCCAGTTTGGCGGTCATGCTTATGCGGCAGGGCTCAGCATCAAAGAGGATCAGGTCGATGCGTTCCGCAATGCCATCAATGAGGTGGGACATCGGTATTTGACCGAGGAGGATCTTATCCCGGAGGTGGGAGTTGATGCTTTGTTGAGCCTCGATGAAATCAGCCGCTTTATGTACAGCAAGATGGTTTTGCTCGAACCCTTTGGTGCAGAAAATCAGATGCCGCGCTTTTTGTCCCAAGGCGTGAAATTGCAAGAGGTGAAATTTATCGGCAAGAAAAAAGACCATGTGCGTTTTCGGGCTGTGCAGGGTAAAGGGCGCATTGAAGGTGTGGGTTTTGGTCTTGCCGATGTGTTTGAATCGGTCGACCCCGCCACAGATCTTTTTGATATCGTCTATGAGGTTGATCTCAATACCTGGAACGGCAGAGAAAAACTGCAAATAAAACTTTTAGATATTCGTTTAAATGCCTGATTGGCGAGTTGTTGGGCTAAAAATCAAATCCCCCCAACCCCCTTCGTAGAAGGGGGAGTTTCAATGGACCTCTCTACAATATCCGGCCGCTAGCTGGTCATTCTACGCGTACGGCTTCTTTGGGGTTGAGTTCTGCTGCCAGCCGGGCGGGGTAAAGTCCGGACAGTACGGAAATTCCCCAGAACAGTATGATCATCAGCAGGATGAGTAGATAGGGGAAATGAACCTGAATGGTCCAGCCGAAGGATTGTTTATTGATCACAAAGATCAGGATATAGGAAACAACCCCTCCCTCCACTAAACCCATCGCCGAGCCGATTCCTCCCAGTATTCCCGCTTCGATCAATACCATACGTTTGACTTGTCCGGTGAACGCCCCGATGAATCGCAGGATGCCTATTTCCCGCTTGCGTTCGAGAACCAGCGAAACCAGGGTGTTGAACAGCCCTAACACCGCCACCAGCATAGCGATGATTTCCAGCGAGTAGGTGATGGCAAAGGTTTTATCGAATATTTCCAGAACCTGATGTTTCAATTCAGAATTAGAACGGATAATGAGCCGATGGTCTTTTAAAGTGTTCAACACTGCTTTTCGTACAGATTTCAACCGGGTTTTATCGTCAAGATAAATGACAAAGCTGTTGATTTCGGTGGTCCGGTAATAGTTTAAAAACGTGGTGCGATCGAGAATGATATAACCGCGCTCACGGGAATAATCGAAATAAATAGCGGCGACTTCAATTTGGGTCGGACCGTTGGGAGTTTGCAGGTCAAGCGTATCCCCCACATCCACTTTGTGTTTGAGGGAAAATGCTTCCGAAACCAGAGCCCGATTTTGGCCGACCATTATGCGGTCGAGCTCTTGGGCAGACGGGCCGGATTTGATCACCAGGTTGCCATATTTAGAGAGCACGGAAAAATCACCGGTCGCCAGCACTACCGGGAGATCGTTATAAGTGATATCGAGGGCGCGAAACTGATCGACTGCGGCAATGCCTTGCAGGGATTTGAGTCGATCCACCAATTCGGCGGGTAAAGTATGCTGGTAGTCGATATCCCGCCCACCGGCAATGCGCACGAACAGGTCGGCCCGCAGGGTCTGGTCGATCCAGATGATCACGGTTTGGCGAAAGCTGTGCACCATGATCAACATGCTGATGACCATCATGAATGCGATAGCCAGCGATGAGACGGCCAGCGCATTGCGCCCGACATTTTGTGACAGGTTCATGCAAGCGAGCAGGCCTTCTGCGCCAAACCGGTTTTTGAAAAATAGATGCAGTCGGTCGCGGGTCCACAGCAACACGTTTGGTGTCAGCAGGGAAACGCCGAGGATGATTAAAAATACTGAAAAAAATCCGAAAAAAGGAAAATGGTTGATCGGTGGCAATTGGGTGCAAAACGCGGCGAGCACAATGACTGCCAACGCGGTTCGGTTCAGTCCGCGACTGCCGCGAAAAAGTTTCAGGTCATAACTGCCGCGCCGCATGACAGAGCTGGCGGGGGTGGTGGCCGCATCCCAGGCGGGGATGAGGGCCGATATAAAAGAAAGCACTACACCTAAAATGAAATAGGGCCACATTTTTCTCCATTGAAAATTCACTTCTGTGACATAGCTGGGTGCATAAAGGTTGTTGACGGTGAGGGAAATGGCATCGAGAGAAAACTGTGCGAAAAAATATCCCAACCCGATTCCAAGCAACGAGCCGATGGCACCAATGACCCCGGCTTCCAGAAAAAATATCAGAGCGATCAGGGTTGGGGTGGCACCCAGAGCGCGCAGGGTGCCAATCTCTACTCTTCGGCGCACCACAGAAAGCGCGATCATATTGTAGATCAGGTAAAGGGCAACGAGTAGCGCCACAAAACTCAAGGCGGTGAGATTATATTGAAACGCCTGTAACATTTTTTCGACTTGCTGGTTCTTGCGTTGCGGGCGTTCCACTTTCATGTTTGCCGGAAGCAGGGCGGAGATTTTTTCCCGCATGGCTTCGAAGTCCTGCGACTTGAGAAACTGAATGTCGATGCGATCCAATCGGCCTATCTTTGCAAAGACGTTTTGTGCCGCCGCGATATCCATCAAGGCGAAGTTGCCGTTGAGGGCTTTGGCAATGCCTTTGTTTTCCAGCACGGCGGTGACGTTGAGAATTTTCTCTTTCCCATTGATCAGGACGCGGAGGGTGTCGCCGGGGGAAAAATCCGTGCCCGGCACAAACTTTTCAGGGATGATGACTCCCACCGGGTCCACTATGAGCGGCAATAAACCTTGCAGACCTTTTTCCACTGTTTTGATGGTGAAGTCGCGGATGCCACTATCTTGTAATAAGTCGGTGCCGATAACTTCCACCACCTCTCCGCTGGTCGACTCAACCCCATACCCTTCGATCACCGGGTAGGCCTTGATTTCTTGCCTGAGGGTTTGCAGTTTTTCTAAAACCGATTCATCGAAATCCATGCCCTCAATCCGGATCACGGCGTAGGCTCTGCCTAAAACAAGCTCCACGCTTTCAGTAAACGACATCATGGATAGCTGATTAGCCAGGCGAATGCTGAGAAATACGGCC
>CAZEBI010000221.1:0-3064 GCA_964510355.1 uncultured Nitrospina sp. | reverse complement strand
TATAAGCGGAGCAAGCAACGTATTCGCCGGCAACGCCGTGACGATCACCGACCCTCCCACTGGAGCCATGGTTTCCAGCCCGGTAAAAGTATGCATGGCGACAGAAGGCGTTGCAGTGGAACCGGCTAAAAAAGGCGTTAACGATGGCAAAGGCCATCACCATATTCTTATCGATGTCGAACTGCCCAAAGACTTGAGCAAACCGATCGGGAAAGACGCAAACCACATCCATATGGGAGATGGTTCAACCTGCAAGGAAATCAAACTCACAGCAGGCAAGCACACCCTGCGCACTCTGTTCGCCAGAGGCAATCATGTACCCTATAACCCAGCCCTGACCGCAACGGTGACCATCAACGTCAAGTAGAAAACCTTATCAACCCGGGTCGGCGTCGACCCGGGTCTTTGCCCAATTGTTTACCCCCCCTTAATCAGGGGGAATTATCAAAACATTGCGCTTTACCCCTTCGGGGCACGAAAGTTGTGGAAGTACCCGTACCGGGGGTTAAGGAAGAGGACATCACAAATATCACGGAGCGTTGCTGGCTTGACGGGCAATACAATGCTGGCCCCACGCCTAGCCAGCGTGACGCTTGGACCCAAAGGGCAAGAGCTTGATTGTGCCGAGACAACTCTTTGCTCGCCCAATAAAGCGACGGCACACCGGCCCCACGCCTAGTGGTGGATAAATGTTATTTCTTAAATTAAGCTCGACCTTTGCGAAAGGTGCTATATTTAAGGGTATGCGAAACCGTTTATTTTCAGCCATCATTTGTTGTTTCATCGCCGTATGGATTGTCGGCCCTGCAAGCGCGCATGAAGTCAATAAAAACGCCATTGTCTTGCTCATAGCAAAAGACAACACCGGAAAAACCATTGGCACAGGGTCAGGCTTTATAGCCCGCCCCGAGGGAACCCTGGTCACCAATTACCACGTTCTGGTCGATGCCCATACCGTTGACGTGCATTTCCCCAATGGTTCGCATTCTAGTGTGCAAGGAATATTCAAAGTCGATCGGGCCCAGGATTTTGCCATCTTAAAATTAGAAGAGGGGTTTTATTCCACCCTGGAAATCGGCGATGCCGCATCCTTAAAACCCTATGACTATACCAGCGCTTTGGGCTATCCCTCCGCACAAACAGGAAAGGATAATGGCCGACTTGTGCAGACCTATGGTTTTGTTCTGGGGACTCACCCCCAAGCGCACCCGAAAATCCCTTTTATTTATATGACCACTCCATTCGGCCCAGGGTTCAGCGGCGGACCGGTTGTCGATCATTCTAACCGGGTCATCGGATTGGCTACGGTGGAAGGACGGTCCATCAACCTCGCCCTGCCCATAAATGCTGTAAAGGAATTCCTCGATCTTAAAACGACATTTTCACTGCAGAAACTTCTGCAAGAAGACCGGACCTCTCTGGATGCCATGTATTATCGGGGCAATTATTTCCTCTATGGGCTGGGAGACCCCGATAAAGCCAAAACCGAGTTTGAAAAAATACTGGCAAAGGACTCAAATTTTGCCCTGGCCCATTACGACCTGGCTGTTGCCTATCGGGATTTAGGAATGCCCGAAAAATCTATCGCCCAATACGAAAAAACCCTTGCACTGAGCCCGGACTTTCCCGAAGCCTTGTCGAACCTGGGAGGATATTATTTTCGTGCGGGAAAACCGGGTAAAGCCGTCGAGCTGTTTAAAAAGGCCGTGCAAGTTTACCCCAATTTTATCCAGGCCCTTTCCAATTTGGGCGCAGCGCTCAACAAGCAGGGGCAACCGGATAAAGCCCTGACGCATCTAAAAAAAGCATTGTCCCTCGACCCGGAGTTTGCCATCGCCAATTTCAACCTCGGAAACTCCCTGTTCGCACTCAACCGTATGAATGAAGCTCAGAAGGTGTATGAGCTTTCGCAAAAACAAGGCATCGACTTTCTTTCCATGCATTGGAAGCTTTACGAAATCCACAAAAAAAACCAGAACACCCGCGCCGCTAAAAGAGAATTAAAAACCATCCTGCAAATCGAGCCCTTCAACGAAGAAGCCAAAAAGAAACTTTCCGAGTTACCCATAGCCCATTAACTCTTAATCAGTAGGTCCTCGGTTCGATCCCGAAACGGCGCACCATTAAAACAAGGGGTTATGTCTTTAAGGCATAGCCTCTTTTTCTTTGTGTAGGCACTATGTAGGCAAATTAGTTAAAACAGGTGAGAGCTAAAAATAATCAAGAAAGTTATTTGCTCATCTTCATATTCGTCCATTTGTCAAAGTTTCAACAAACGAGTAAAATCCGATAGAGAAATAATTGAGTGATAACAGTTGGTATGAAAAAGGGGACGTTCGATCACGCTGATCGTAAGTCCGCAAACGACTGCGGCTTCAACTGGTCAACGCAACACATACGTTAAAACGTTCTGCTGGTGTTGCAAAATCTAATGTTTCACGGGGTCGTTCATTTAACTGACGTGCTACTGCATTAAGCTTTATTTGTGAGTGTACCGATAAATCCGTTCTTTTGGGAAAATACTGTCGTAGTAGTCGATTTGTATTTTCATTTGAACCTCGTTGCCAGGGACTTTGTGGGTCACAAAAATAAACATCAATGTCAGTTGCTAAAGTAAACCGTTGATGATCGGCCATTTCTTTTCCTCGATCCCAGGTTAAGGATTTATATAATTCTGTCGGTAGTTTTCGTGCATGTTTAATCAATGCGCTGATAACGGTTTCGGTATCCCGACCGGTGACTCTCACTAACATTACATAACGAGTCTGGCGTTCCACTAAAGTGGCAATGTAACTGTTTCCAGAACCGGCAATCAGATCTCCTTCCCAATGACCCGGAACAGCACGGTCCTCGACCAATGCTGGCCGTTTACGAATGGAAACCGCATTGCAGATTTTACCCAGTCCTTCATTTTTTATACTGTGATGCTTCGAGCGACGGATGGCGCGTTGTGTGCGCAGGTACATTTGTAGCTCCTTTTTAAGTACCCCACGGGCCTGAATAAACAAGCTGCGATAAATCGTTTCATGTGACACGTGCTTATTCTCATCAAATGGGTATTGTC
>CAZEBI010000220.1:0-3073 GCA_964510355.1 uncultured Nitrospina sp. | reverse complement strand
AGGTTGCTGAAAAACTCTTTTGCCTGTCATTCTTGAGCGAAGCGAAGAATCTCACCCATTGCTTTATAAGGAACTTCGAGATCCTTCGTCGCCGGAGCCTGCCCTGAGCAAGGCCGAAGGGGCTCCTCGAGGATGACAGTTTCGGGAGTTTTTCAGCAGCCTGTTAAGCTTCCTGTCCTTTGGCTGGGCAAGATTTCTTAACCCTTGTCGGTGTAGGCGGAGTTGCAGGGATTGTCGAGAGTTTTCAGGGTTTTAGAGGGCCTGGACCTTTAAAAACCTCTGTTTAAAGTGATTCAGGGGCACCGATTCTGGGGCTGGGGGGCATGTGCCGGCTCAACAGGGTTGCCAGATTTTGGGATTAAATTTAGTTTCAGGCGGAAGTCGGGATATACTGTGCAATCAGGAACAATGAAAATGGTCTAAGCTGTTTTAGTCATTAAGGTTTGACAACTTTTTTGGGCTGGTTTATTATAAGTTCCTTTTTTCCAAACTTAACTTACAGACGAAGGATTTCAGAATGAGCCATTATCAGGTCAAAGCTGGGCCGGAGGCGTTCTTACCTCCTGCTGCTGCATCAATGGGAAATGTTTTGCCCGACCCTGGGGAAGCGCATATAGAAGGGCGAATTGTGCCGGAGGAAGAGGCCTACGAACATTGCGCCCGAAAAATTTTAGAGGCCAAAGTGCCAACCATTTTCCCTGGACCTCTGGTGCTGTGGAAATGGAACGAGCATGCGGCGGAAAAAGCCAGGGCGGTTCGTGAACTGGCTAATGAAGCTCCCATGCGGCTGATCCCCATGGCGGACTATCGGCCCAAATATCCCAAGATCGAGGCAGCGGTTGAGATCAACCCCAACCATCCGAATTTGACCATCTGGTACAATAAGATAGATGTCTGTATTTTTGTTGGAGTACACTGTCATCAGGCGAATCTGGCTTTGAAAATGATTCGTGCAGCGACGAATTGTTATACGATGGCCATGTGTGCCCAAGCCGGGCATGAAGATGCGTGTCTTTCTTTTCGCGACGCGACCCCGGAAAAAATCCGTAAACTCATTGTTGCTGTTAAAAAATTAAAATCGGAAGGCGTGAAGTCTCAGGCCGATCCTTTTACACAGTTTAAAATGAGCCGGTCCGGCCCTATTGTAGAACCTGCTTAAACGAGCTGAATGAAAACCTGCGGTAAGATTTTTTTAATCACTTTAAAGCACTCTTTTATACGGGAGTAAATTTATGAATAAACAAGTGGAGCTTAAGAATAAGAGAATCATAGCTTCGACCCATGTGAAACTCGGCCAGAAAAACAAGATGGGTCAGACTTACACGGATGTGAACGATATATTTTTTAAAGCGGAGCAAACGCCCAATTTTCTGACGGGTAGTGAAGTGATTCGCGCAGCCATCAAAGTAGCAAGTGTAGGGACTTCGGTGGCCTACCCCATCACTCCACAGAGTGAAGCGGCGGCTTTGATCGGTGAGCTTTACGCGGAAGGTTATCTGGACGAATACTTTCGTGGTGAGAGTGAATTTGCAGTTATGGGTCAATGCGCCGGGGCTTCTTTTGCCGGGCACAGGGTTTTTACCACGACTGCAGGGCCGGGTACTTTGCGGGCTATGGAAAATTTTCCCATGTGGGCCGGGTCACGATTGCCGATTCAGGTTTGTGTGACCTGCCGGGGAATCAACTCCCCCCTGAGCATTCAGCCCGATACGCTGGAAATGCATTATCTGCTTGAGACGGGAATGCTGGTCTGGCATGCCGAAACAGCACAAGACCTTTATGATTTTATTTTGAAGGGTTTCATCGTTGCCGAGCAGCCGGATGTGCATATTCCTATTGCCGTATGTTGTGATGGTTTTTTTGTGACCCACACCAAGGACACCGTCAACCTGACTCCTGATGACATGTGCCTGACCCCTTACGACCCTTATAAGTCGCCTGTTCCCTGTATGGATATGGAGAGTGCTCCGATCCGTATGATGCGTGATCCGTTCGTAATGAAATCGAACTACATCAACTATTCAACGCATGCGTCCTGGCAACAGGAAGTCAAGGCGGCGATGGAGCGTTCCCGCAAGCACACCATTCCTCTCTTGAATGGTTTGATTGATGAAGAAAATACGGATCGGGAGATCCTGATTGTAGGTTCTGGAACGGCGGTATCGCAGAGTCGAGAGGCTATCCGGCTTCTTGAGGCCGATGGTGTCAAGGTCGGGTTGGTTAAAATTAAAACCATTCGCCCGTTCCCAACTGAAGAAATCAAGCGGGTCACTAAAAACGCGAAACATATTTTTGTTCCGGAGTTTAATTTGGCCGGCTGGTTGGCACGTGAAATCAAGGCTATCATTCCAGACAACGAGAGGGTTTATGTTGGGCCACATGTTGCGGGCGGCATGACCATGCCTTCTGAAGTGATTGTGGAAGAGATTAAAAAACATTTGGGCATGGAAACCACTAATCTGATGGATATGTGTTAGGGGTGACTAGCCGTAGCTAACTTTATTTAAAGTCATTTTTCCCGCAAGGGGAATTAAATTTTTAAGGGGAATTTTATGAGCAAGGAAAAGATCAATATGTGTGAAGATCTGGCTGATATTATGCCACCGGAATACCATGAGTTGGTTGAAACAGCCACTTTTGGTAATCAGGATCGCGGCTGGAAGGATATTGGCTCCTCCAAAGAATTGATCGAGCAACATTCTTTGTGTGCGGGTTGTCCCGAGTCCATCGCTTTTCGTTATATTCTGGCCAGTTTGCCGGCCCCGGAAGATACTGTGTTTGTCGGTTCCACCGGCTGTACCAGTTTGGTGTTCCCGCATGTTGCGGTACAAAATATTCACTCTTTATTTGGCAACCAAAACGCCATTGCTTCGGGTCTGAAACGGACGTTGGCAGCTCGTTTTCCGGATCGCCATAAAGATGTGGTGGTTCTGGCTGGAGACGGGGCAACCGTTGATATCGGGTTGGACATGACCATGCAGTCCTGGTTTCGTCTGGAGAAGTTCACCACCATTTGTTTTGATAATGAACTCTATGCAAATACGGGTGGTCAGGAAAGTGGCCTGATGCAAAA
>CAZEBI010000219.1:0-3156 GCA_964510355.1 uncultured Nitrospina sp. | reverse complement strand
GGGTAGACCGGTGTATGACTTGCCATATTTCATATGAAGATGAACATTATAAAGATTTTGAGCAGCCTTTAAAATCCCACCCCAATCAGGAAGTTCTGATCAACAAGCATCCTCCTAAAGTAACAGGCTGTACCTGGTGCCATTTGGGGCAGGGAACGGTCACGGCTCCGGCTGAGCATGCGCATGGTTCCCACCATGAAACGGATCAAACGGTTGAAGTCAATGAACCCATACTTCGTGGTGACTACCAGCAGGCAACGTGCAGAAACTGCCATGCTGAAGTGGTCAATTTGGAAGGCGCTCCAATCCTGTCAAAAGGCAAAAGGCTCTTTATCAAGCTGGGATGTCATGGTTGCCATTTAGCAGAGGGTTATGGAGAAGAGACCAAGGTGGGGCCTGGGCTTTATAGAATTGCCAGTAAGGTTGACCCGAGCTGGTTATACCGTTGGGTAAAAAAACCCCGAGACTATCTGCCTAAAACCCGGATGCCGGAATTTAAGTTTGATGAGAGAGATGCGATGGCGGTTACGGCATATCTTTTAGCGGCTTCGGAAGAAAACTATGAGTTGCCCGCAAAGTTTGAATCGGGCGACCCGGATAAAGGCAAAAAACTATTCGAGTCTGTTGGTTGCCAGGGCTGTCATCAACTCGATGGCAAGGGAGAAACTTTCGCTCCTGATCTGAGCCGAATTGCCAATAAGGTTAATGGCGACTGGCTGGTGACATGGATCAGCAGCCCCCACAGCTACAATAAAAAGAGCCGAATGCCTGACCTTCGACTCGATGAGAGCCAAGCTTCAGATATAGCATCTTATCTGCTCGGGTTTGGTAAAAAGGACTTGATTCCAGGGCTTGAGGCGAAACTAAAAGATCCTGAGTTGATCAAACACGGCAAGACCGTGGTTCGCCGTAGAGGTTGTTTTGCCTGTCATGATATCAAGGGCATGGAGAGCGAAGGCCGAATCGCACCGGAACTGTCTTCCTTTGGTCGGAAAATGATTGTGGAGTTGGAATTCGGTGACTCGCATGTTCCTCATACCTGGGACTCCTGGGTCAGAACCAAGTTGAAAAAACCGGATTCTTTCAGAACCGAACGGGTTCTGGACAAGATGCCTAATTTCCACCTGGCACCGGATGAAATTGATGCTCTGGTTGTGCTCTTAAAAGGTTTTAACGGAACGCATGTACCGGAGCAGTACCGCAAGATACTTTCTGAAAAAGAGCAAACGCTTGAGACAGGCCGCCGTTTGATCACCAAATACAATTGTCGCGGTTGCCATAATGTCGAAGGGGAAGGCGGAGCGATTCAGAACTATCTCAAGGCGAAAGCCCAGTATCCGCCGCCGCTGGAAATGGGCAGTTACCATGTTGGAGAACGGCTCAAAAGTTCCTGGTTGTTTTCGTTCCTAAAAGAACCCACGCCGGTGAGAACCTGGATTAAAGTGAAAATGCCCACCTTCTTTTTTACGGATAAAGAAGTGCGGGATTTGACCGCCTATTTTGAAGCCTTGTCTCCGGTCAGTGGTTATGAGGCCGGTGTTCATAAAAGCAAAGACGATGTGGTGGCACAAAAAGGCGCTGAGATGGTCAACTATATGGATTGCGGACGTTGCCATGATGACGGACAAAAGGGCATCGAGTTCTCATTAGCCAGTCAAAGACTGCGTCAGGACTGGATACCGAAATGGCTTAAAAATACCCGCGAGATGATTCCCTGGACCCCGATGCCATCCCATTGGGTCAAGAAGGGCGATCAGTACAAGGTGCCGACCAAATATAGCGAGATTGAAACGGTGGGTGATGTCGATACCCAGGTCAACACGTTGTCAGATTTGATCGTTGCCTATAATTCCGCAGAACTGGATTTTGATGTGAGTCTGGGTGAAGGCGATGAAGAGGGTGGTGGGGATGAAGATGAGGGCGATGACGAGGATGAATAGGTTTTCTTCCCCGATATGGTCTAATTAATCATTAACGATAAATAGAGCTCATATAATGGAAAATTCAGGACTGGAAAACTTTCTTTTAATTGCGACCAAACCGGATAATATCCCTATCGGAACCATGTTGTTGTTTGTGGGCTGGGTGTTCTGGGTTGCTGTCAGCCAGATGATCAAACATGATCGCTGGATAAAAGAAGGAAAAAAAGAAAAAGTTTGGGATGAAATGATAAAGTAAGTGGCTATTTTCGGGATTGTATTCATTGCGTTTTTTATAGGAATCATCCTGATTTTGTTCTTGAAGAAGACCTCTCCTCCTGCGCCGCAGGAACAAATCCATTTCGACAGTCCTGCTGATATTCCCATCTACCTCTCTGATCGGGATGCTTTTAAATCCAAATGTGTTGAGTTTCTGGAAAAATTCAATCTTGAGTACGTCCACTCTGTCTGGGCGGACGAGCATGAATTGGAACTGGCCATGAATGACGAAACACCTGTTGTGGGGGGCAGTTATCTGGCCCTTTGCATTATCGACCCCCCCGGAAAAACGGTCAATGCCATAAAGGTTAAAGGGTTTCTGGATACGGTGAAAGGGGAGGGCGCGTCACGAGGAATTTTGATCACGACAGGATATTTTACCCCTGAAGCGATGAACTTGATTGAAGAGGAACCGGTTGAATTGGTAAATGTAGTTTCTTTTATATCCTACCTGAAAAAGTTCGGCATTTACGACCACCACTAGGCGTGGGGCCCGTGTGCCGTGGCTTTATTTGGCGAGCAAAGAGTTATCTCGGGGCGATCAAGTTTCCTGCCCAGTTACATCCCCGAGACTTTTGCGTAAGTCGGCAAAGCTAAACATGTCCTTCCCCTCCCTTCATAGGGAGGGGTTAGGGGAGGGTTGGATTATGAATTTCATGAAAAAATCCACACCCCTCCAAGCCTCCCCTCATGAGAGGGGAGGATCAATGAAAAATCCAGAGTTATGTAAAGCCCTCCCTGCCAAGGGGCACGAAAGATGAGGAAGAATATAATGTGCACTCTGGCCCCCCGCCTAGTGCCGGTGAGCCACCGGGGGCAGATAGCAAAGACTCGTTGAGCGTTGTTGTTGCCCGCAAAATTTATTGCAAGCTGGCCCCACGCCTAGTGCCGGTGAGCCACCGGAGGCAGATAGCAAAGACTCGTTGAGCGTTGTTGTTGCCCGCAAAATTTATTGCAA
>CAZEBI010000218.1:0-3178 GCA_964510355.1 uncultured Nitrospina sp. | reverse complement strand
TTAGCTCATATTAAGTTTTGACTTTTGCTGTAAAATTTGAAATCTTTATAGCTCGCAACCACCAGCAGTTTATCAACGGTGGCTCTTATTTCATGATCGTTTGTTTTGTTCTATTTAGCCAGTGAGGTGATATGAAACAATATAAACTTCAGGATATCAGGAATATTGGATTGGTGGGCCATGGTGGGTCGGGTAAAACATCTTTAGCCGAAGCGATTTTGTATTTTTCCGGTATCTCGGATCGCTTGGGTAAGGTGGGCGATGTCTCATCGGTTATGGATTATGACCCGGATGAAATAAAACACGGACATTCCATAGATGCCTCGGTGGCATTTTGTGAAGTGAACGCAACGAAATTGAATCTTGTCGATACACCGGGAAGCAGTAACTTTATTGCTGACACGCCTGCTTGTCTCAGGGTGGTCGATGGTTTGATTTTCGTAATCGGTGCTGATGAAGGGGTACAGTTTTATACTGAAAAAATATGGCAATGGGCCGATCAACTCGACCTTCCCAGAATTATTTTCCTCAATAAACTGGATCATGAACGGGCCAATATTGCTCCCATCCTGGAAACCATTAAAAAGAAATTTAAAAAAAACCCGGTTTTTCTCCAGCTTCCCGATGCCAGCGGCAAGGACTTTTCGGGAATAGTGGATCTCATCGACAATCATTATGTTTCCTACACCAAAGAAGATAAAGGCAGTGGCAAGACGGGGAAAGTGCCTGCGGCGATTCAAGATGAAATGGAAATTGGCCACGCAGACTTGATGGAAGCTGTAGCGGAAGTCGATGACGATCTGGTTGAAGTGTATCTTGAACATGGGGAACTGACGGAGGAGGAATTTTCTAAAGGGCTAAAAGAAGGCATTCAAAACGGCCAGTTGATACCTGTGGTTTGCGGGTCCGCTCTGCATAATATGGGGGTAGACCTTCTACTTCAGACGGCGATCAAATATCTTCCTTCCCCTGATTTGCGCGCTCCTGTAGTTGCTACGAATGATGTGACGCGTTCGGCGAATAAAGGTGAGCCAACTTCCGGCCTGGTGTTCAAAACCATTGCTGACCCCTATGCCGGAAAACTGACTTTGTTTAGAATGTTCTCGGGGTCTCTCAAGGGGGATGCCACGATTTACAATGCCACTCAGGATATCAATGAGCGTGTGGGGCAGTTGTATATGCTACAAGGCAAGAAACAGGTCAAGGTTGCGGAAATCGGCGAAGGGGACATAGGAACCGTGGCGAAACTGAAATCAACCGTGACGGGGGATACGTTTTCCGATGCGGAAAAAAAGGTGGTGTTCGAGCCCATTGCCTTCCCCTTGCCGGTTTTCTCGCGGGCACTGGTGCCCAAAACAAGGGCGGATGAAGAAAAAATCAGTAATGCTCTGCACAGGTTATTGGAAGAAGACCCGAGCCTGAATATGGAAAGAAATGTTCAGACCGGACAATTATTGCTCTCTGGCCTCGGGCAGGTGCACTTTGATGTGACGCTGGAAAGGTTGAAACGGCGCTTTGGTGTGGAGGTAGATGTCAAAGCCCCCAAGGTTCCTTATCGCGAAACCATTAAAGGCACAACGAAGGTGCAGGGAAAATATAAAAAACAAACGGGCGGGAAAGGCCAGTTTGGCGACACCTGGATAGAAATCTCACCGCAGAAGAGGGGTGACGGCTATGTTTTTGAGGATAAAATTGTTGGCGGCGCTATCCCAAAAACATATATTCCTGCTGTCGACAAGGGCATCCGGGAGGCTATGGCCCATGGCATCATCGCGCATTGCCCCATGGTTGATGTGAAAGTGAAATTGTATGACGGGTCTTATCACAATGTGGACTCATCGGAAATGGCATTCAAAATTGCCGGTTCACTCGGTTTCAAAAAAGGAGTCATGGATTGCAAACCGATTCTTATTGAACCGATCATGAATATGGAAATTGTGGTACCGAGCGACCATGTTGGGGATATAATGGGAGATATCAATTCCAAACGCGGTAAGATTCAGGGGATTGATTCTGGAGATGAAACGCAGACCATCCGTGCGCATGTGCCGATGGCGGAAGTCTTGAATTATGCCGCCGACCTGACTTCTCTGACTGGAGGACGGGGTATGTTTGTCATGGAATACGATCACTATGCGGATGTGCCGGAGCATTTGATGCGGAAAATAATGGATCAAGCCAACCGGGACCACGAAGAAAAGTAATAACTGAAATAAAAAAATACCGTTTTTTTTGAGGAAACAGTTTTGAACAAAGCCGATTTAAATGGAACCCTGGTGAAGGCGGATATTGTCGACCAGGTTTATGAAAAGGTCGGGTTCACCCGCCAGGAGGCTGCCCAGGCGGTGGAAATTTTATTTGACGCAATTAAATCCGAACTGGCCCGTGGAAATAACGTGCGCATCTCAAGGTTCGCCAGTTTTATTTTGCGGCAGAAAAATGCCCGTAATGCGCGCAACCCCAAAACAGGTGAAACGATTCGCATTCGACCCCGGACAGTATTGACCTTTAAGCCCAGCAGACAGTTGCTGGACTCTACCAATCAGTCTTCTGATGATTCCTGATAAAATATTTTTTAAAATAGGTGAGGTCGCTGACCTGGCTGGCGTAGAACAACATGTTTTGCGTTACTGGGAAGACGAAATCGATGCACTGAACCCCTCTAAAAACAAATCGGGGCAGAGGTCATACCAGAAAAAGGATGTCGAGTTGGTCCTGGAGATCAAACGACTGCTTTACGAAGAAAAGTTCACCATTGCCGGGGCTAAAAACAAACTCAAGAAGTTTAAAAAGAGAAAAGTCACTCAAATGGATTTTGCCTACGACCGGGATGCTTTTCTGGAATGGAAGCAGGAGTTGAAAAAAGATATGGAGTCCATTTTGAAATCTCTGGAAGATCCCCACTAGCCCGGATATTGCATGAGTGAAAAGTTGAGCATCGGGAAATGCAGGCCCGGAAAAGCTCAGCGACCATTTTTAGAATATATCCCGAAGCACAAAGTGTAACCGGAATATTTTTTCGTTCTGCTGTAAGTGAAAAAAGGCAAATCCCCCCAACCCCTGTGGTATTTCTTCCTCGGCTTTCATGCCCCGAAGCGGGTACTTCGTAGAAGGGGGAGCTTTAATGGACCCCTCTTTTTAAAGAGGGGCTGGGGTGATTTAAAAACCACTCGCGCAA
>CAZEBI010000217.1:0-3249 GCA_964510355.1 uncultured Nitrospina sp. | reverse complement strand
GTCACCCGGTATTTTTTTTCAGCCGGTTGCCAGGGGTCGGTGGCACTGGACATGAAAATCGCAAAGGGAATGGATTGTTTGTGTGCCCAGTTTTTTTCCCTTATCGCGGATTGGAGATACAGTTTATCGGCGTTGGTTTTCACATCGACAAACTTTCCCCACTCGCGACCCCTTGTCAGCCACTGATTGAAGCGGACATAACAACCCTCGCCGCAGGAGGAAAGCCCATATCCACACCCGCCATACGGATTCAACGAGTGCGAACAGACTCCCTTAAGATAGCCGCTGGCACGGGTCAACAGGGTTTTGTTTTGAACCAGGTTGATCTGCACATTATTTACCCAAAGGAAAGTCCGGGGATTGGAAACGGGTCGTTTCATTCCACTTTGCCGACCCCAGGTGCATTTTAAAATCGGGATAGGCGTGGAAATACACTTCATAAGCTCCTGTGTCCTTGTTGGCTTCAGCGACCATCCATTTACCATCCAGAAAGTCTTCCAGGTCCCAAATCCAGACTCGCTTGCGATCGGTCTTGGTCAGGGTCAGGTAGCCGCGGTCTTCACCGAAAAAAGCCTGCCCGTACAGGGTGATGGTGGTTCCGGGAGGGCCGTCAAGAGTCAGGGAGTATTCCCCTTCACAGAAACGATTATTCATGCCCTGGAAGCCTGGATAATCCCGGCTTTTTTCAACTATAAAAACGTCACTGCAGGAACGCCCCTTGCCAAACAGGGTCCATGGGTCCAGAACTTCCCTGAACAGTACAAGTTCGGTTTTGTTTTTGTCCGCCCAATTGACACCGGGAAAACCAACCGCTACTATTATAAGAACCCATATTATTTTTATATGCATTTTTAATTTTGTGGGGAGATAACTTGGGATTTGATGAACTGTAATTCGTTACCCCCGCTGTTCCTGTTGGTAAATAGAATCCTGCTTCTCAGTTGACCATTTTACCATTTTTTACTTAATTCCGGTATTCCCACTATTTGTGTTCGATCTGTGGAGGTATTGAAAACCGTTTTCACCTGGGTTTCAGGGGTACTGATGCGGTATCTTGCCAAAATCGATGGTTCAAATTATGGGACAAGAAACGAAAATTAAAAAAAATCCTTCCCCGAAGTATTTGGTTCTGGGGCTGGTTCTTTCGGGATTGATCTTTGTGCTTGATGCGCAGATTCCCCTCGGGATTGCGGGTGGAATGCTTTATGTGGTCCTGGTTCTTTTGGGGTTGATGGCAAGAAACCGTTCTTTTATTATTTACGCGGCGGTTCTGGGTTCTGTTTTAAATGCGGCAGGGTTCATCGTTTCACCACCCGGAGGGGAGTGGGGTGCCGTGGTTGCCAACCGGCTTCTTGCGGTTTTTACCATTTGGATGACAGCCATACTTTGCCTGATTATTGACCGGGTTGAGGAAAACCTGCGTGCTGTCAACAATGAATTGGAGGAAAAAATCAAAGATCGGACTTACAAGTTTAAGGAAACCAATGAACGTTTAAACGTCGAAATAAAGTATTCCAAACTGATCAAGACCATTGCGGTGGCCTCCAATGAGACCCGGGCGATTGATGAAACCCTGCGGTTTTGCATCCGCCATGTCTGCGAATTCTCCGGGTGGCCCTTGGGGCACCTATATTTGATCGCTGAAAATCCTTCCGAAGGACTGGTCCCCAGCAAGTTCTGGCATACGGAGAGGCCCGGACAATTTGACACGTTTAAAAAGATCACCCAGGAGACGCCTTTGGAAGAGGGGGTGGGTCTCCCCGGTCGGGTGCTGGTCAGCGGAGAGCCCGCCTGGATCAATGATGTGACGAAGGACTCCAATTTCCCCCGCGCGAAACAGGCGAAAGATATCGGGGTAAAAGCCGGGTTTGCGTTTCCCATATTGATCGGCGAAAAGGTAGTGGGAGTGATGGAATTTTTCTCGTCCAAGGCAGTAGAACCTGATCCTGAGCTGCTCGACATCATGGCGCAGATTGGAACCCAGCTCGGCAGAGTGCTGGAAAGAAAGCAGGCCCAGGATGAAAGTGAACGGTCGTATGAGCAGTTGCGTAATTTGTATCACCGCCTGGAACAGGTGCGCGAGGAAGAAAGAACCCGTACTGCCCGGGAAGTTCATGACCATCTGAGCCAATTGCTCACCACTATCAAACTGGAGCTTTCTTTGCTCAGCAACAAACTCAGCCATTATAATCCGAGCATCCAGAAATCGACGGAACATCTGCTCGAAATGAGCGATGAGGCCATTCAGTCGGTCAAGAGAATTGCAATGGATCTTAGGCCGCCGATTCTGGACGACCTGGGAATTGCCGAGGCCATCAAATGGCAGGCCAAGGAGTTCAAGACCCGGACTGGAATCGCGTGCGAATTCATCAATGACCTGAATGATTTTGAACCAGACCTGGAGCGCTCCACCACCGTGTTTCGGGTTTTTCAGGAAACATTGACGAACATCGTTCGCCACGCCGGGGCGAAGAAGGTTTATGTTACACTGAGTCAATCCAGTGAATGCATTGCCCTACAGGTTCGAGACGATGGTTGCGGTATTTCACCCGAGCAGGTGTCGGACATGAGGTCTTTGGGCCTGCTGGGCATGCGAGAGCGGGCCATGGTTTGGGGCGGCAATGTACAGATTCACGGTGTTCCAAATGGCGGGACAACCGTAACCATCAACATTAAGAAGGGATGAACATGGCAACAAAAAAGGCAAGTGGAAAAATAAAAATAATCATCGCAGACGATCACCCTTTGTTTCGCCGGGGCTTGAAGAATGCGTTTTCTGAAACTCCGGACATAGAGGTTGTGGCTGAAGTGGAATCCGGGGAAGAGTTGTTAGAAGAGGTTCGGGGGATGGATTTGAGCCTAGCTCTTCTGGATATCTCTCTGCCCGGAAAGGGTGGCCTGGAAATTCTCAAGCAACTGCGGGATGAGCGTCCCAAACTGCCGGTCCTGATTTTAACCGTGTTGCCGGAAGAGCATTACGCGGTGCGTTTTTTCAAAGCCGGAGCTTCGGGTTTTATCATGAAAGAAAGCAGTGCCGACCAAATATATGCCGCTGTACGAAAAGTTGCTGGTGGCGGAAAATATGCCAGCCCTGAAATCACCGAAAAACTGGCGTTTGACTTTAGCAAGTCCGACCGACCGGCCCACGAAAGGCTTTCTGACCGGGAACATCAGGTATTCATAATGCTGGCGGAAGGACAATCTCCCACTGAGATAGGTAAAGAGTTGTCCTTGAGCGTAAAAACCATC
>CAZEBI010000216.1:0-3260 GCA_964510355.1 uncultured Nitrospina sp. | reverse complement strand
AGATAATCCCTCAACGTCTGGATGATCCGGCTTCTGGCGATGAAAACTTTTTTAACATCCGGGTTGACGATCAAGTCCACATAACGCTGGCGATAACGAAGTTCTACATCTTTAAGTCCGTGCCATTTCTCAGGCAGAGGAAGAAGCGACTTGGAAAGCAGGGTCACTTTACCGGCAAACAGAGTCAGTTCACCGGTTCTGGTTTTAGAAACCCTGCCCTCGACACCAATGATATCGCCAATATCAAACTTGCTGAATATTTCGTAGGCGGACTCACCTAAGGCATTTTTGTTAATAAAAACCTGGATATCTCCGGACACATCCTTGACATTCACAAAGGTGGTTTTGCCGTGTTTGCGCCGACTCATCATGCGCCCGGCGATTATATATTCCGAGTTTTTCTCATCGAGCTCTTCCTTGGACAGAGCGGAGTATTTTTCAAACAAAGCGGAAAGGGCAGTGTTTACATGAAACCGGTTGACGTATGGAGAAACCCCCATCTCCCGGAGTTCATCGAGTTTTTCGTGTCTGAGTTGTACCAGTCGGCCTAAATCTTCCATACAATATCAATTCCGTTCTATTTGGAGGAACTCCGGGAAACCCGGACGGTGAGCAATAATTTGTTTATTCGAAAACTTTTACTATCGGGCAAACTCCGTGTACCGGGTCTCTCGAACAACAGTGACTTTAATTTCTCCGGGGTAGGTCACCTCTTTTTCAATTCTCTTGGCAACATCCCGGGCCAGAATGCCGGCCTTCTGGTCATCAATCCCATGAGGCATGACAATGATTCTTACTTCGCGGCCCGCCTGAATGGCAAAGGTTTTTTGCACTCCGTTGAAGGAGTCACCAATAACTTCCAGTTGTGTCATGCGTTTGACATAGGTCTCCAGCATTTCCCTTCGGGCTCCGGGTCGGGAGGCAGAAATGGTATCCCCCGCCGCCACCAAAACAGCATAGGGAGATTCCGCCTCACAATCTTCATGGTGAGACGCGATCGCATTGATGACAAAAGGATGTTCCTTATAGCGTTTGGCAATATCCACTCCCAACTGGGTATGCGTGCCATCGGTCTGATGGTCAATGGCCTTGCCAATATCGTGTAGCAAGCCTGCCCGTTTGGCCAGAGCCACGTTCAACCCCAGTTCTGCGGCAATGCTACCACAAATAAACGCCACCTCCTGCACATGCTCAAGCACGTTCTGGGTATAGCTGGTCCGGTACTTGAGGCGCCCCAGCAATTTAACGATTTCGGGATTAATATTATCGATGCCCACATTTAAAACCGCCTGCTCACCGGCCTCTGTAATATTCTGGGTGACTTCTTTTTTGCATTTATTGACAACATCTTCAATGCGTCCAGGGTGAATCCGACCGTCGAGGGTCAGTTGCTCCAACGCCCGGCGGGCCACTTCTCGCCGGATAGGATCAAACCCCGACAACACCACCGCGCCCGGGGTATCATCAATGATCAGGTCGATTCCGGTGGCCTGCTCTAAAGCCCGGATGTTTCTTCCCTCCCGGCCAATGATTCGGCCCTTGATATCATCACTGGGCAGTTCCACCACCGAAACGGTGGTTTCTGCCACATGATCTGAAGCGAGCCGCTGAACAGCCATGGTGATCAATCTACAGGCTTCATTGTCCGCACGCTTTTTAGTTTCTTCCTCGATTTTTTTTACTTCGTGGGCCGCATCCATCTTGGCTTCATCGATGATCTTGTTTTTGACTTCCTCGCGTGCCTTATCAGCAGTATAGGAACCAATCACCTCAAGTTTTTTCAGCTCTTCATCCACCAGTTTCTGGTACTCGGTCTTTTGCAAGGCAACTTCTTTTTCTTTGTCCACAAGCTTGCTGCTTTGCTCCTGGAGTTCCTTTTCCCGGCTCTGAAGTTTATGGGTTTCACCTCTAAAATCTCTTTCTTTTCTATCCAGGCTTATTTCCTGGCTACGCAAACCGTCCTGCCGCACCTTCATTTCTTTTTCTAATTCGGCTTTGATCCCCAAAGATTTTTCGCGTGCTTCAATCTCTCCGGATTTCAGTCGGTTCGCGACTTCCTGATCCGCCTCACGGATAATTTGCTTTCCGCGTTCTTCGGTTTCCTTGATCTGATACTCGGTAAACATTTTGCGCAAAAAATACCCAATGGCATAACCAATCACCAAAGTAAAAGACATCCCCATTAGCAGGGTTATTAAGTTAACCTTAATGACAGTAAAAATATGCATGGTGAAACCTCAATATTTAAAATAAACCCACTCAGCCTTCCGGCGGCTCAGCAGTTTATCGTATCGTTATCAGCAAAAATAATTTGAACCCTTTCATCCCAGGGGTCCTGGGGAACCGAGTCCATAATTTGAAATCCATAAGCCACTCCCACACGGAGCGCTGACGATTGCTTTAAAAGCCAATCAAAACAACCTCCACCAAAACCAACCCGCCCTCCGGAACGATCAAATGCCAACCCTGGCGCAATGACAGCATCAATTCTTGACGGTGACACCACCTTCGAGCTACCAAGTCGGGCAGGCTCCCGAATACCACAAGAACCTAAGTCAAACTCTTGATCCATATCGGTAATTTCACACACTTCCAGCCGCCTTTCCCTCTTCACCTGTCGCGGGACATAAACCCGCTGGTGATTTTCAAGGGAACGCGTGATCATTTCATCGGTACGCACTTCGTTGCCGAACGAGAGGTAGAACAGTATATCCCGGCAAGCCAAAAATTCTTCACAGGCAAACAGCCTGTCTTCGATGGCCCGGCTCAAAGTTGAAATCTCACCTGGGCTCATGGCACTGCGCCGATATTTCATATCCTGACGGACCGCAAATTTATCCATTTTCATAGAGGAAAAATTCATCTTCCGCGTTGGGTCATTGCCCGGCCATCAGGCACACACTCGCTTTTGTATAGGAGGAGGGGCAAAACCGACCGAAACGGCAAAGGGAAGGCTGGACAGGGCAAGACACACCACCGAAAGAAGGGCAACCAGCTATATCTAAAAACGCAACAGGCTTTCCTATTCCGCTTCACTCCCAATTGGGTCCGGCACCAATTTTTTCGGAACCGGATATATGTTCAGGCTCGGTCAGGCTGGAATCCAACCCTCTCAAAGGGGACTTTTATCTATCCGACAATTTCCAGATATCCCCAAAGCTCTTAAACATTCAAAAAGCCTCCCCGTAGATGCCGTGCAAAAACCATTTTTTGAACCTGTCAAGGACAGGTGGGGTATCCGTGAACTGCTTTAGGCTTCC
>CAZEBI010000215.1:2133-3272 GCA_964510355.1 uncultured Nitrospina sp. | reverse complement strand
TTGAAAAAGAGGGGTCCATTGAAGCTCCCCCTTCTACGAAGGGGGTTGGGGGGGGATTTGCCTTTTTTTATGCTTGCTCCCCACCGCCTACGAATAGCGACAGATACTCTGCTCCAGCCAAACTCTGCTACAATAATTCTACAACGATAATAAAAGAGGTTTTTTTACCATGTCCCGATTCATAGACAATGGCAACGATACCATCACCGACAAACAAACAGGCCTGACCTGGTACAGGAAAATGGATTCATCTGGAAAAATCCATGAAATTTGCCGAAGAAAAAAACCTGGAAAATTTTGGCGGTTTTAATGACTGGCGAGTGCCGAAACTGGAAGATATTAAAACTATTTTTGATAAAAGTTACAGCTTGCGGGATTTTGGCAACACTGAAATTCATATTCCTGCACAGTTCGAACCCAAATGCGCCGACTGCACCTGGACAGACACCGTCAACGGCGACCGCGCTATGCTGTTCAGTCTGGTCAAGGGCCGTTCCAGTTGGATCAACAAATTCGGGGAAGGCCCCTTTGCCGTCCGGCTGGTACGTGGAACCTATAGTAAAAGTGATTCCTGATCTACCCTTTGGAGCTACCAAAAGAGTCGGCAAAAACCCAAACTGCCGTGATCACCAAAAGCACGGAAAACATGCGCTTGAAATTCTGGTCAGACATATGTTGCAACAGGTGAGGCCCGATTTGCGCACCGAGCACACCTCCCAGCCCTAGAATCAGCCCGGCTTTAAGGTCGATATTGCCCAACCGGTAATGCGTTAGAATCGAAGATATCGCCACCAGCAGAATAAAAATAAAGGCTGTGCCTACTGCCATCTTTGTCTCCCTGCCCAGAAAAATCAGCAGAGGAACCACCAGAAAGCCCCCTCCCAACCCGGACCCCGAAGAAAGAACACCTACGACTATTCCTGCCAACGCTAATAGGATCAAGTTTCCCCACCTCCTTTCTCTACCCATTTTTCTTCTAAAGTATCTATCACCGCAGCACCGATGGAATCTCCCCAGACATTCACCGTAGTCCGGCAACGGTCCAGAAACCAGTCGATGGAGAGAAGCATACCGATTCCCTCCAGAGGAAGCCCGACAGACTGTAGCACCATCACCATGGTCACCAACCCCGCCTCAGG
>CAZEBI010000215.1:0-2090 GCA_964510355.1 uncultured Nitrospina sp. | reverse complement strand
GGCTAGGGTTGCGGTCAGAAAAATGATCACCTGTTGCCCGAAACTCAGGTCGATGCCCAGCATTTGCGCGATGAACAAGGCGGCGACCGATTCATAAAGAGCCGTGCCATCCATATTCACCGTAGCACCCAGGGGCAGGACAAAAAGAGAAGCTTTGCGGGAAACCCGGTTGTATTCTTCAGCACACTCGATGGTGACCGGCAAGGTAGCCGAACTGCTCGCCGTTGAAAAAGCCGTGGTCAGCGCCTGCGTCACATTTTTAAAATAGGTGATGGGGCTTCTGCCCGTGGTCACATAAAGAATCGTCGGCAACACCACAAGCCCATGAACCAAAAGCGCGGAAATAACGGTCACGACATATTTTCCGATTTTCCCCAACTCTGCTAGAAACGCATCCCCGCCACCTGCCGCACCGAGCTTGGATGCGATCAACGCAAAAACTCCGAGCGGCGCAAAATACATGAGCAGGTGAACGATCTTCATGACCGCAACGTTGATCGTGTCAAAAAAGTCAATCGCCCGTTTTCCCGGTTCCCCCAACGTGGTTAAAACTCCGCCAAACACCAGGGAAAACATGATCAGGGGAAGAATATCCATATTCGCCATCGACTGCACCAGATTAGGCGAAACAAAACTTTTTAGAATATCGGTGATGCTGACCTTTTCTTTTCCCGCAACATTATCCGGGATATGCTCCACCGTCATCTCGACGGCTACTCCAGGCTCGATAATATTGACCATCACCAGCCCGATCACGACGGCAATGCAAGTTGTGGTCATGAAATATACCAATGCGATCAGGCCGGTTTTTCCCACCTTCCTGATATCTCCCAAACCCGCAATGCCAACAATCATCGAGGAAATGATTAAAGGAACCACCAGCATTTTTAAGGCATCCAGAAACATCTCACCGATCCATTCCACCGCCAGCATCGTGCGTCCAAACATCCATCCTGAAAAAATTCCCAGAACAATTCCCGCAACCATCAGATATAAAAGCCCGTTTTTTTTCATCACGAATTATCCTAAAAAAAACAAAATTCACCGATAAACAGGGTTTATAATACAGAGTAACGGAAACTTTGCAATTGCTAACACTAACGAAGACCCCGATCTCACCGGAGGATAACCATGGGAGAAACTGTCACACTCACTTATCAGGGAAAAACCTACGAATTCCCACTTCTGGAAGGCACCTGCGGAGAAAAAGCCATCGACATCTCCACTCTGAGGAGTACTACGGGGCTGATTACTTTTGACCCAGGGTATATGAGCACGGGTTCCTGCCAAAGTGAGATCACTTATCTGGATGGCGAAAAAGGAGTCCTGCTATACCGGGGTTACCCCATCGAACAGATCGCCGAGAAAAGTTCCTTTATCGAAACCGCTTGCCTTCTCATCTATGGTGAACTCCCGAGCCGTGAGCAACTCGACTACTTTCAATATCATCTGGTACACCATTCCATGGTTCATGAGTCCATCAAAAACCTCTATGATGGTTTCCCCAACAATCCGCATCCGATGGCGGTATGCAGTACGGTCGTCGGTTCTCTGGCAACCTTCTACCAAAATGAACTGAACGTCAGAGATGAGCGCGAGGTGGAAATCGCCATCCACAGGCTGATGGCAAAACTACCGACCATTGCGGCATACAGTTATAAAAAATCCATCGGTCAGCCCTTCCAATATCCTGATAACACTCTGGGCTATTCCGCAAACTTTTTGAAAATGATGTTTGCCCTCCCCTGCGAGCCTTATGAGGTGGATGAAGACGCGGCCAAAGTCCTGGATGTGTTATTGATTTTGCACGCCGACCATGAGCAAAATTGCTCCACCAGCACCGTCCGCCTGGTCGGGAGTTCCATGTGCAACCTGTTTGCATCGGTGTCCTCGGCTATCTACGCCTTGTGGGGTCCTCTTCACGGAGGGGCGAACCAGGCCGTCATTGAAATGTTGCAAAACATCCATGATGATGACGGAGATGTTAATAAGTACGTGCAAAAGGCCAAAGACCCCAATGACCCGTTCCGGCTAATGGGGTTTGGCCACCGGGTTTACAAAAACTTTCACCCGCGTAGCCGCATCATCAA
>CAZEBI010000214.1:0-3296 GCA_964510355.1 uncultured Nitrospina sp. | reverse complement strand
CCAGCACCATAGCCGCGAGAACTGCCACAGAAATTGGCTGGCTCCAGTGACGGTGTTTCAGGCAAACCACGGGCATGGAAATAGCGGCAAACAATGGCAGAAGAAATAGGATTACGGGAAGTTGGTGAGTCATTTTAGTTTTTCAAGAATTTCTTCTTCGTCAAGGCTTCCATATTTTCGATAGATCGCCCCGCACAGGGCTAACCCCACGCCGGTAGTCGCCATGCCAACCACAATAGCCGTTAACGTCATGACATGAGGTAACGGATTTGCGTAACTGGCCGCTTGTACCTGCTCCGTGGCTGACATGAGCACGGGAACCGTTGCGCCCTTCTTCACGCTGATAGACACCAGGAAAAAAATCACGCTGGTTTGCACCAAATACATCCCGATGAGTTTCTTTACGAGATTGTATCGCGTAACCATGATATAAAAGCCCCACAGAAAAATGATGACAAATGTTAAAAAATTGGGTCGCTGAAAAATTACGAATAATACATCAGCCATTTATTGAATCCTCCATAATCTCTTCAGCAGATAAGCTGAACACAATAGAAACGGCTGTTACCGCAACATCTATAGCTATACCGACTTGGGTGAGTACGATTCCCAAAGATCTTCGAGACGCAGTTTCCAACCCTGGGATTTCCAAATTCGCATAATTGAGGAACTCGCCACCTCCGATCATGCACAAGCCACCAACCCCTGCGTAGATCAGCATCCCGACCCCATCACCATGTAAAACATTTTTGGTGTATTGACTCCGAGAAGCGTCATGACCGAAAATTAAAACCGATAAGATCATCCCCGTGCCTAGAATCACCCCACCCACAAAGCCTCCCCCGGGTCCGTATTGCCCAAAAAACAACACATATAAACCAAAAATCTGGACCACCGGGATGATAAAGCGCCCTAAGGTATGAACGATAATACTGTCGTGTGGACGTATCATTATCCATGTCTCCTAAGCAGTAAGGCACATGCAATGCCTGACGCAAAAATGACTACGGTCTCGACCATCGTATCAAGCGATCGATAGTCCATCAGCACCGAAGTCACAACATTCGGGGTGTGGGTATCCTGATAGCTTCGCTCGAGATAGGTCGGCGAAATATGAACACTCGCCGGAGAATTCGGGTCTCCAAATTCAGGAAGATCGCTTGCGGCATAGAGCAAAAGAATTCCCAAGAGAGGAAAAATAATTAACGTTGTCGCAGAAGGAGGAGGACGCCGAAGCCGCGTGTCTTTGGGAGCAGTACCAAATAGAGTTAATAGAAACAGAACCGTACCTAACCCTGATCCTACGACGGCTTCCACGAAGGCAACATCCACAGCTCCGAGGCCTGCCCATACCAACGCCAGAAAAAAACTATAAGAGCCCAAGAGCAGAACGGCACTGATCAAATCCTTTACCATGATGGCACCGGCGGCAGTAACAAGCAGGAGAAGGAGCAAAGGAATTTCATATAAAAAGGTCATGAGGTTTCCTTTTTCCAGGGCTTCAAGCCAGACCGGAGAGCCGCGCGAATCGTAGCATGGGAAATGACCGGGTTTAGAGTATACAGCAAGGCCAACACCATTAGAATTTTCAGCGAATTTTTATCCAGCCCCTCATGGAAGGCGATTCCAACTAACATCAAAAAGGCCCCTAAGGAGTCTGTCAAGGATACGGCATGAGAACGACTGAACACATCGGGCAATCGAATCACGCCAATCGCAGCAACCGTCAGAAAAAACAACCCCACTACTATAAAAATATTGGAAAGTATGGCCATGCTATGGGAGCCCCTTTTGCTCCAGATATTTGGTCACGGCAATTGCTCCGACTAAATTTAGCAGAGCATACCCCGTCGAGATATCAACAAACATATCGACTCGGTCAAAATACATACCAATGACAATAAGTAAAATAATTGCTTTGGTGGAAATTCCATTGAGGCCCAACACACGATCAAAAACCGTGGGGCCTTGCAGAACCCGGTACAGATACGCACCAATGAGAATAGCCAGCAACACCAAAATGCAAAAATGGAAAGTTATCATAAGTCCGGCTCTTCATCCTTGAAAATAGCAGCAATTTTTGATTCGATCTGCTTACTTGCAATATCTGCGCTTGAAACTTCATCTATCGCGTGAACAATGAGTTTATTACCGTCAACCTCTGCGGTGACCGTACCAGGGGTTAACGTAATGGAATTACCCAGAAGAACAACGGCTGCGTGGTGACGCAGTTTTGACTCCACAGAAATCAACTGCGGAGCAATCGGAAGCGCAGGATGCAAAATAAGCTTAGACAAGTGAAGGCTACTTTGAATAATTTTATAAAAAAGCCAGGGCAGGTAAAGGAGGATTCTGAGCCATAAACGAAATTTCGGAACAAAAGGTGAATGACCCGAGTTGATCCAAGCCACGGCGAAAGAAAAAACAAGCCCCAAACCAAGATGAACCCAGTCAAAGCTGACAGATAAAAAAATCCAAAGCACAAACAGTGCCATGGCTTTTAAAAACAGAAATTCTGATGATACTGGCCTAGATCGAGCTGTCATAAAATTATCAAATACGGGTTTAATTGCAAAACATCAGTGACATTCAATTTTTCCTGCAAAAAACTAACCGGAGATCTGGAATAAAATATCTGCATTCTTGTAACAGTTCGAGCACCTATCTTTAATATATATCCAATCAGGGAACATGAACCGCTTCCCACGTTGCATCAGGGTTGTACCGATGAAACTTAAACGTATGGGGGTCCAAGGCCACAAGATTAAGCCATTGATTATGAAGCAACTGTTGCAGGATCGAGTGTTTTTGAATGATAGATGAAATCACACTCGGCGTTTGTTCGATGATAGCCAAGAGTCTCATGGGTTCATGATAGTGAACGTCCCCGTTATTGACTGTTTGCAAGGGGAGTCCCATTTGCAAATCACTTTGGCTCCCCAGCATCATCCCAACACCCCCGACGACATTATGTAACACCTTACTTCCACTTCCATAAACCCACGGGTCAACCGCAGAAAAATAATAACCCGTATTAATCCACTCGCCGACAATTAATGGCGCGGTCATGATTTTTTCGAGGATGGCACCGTCAGGATCAGCAACAGGATCATAAGAATTCAAGAAAGCCCGACCGCCTAAATCTAAACCTTTGGTCAGTTTTCGTCTTCCAATGAGAAACGCTCCATTGCCCGACAACCCCCATTCGGGTCGAGCGCTCGCCCAATCGCAACTGCGTCCATCTACATGAGCAAAAGCCTGCTCTGGAGAAATTTCAGTCGGAGCACTGGGAATGC
>CAZEBI010000213.1:0-3312 GCA_964510355.1 uncultured Nitrospina sp. | reverse complement strand
GCAGGGGATGCGACTGGGCAAGGGCTTGATTGCGCCGAGGCAACCTTTTGCTAGCCAGAAAAAGTTATTGCCAGTCGGCCCCACGCCTAGTGGTTATTTGCAGCGGAATTTTTTGTATTCGCCCCAGCCGATGATGGCGAAACCGAGGAATAGAATCCAGGTGGGATGCAGGACATGTTCCGGTTTATTGAAGTAGAGGACCATCATCAGCCCCACGCCAGACATGCAGACTGCGAGCCCCAGGAAGACTGCGGTCAACCCGTTTTCAAATCCATCCGGGTCTTTAAGTTGTTTTCTTATTTCCGGGCGCAGTTCATATTTAAACATGGTTTTTATATTCCAATAGAGCTGAAATTAACGACCCCGCTACAAGCGGACGGCGTTTTCTAATAAAGCGTTATTTTAAAAGACGTGGCAAGCTACAAGGGAATTAAACCCACTGGTGGGTTTAAATTCCCCATTCTATATCCCTCAGGGTCCAGCATTACACTATTAAATCCCAAAGCTATAAATTTTTCCTGCACCGACTTCTGGATGGATTTGTCTTGTTGATAACGGGTTATTTCGTTTTTGTCGAGTTCAATGCGGGCGAGGGTTCCCATATGGCGAACACGGACCTGGGTGAACCCCAAAGTGAGCAGGAGGTCTTCGGCCTGTTCGATCATGGAAAGTTTTTCCGTCGTGACCGGTTGGCCGTAGGGAATGCGCGAAGACAGGCAGGCCATTGCCGGTTTGTTCCAGATGGAAAGCTTCATCCTGCGAGACAATTTTCGTACTTCTTGCTTACTAAACCCGGCTTCCACTAAGGGGCTACGCACGTTGTGTTCGCGGGCAGAATCAAGCCCAGGTCGGTAATCACCGAGATCATCGGTGTTTGTGCCGTTTAAAATAGTGGAAATATTTTCTTGTTCAGCGACCCTTTTGAGGCTCGAATAAAGTTCTTTTTTGCAGTGGTAACATCGGTTCATCGGGTTAGCCTGGTAGTTTGGATCAGACATTTCTTCTGTTTTTATAATACGGTGTCTTGCTCCGATCTCGTAGGCCAACTGACAGGCGGCCTGCATTTCCCGGGCCGGTAGACTGGCGGATTGTGCAGTGACAGCCAGGGCTTTTTCACCCAGAACTTCATGGGCGAGGGCGAGCACCAGCGTGCTATCGACCCCGCCGGAAAAGGCCACCAGCACGCTATCCATTTCTCGGATCAGGGATTTGATTTTTATGGTTTTTTGGTCGAGTGTCATAGCCTGTCGAGGGTAACATACCACTAGGCGTGGGGCCAACTGGCAATAACTTTTTCTGGCTAGCATAAAGTTATCTCGGCGCAATCACGCCCTTGCCCAGTCGCATTCTCTGCTAAGGGGCGCTGGCGGGGCTCGTCGACAAAAAAATCCGGGAACAGAGGACGCTCTGCTCCCGGACCCCTGAGGAGGAGGTGTTATGTGAGAAGGTAAAGAGCGCTACTCTCTTCACCTCTCTACTACAAATAGTGTAACGGAAGTTCGCGGGGGAACCTTGGGTTTCCAGACATAAGTCTTAGCTTTATTTTAGTTTCTGACCCCAGCGGGAGCAAAAGGCAAAGCGGGTCTGTAAAAGCTAATAAAAACAAAGGGGTTTAGCCCCGGTGAGTGGGGCAAGCTTTCTCCTGCACCTGCAATTCATGCAGGATCAAACTCATCTACAGATGGGGTTGAATTTTGCCAAATGCGGTCAGGATAAATCGGCTTTGAGCCGCAACTCTCGCAGTTGTTTCGGGTCCACTTCTGAGGGGGCCTGGGTCATCAGGCAGGTGGCTTTTTGAGTTTTTGGAAAAGCGATTACCTCCCGGATTGAGCCGGCACCGGAAAGCAACATGGTGATTCGGTCCAGCCCCAAGGCGATTCCGCAATGCGGGGGCGCGCCATACTTCAACGCGTCGAGCAGAAAGCCGAATTTGCTTTCGGCTTCTTCATCGCCGATGCCGAGTAACGCAAACATTTTTTTCTGCACTTCTTTTCGATGGATACGGATACTGCCGCCGCCGATCTCGTTGCCGTTGAGCACCAGATCATAAGCTCGCGCTTTAATGGCACCGGGGTCACTTTCAAATTTTTCAAGATCCTCCTCACGCGGAGCGGTGAAAGGGTGGTGCATGGCGGTATACCTTTTTTCAGTCTCGTCATATTCCACCAGCGGGAACTCGGTGATCCAGATGAAGGCGTTTTTCGATTCGTCGATGAGGTTCAACTGTTTACCCAAAGCCAATCGGAGGTGGGCGAGGGCATCGGCCACAATCTTGGGGGTGTCGGCGATAAAAACTATGGTGTCACCGGGTTCACTTCCCAAAGCCTGCAACATTTTGTCGAGCATTTCTTGCTCAAAGAATTTGATGATGGGGGACTGCAATCCACTTTCCTGAACCTTGATCCAGGCCATCCCTTTGGCGCCGTATGTTTTGGCAACTTCGGTCAAATCGTCCAGCATTTTCCGGGACAAAATATTGGCACTGTTTTTGACATTGAGAGCACGTACCTGCCCGCCCGATTCGAGCACCTGGGCGAACACTTTAAATGATGTTCCCCGGACAATTTCTGCCAGGTCAACGATTTCCATGCCGAAGCGCATATCCGGTTTGTCGGTTCCGAATCGATTGATGGCAGACTGATATTTCAGGATCGGGAACGGAGTCTCGATTTTAACATCGAGGACTTCCTTATAAATTTCTGCCATCATCTCTTCGAGCATCTTGAATATGGTCTTCTCGCTACCGAAAGACATTTCGATATCGATCTGAGTGAACTCAGGTTGTCGGTCAAAGCGTAAATCTTCATCACGGAAACATTTGACGATCTGGAAATACCGATCCATGCCCGAGACCATGAGAATCTGTTTGAACAATTGCGGTGACTGGGGCAGAGCGTAAAATTTCTGTGAATTGAGTCGGCTCGGTACCAGATAATCCCGTGCTCCTTCCGGGGTGCTTTTGGTCAGCACGGGGGTTTCTATTTCCATGAACCCGTTGCGGTGCAGCTCGTTTCTCGCCACCCTTGTGATGTCGTAGCGCATTTTCAGGTTGCGCTGCAAATTGGGTCCGCGAAGATCGAGGAATCGGTATTTCAGGCGCAGGGCTTCCGAGGTGTCCTGCGGCTCCCAGGGTGAGATAGGAGGGGTTTCCGATGGATTGAGAATATCCAACTCATCGACATAAACCTCGATCATGCCGGTTTTCAGTTTGGGGTTTACCATATCGTCCGGTCGGGCGCGGACCTTACCAATGACCGCGATGACAAAATTGCTGCGCAGGGACTGGGCGTGCTCGTGCGCCAGTTGGTCGAT
>CAZEBI010000212.1:0-3324 GCA_964510355.1 uncultured Nitrospina sp. | reverse complement strand
CATTTTTCCATCCATCCAGATTTTTTCAGATTTTTCCAAGAGAGCCTCTTTATAGAGCAGGTTTTGTCAATTCAGGGGTGAAAACAGGTTAAACTTAGATATTATTGGGCCTTAGGCATAAAATCAAGCCAAATAAACCCATTGACATGTTAAAATAGGTTTGTTATTTTCTTCGCTTCGCATTCTATTAAAGAATGGGCCGCTAGCTCAGTTGGTAGAGCACTTGACTTTTAATCAAGTGGTCGAAGGTTCGATCCCTTCGCGGCTCACTTCTTACTTTTTTCAATAAATTGAACGTCCCCATCGTCTAGCCTGGCCCAGGACACCGGCCTTTCACGCCGGCGACGCGGGTTCGAATCCCGCTGGGGACGCCAATTTACAATAGCTTGCAGAGCCGTCAGTTTAATGGCGGTAAAAAAGGGGTTCAAACATCGAACATCCCTACCGCTTTCTTCAATGCTTCAGGTTTTACCCGAGCATAAAATTCCATTGTTACCTTAATGGATGAATGCCCCAATAATACTGAAATCGTAGTAATATCCACGCCACGTTCCAACAAATAACAAGCCGCAGTATGGCGTAACTTATGAAACGAGAACCAAGGAAAGCCAGCCCTCGTGAA
Organism: uncultured Nitrospina sp.; assembly: GCA_964510355.1. GTDB lineage: Bacteria > Nitrospinota > Nitrospinia > Nitrospinales > VA-1 > LS-NOB. The sequence goes on along the minus strand of CAZEBI010000212.1, from coordinate 2,702 downwards.
TGCCCGACTAACAGAATGAGTCAGGGCATCACTGGATATATCAGGAAATAACAGAGCATCCTCGCAAATAGGCCATGGCACTTGATCAAACACACCCGCCAACTTGTTGGAAATAGGTACAAGCATTTCCTTGGCAGATTTATTCAAAGTAAAACGGACTTCCTTTCTTTTCAGGTCAACGTCTTTAGCTCGAAGCCCTAAAACATTTCCTCGACGCATCCCGGTATAAAGAGCAACCTTGCAAGGAAGTCGGTACAACTCGTTAACTTCTTTTTCAATCACCGTAAGAATCTGTTCGATCTCAAGAATCTGCCATGATTGAAATTTATTACCTGGCTTTGAAAATTTAATCTTGGAAAGTTTAAAAGAAGGATCACCTAATTGAATGAGTCTTTGAAAAAGTAATAACTCTTTTTTTGCAGAGGATTTTACTTTTTCACACCCGACCTTTTCGGCATATTCTTTAGAACGCTCGATTGATTCTTTAAGAGTGAGCTTTCCAAAAACAGGTTTGATATGAAGCCTTAATATCTGCTCGTCCCTTTCAGACAAACCGTCTTTTTTAAATTTCCTGATTAATGTTTCAATCTTGATATTTTTTCTATAAGCCCCCCTTTCAAATTCAACCTTCAGTTGATCCAATAACCACTTGGTACGATTGCTTGGCATTTCTAAACCCTCCTGTAGCCAAGTAACCCCTTCAGGCATGGATTCTATAACATTTAGGTTTTTATTTGAAATCTGCATTGCCTATTTTCCAAGTCCAACGTAAAATGGAACACCGAATAAAAAGCGAAAATTAAACGCATAACAAGAAATTGGTCAAAGAAGTTTTTTTATCCACCAAAGAAATGGCTACCTTCTTTATTTGAATTTCACTGCCAGAGCAATTTGAAAAATTAAATCGTTTGCGTCTATACGCCTATAAGGTGTACAATTATTTCAATAATATATGTTATACGTTACTAATTGTCAAGAAAAATAGGTGAAAAATGAATACTATCTCAGAAGTGATTGAAAAGATTAAGAAGATGAAGGGGATTAAAACAAAAGAAAAGGTGTATGCGTTGCTTGGTACAACCCGAAACTCTATTTTCAACAGGCAAAGGCGGAATAAATTCCCCTATCAAGAGATAGTCACATATTGTTTGCGTGAGAATATAGATATAAACGAACTCCTGACAAACATGCCCTCAACAGCGCAACCAAAGATAAAACAAATAAAAATTGGCTCAATTCCTATCGAGTATGAGCAACCAAGTGACAAGGAAGGGTATGTATTTGTTCCCAGATACGATGTTCAGGTTTCGGCAGGGCAAGGTTCACTAATCCATAGTGAACAAATAGTGAGTCATTTAGCTTTTCAGGAAAACTGGATAAGGCAAGAATTGGGGATCGACCCCAATCACATTGTACTCATTCAAGCCGTTGGCGACTCGATGAACCCAACTTTTAATGCGGGCGCATTGCTTCTCGTAAATACAAAAGTAGATCGAATAAAAAACGATTCGATTTATATAATCAATCGAGACGGTGAGCTAATCGTAAAGCGGATTCAAGATTTATGGAACGGACAGATAAAAATAAAAAGTGATAACCCGAAATATGAACCGCTAATAATTCAAAAAACCGATACAATAAAAATAGTAGGTGAGGTTGTTTGGATCGGGCAGAGAAATTAGTTCAAGGAAAGAAAACCACCCTCAATTGGTGATAAAATAAAAAATATTTGCTAAAAAAAAGAAAAAACCTGGGTATGCAATAGTTATAAAAAATCAGTCAAAACAAAATATACGGCCCTCACTTTTTCATTAATTTTACCCACTCTTTAACAAGCTCAGGTAAGCGTTCTATTACTTCATAGCCAAATAAAACCTCATCAACATAACCCATGTGTAACATATCCACTATTCTACAAAGATAGGATTTTCCACAGTCCCACCAAGTATAATGTGCATCAAGCATTAAATAATGAAGAACCTTAACATTCTCATGTTCAGAAAGTTCTTCTAGTTCCATTCCATCAAGTAAGGTTTCATAAACACCATCAGCAACTCGACTTCCAAAAGTTGTAGTGTAGTAATATTCTTTAACTTCCCAAATTGCAAGAGGGTTTACCGTCTTCGGAAAGGCACCATCAACACGCCTAGAAAGAGTCCTTAACGGAAGCCCATCTTTAACAATTGTGGTTAACTTTCTTGGGTCATAGTCGCAAGACATTTTTCCAGCATTTTCCTCAACTAACATATTAATAATTGCAGTCAAATATGCAGGAGCTTTCTTGCGGCCTTTTTGTTTATTCATGGGTATAGGGCAAGACGGATTAAGTTTTTTAAAAAGCTTATTAAATTCTTGCTTGGCTCGATCAGCATCCATTAATCTGGGCTCTACAAAACTATTTAGTGCATCTGCTCTAAACGTATAATAACCAACAAGTGTATTAGCCAAATCCGTAGCATTACCATTGGCAATAATTTTTTTTGAGTTTAATTCTAATTTATCAAATGCTGAAACAATTTCCGAATACTTGGGAACTTTAACTACCCCTTTTCCCCTGATTGTGTAACCTACTTCTTGACTTACACTTTTGACTAAAGCCCAAAATGGTTTTGGAAGATTTGAATAATCTTTATTAGGTTTCATTTTATTAGCTCATCAAATTGCTTAGCAAATTTTTGAAATGAATAATTCAGAGCCTTGCA
>CAZEBI010000211.1:0-3374 GCA_964510355.1 uncultured Nitrospina sp. | reverse complement strand
CATGCAACAAGACAAGTTTTATATCACCACGCCTATTTATTATGTGAACGATGTCCCCCATATAGGCCATGCCTACACAACTATTGCAGCGGACGTGGTGGCCCGCTACAAACGCCTCGAAGGGTTCGAAGTCTTTTTCCTGACCGGCACCGATGAGCATGGACAAAAAGTCCAGCAGGCCGCCGACGACTTGAGTGTGAGCCCGAAGGAACATGTCGACAAACTCCATCAACGATTCAAGGAACTCTGGGTGCGGTTCAATATTTCCAACAGCGATTTCATCCGTACCACCGAAGAGCGGCATAAAAAACTAGTCTGCGACATTTTGCAGGATCTCCACGCCAAAGATGAAATTTACAAGGACAGTTATGAAGGCTGGTATTGCACACCGTGCGAGAGGTTCTGGACCGAGAAAGACCTGAACGAAGGAAACTGCCCCGAGTGCAAACGACAAGTAGAGAAAATCAAAGAACATAATTATTTTTTTCGTATGGGAAAATATCAGCAATGGCTGATCGACAGGATCAACAATGATCCGCATTTTATTCTGCCCACATCCCGGAAAAATGAAGTGCTCGGCTTCCTGGAAAAACCGCTGGGAGATTTATGCATCTCACGGCCCAAGTCCCGACTGGCATGGGGTATCCCTCTTCCCTTCGACGAGGATTACGTCACCTATGTCTGGTTCGATGCTTTGATCAACTATATCTCTATTCACGGTTCACTCGATGACATCAAGTCCTCCGGGTTCTGGCCCGCCGATCACAATATGGTAGGCAAGGATATTCTCACCACACACGCGGTGTATTGGTCCACCATGCTCAAAGCTATTGGGCTGGAGCCGCCGAAAAACATTTTCGCGCACGGTTGGTGGACAGTCAACGGACAGAAGATGTCTAAATCATTACACAATGTTGTCGAGCCCAACCAGTTGATCGACCAGTTCGGGGTGGATGTCATCCGTTATTTCCTGCTGCGGGAAGTTCCCTTTGGGTCAGACGGCGACTTCTCGCATAAAGCTCTCATAGGCAGACTCAACAGCGACTTGGCTAATAACCTGGGCAACCTGCTCAACCGAACCGTCAATATGATGGGGAAATATTTTGCAGGCGTTGTACCAACCCCCGCAACGGATGGCCCTGAAGATAAAGACTTGATCGGAAAATCTACAGAAGTCATTGCTGAAGTGCATAAACTGTATGACGAACTGGCTTACAATAAAATCCTGCAAAAAATCTGGGAACTGGTGGACACCACCAACCAATACATTGTCAAAACCGGCCCCTGGAATCTGGCAAAAACCGATGAAGGCAAAGAACGGCTGAAAACCGTGATGTACAACACCGCAGAATCGTTGCGTGTTCTGGGAGTTTTACTCAACCCGTTCATGCCCGAGAGCACCGAGTCGATGATGAAACAACTGGGTGTTGAAACATCTATCGAAGAACAGGGCATGAGTTCCATCAACAACTGGGGCGGGCTCAAACCGGGAAGCCAGACGCAAAAGGGCGAGCAATTGTTCCCCCGAATCGAAGACAAGCAAGCGGCAAAAATTCTCGCAGCACTTTCCGGCTCTTGCGACTCGACCGAGACTTCCGCACCCAAACAAGAAGACGACTCAAACCAGATCACCATTGACGAGTTCATGAAGGTGGAACTGCGCACCGGGAAAATCCTGGAAGCTCAAAAAGTTAAAAAATCAAAAAAACTCATTCAGTTGAAAGTCGATATCGGTACCGAGACCCGGCAGGTGCTGGCAGGCATTGCCGAAAGTTATGAACCCGAAGACCTTGTCGGGCGCACGGTCATCATCGTTGCCAACTTAAAACCGGTAAAACTGATGGGCATCGAATCGCAAGGCATGGTTCTGGCGGCAAGTAAAGACGGAAAAATCATGCTCGCCGGATTCGATCAGGAACCGGGGCAAGGAATCCAAGTAAGATGATCATCGATACCCACGCACATATTGATGGCACCGATTATGACGAAGATCGCGAAGCGGTCATCGAACGCGCCCGCGAAAACGGGGTGCAATATATCGTCAATATCGGTTGCGATATCGAAAGCAGTTATAGCTCCATGGAACTGGCCGAGCAGTATGACCTCATATATGCCACCGCCGGCATCCACCCGCACGATGTCAAATCCATCGACGACGACACCTACGCCCACTTGCGGCAACTTTTATTGCACCCGAAAGTCATCGCTCTCGGCGAGATCGGGCTCGATTTTTTCAAAAATTATTCGCCGCACGATGTCCAGCGCACGCATTTTCGCAAGCAAATTGAGTTGGCCCGTGAGATGAACAAGCCCATCATCGTGCATTGCCGCGATGCCAAGGAAGACACCATCTCCATCTTGTCCGAGTTTTACCCAAAAGATGCAACAGCGCGCTCAGGAATTTTTCACTGTTTTTCTGGAGATCAGGAACTGGCCGAGCAAGCGCTGGAGATGGGGTTTTATATCTCTTTTTCCGGCTCTCTAACTTTTAAAAAATCGGAAATCCTGCGCGAGGTGGCAAAAACTATTCCGGCAGACCGGCTGTTCGCCGAAACCGATTGCCCCTACCTGACCCCTACTCCTCACCGAGGCAAACGCAACGAACCGGCCTATGTAAACTTCACCGCCGAAAAACTGGCTGAACTTCGCGGACTGAAAATTGAAGATGTGCAGCGCACCATGGCTCTCAACTTTTTCGAGCTGTTCGGAATTGGCGAAAATGCTAAAACCGGAACCGTTTCTTATAAAATCCGCAACTCACTCTATTTGAACCTGACGCAACGGTGCACAGCCGATTGCGTCTTCTGCACCCGGCTGACCAAGCCCGTCGTCCAGGGCTATAACCTGGCATTGAAGCGGGAACCAACAGCTAAAGAAGTTTGGGAATCCATCGACAATGTTAAAAACTATGACGAGATTGTTTTCTGCGGTTTTGGCGAACCTACATTGAGACTGGATGTCATCAAGCAAGTGGCACAAAAAATAAAAGATGCCGGCGGGCGTGTGCGGCTCAATACCAACGGGCATGGCAACGTCATCAACAAGCGCAATATTCTTCCTGAACTGGCAGGGCTGATCGATGAAATCTCGGTCAGCCTCAACACCGATACTTCAGAAGCTTACGACGAAATCTGCCAGCCTCTACCCATGTTCCGCAATGGCAACTACGACAAGATCAAGGAATTCATCAGCGAAGCCAAAAAACATATTCCCGAAGTGCAGGCCACCATTGTCACGCACCAAAACAAAGTCGACGAGGCGCAATGCGAAAGCATCATCAATAACGAATTCGGCGTGAAGTACCGGGCACGAAGATATAATATCGTGGGCTGATAGAAAACATTTAACCCCCCTAGCCCCCCTTGTCAGGGGGG
>CAZEBI010000210.1:978-3396 GCA_964510355.1 uncultured Nitrospina sp. | reverse complement strand
CGTCCACCGAATCTGCAACCGCTTGGGCTATGTGAAAACAAAATCACCGGATGAAACCGAAATGGTGTTACGCAAAATTCTGCCGAAAAGATTTTGGAAAGGGTTCAACGATCTGCTGGTTTCGTTCGGGCAAAATCTCTGCAAACCCGTCTCGCCGTTTTGTACCTCCTGCCCACTAGAAAATCATTGCCCGAAAATAGATGTCACGAGGAATAGGTAGGTATATATGGTTACCGGAGTGAGAGGAAAGTAACATTACAGCGTTACTTCATGCTTATCAGTAATGTCTCAATATTGTCCTGCTAAATAATTTAATTGTTAATAACTCTAAAGGTTAGATTAATTCTCATATCTTTGACTTTCTTTCTTTTAGGTACAGAGTGTTGCCAATAGTGTTGCAGTTCACCTTTCATGATCAATAAAGTTCCATGATTTAAAGGGATAGTGATTTTTAATGATTTATCGTTCTTTCTTATTACAAAATCCCGAGTTGCTCCAAAATTAACAGAACCAATGATCGGGTTTAGACCTAACTCCTTTTCATCATCCGCATGCCAATTTAAATAATCCTCTCCGTCTCTATACCAATTCATCAACACGCTATTAAATTTCACCCTGGCAACCTCTTCAATCCTTTTTTTTATATCTAACAATTCCTTATTCCACTCATTTGGATTTGAGTTAATACCTGAATAAGAATAAGACTTTCCAGGATCGCCGTACCATGAGGTGATTCTAGGAAGGAGGATGTTTTTCCCATATAAGTTAATGCTGTCGTGCTTCCACTTTATGTTTTTAAAACAAATTGATTTAAATTCTTCCACAGTTAGATTTTTCCAATCTGTTGTTTGCCAATTATTTGAATTATTTTCTAGAAAATACTCAATACTTCTATCGCTAATTTCCCGATTAAAAAAATGTCCAGAATAAAATAATTCTCCGTGTGGAATATGAATTTTAAACCCCTTTAGCCTTTCATCCCATTCCACTGAGAAACCATCTTCATTAGGAATACTAAAAGGTAAAATAGGTTCATTAGTCATGTCAAATAAGTCCATTATCCAAGTACCGTTAAATCAATTACGAAAAATATTGCGCGACTTTGACTTGGGTTACTGCAATTAAACTGTATAACATCGCTACGAAAATTTATTTTTAAATGATCATGTTTTATACTGATTAAACCTTCGTAAATAGCTTTCAATCTTGGAGATCCACCTTCAAAATCCCTATCATGACTAACTATTAAAAATGTATGATCTCCTGTGTTCTTTAAAATTTTATTAAACAATTTGACAATATCGAAACTATCAACATCCAAAATATTAGAGAATAAATGTATTTTGGTAAGATTCTGGTCAGTTTCTAAATCTTTTGTCTCAAGTTCATCTAAATCTTTACTGATGGCAACTATCTGTATATCTGAGCTGTAACATTCTAAAATAATTTTTGCTCGTGGCAGTGCTAACGATGGTAGATCTAGATCTATCAACGTAATTTTAGAAATATCCTTTTTAAAACCCGAATAATATTCATGCAGAAAAAGCAAACTAGCCAATCCCTGACCACAACCGTAATCAATGATCTCGATACCACTATTAGATGAATCAACAAATTTAAACATATCAAAAATATTTTTCCACTGACTCTTTATCATAGGTCCAAGACTTTGCCAATACTGATCAAGTTTATCTGGGGTATCAAGAATCGCTCTACCTTTACCTAATTCAGAGTGAACATTAACTTTTGGAATAGCAATTTCCCTAATATCCTTATAATTGAAGCTTCCATTAAAATCTGTTATCGTTTTAAGTTGAGTAACGACTGGATCTTCTATCTTCCCATCATTAAATATTTCAGTATCCCACTTAGTATAAGGACCTACTTTTTTCCCATTCTTAAAATTTTGCTCAGATCTCTTCTCCCCATTTTCATACCAAGAAGTCGACAACCCATCTAATTTATTATCTATATAATTCTTTTCTAACTCCTTATCTCCATTTTCATACCACCAAGTCCAAAGTCCATTTTTCTTACCATCTTTGCAACTTCCTTCTGACTTCTTTTTTCCATTCTCATACCAGTCAGTCTCATCTGTGGTGATTTTTACTTTTGAAGGCGCTTTTATTTTAATTTTGGTTTTCGCCTTAATTTTTACAGTCTTGGGCGCTGTTTTTTCGGGAGCTTTAGGCGCAAAAAGGTCGCGGATATTTTGAGCAACCTCTTCATCAACGGAACTCATGTGGTTTAATACTGCGACCCCTTTTTTTTGCAAGGCCTCAATTATCTGATCATTTTGTAAGCCCAGTTCCAGAGCCAGTTTGTTTACGCGAGTCTTAGCCAAATTTCCTCCTGTGTTCTTGCAAGCCTGCCATTTTACCTTGACTCAAGAGTTGAGCCTTTGTTGTAAGTCCTGGC
>CAZEBI010000210.1:0-968 GCA_964510355.1 uncultured Nitrospina sp. | reverse complement strand
ACAAGATTCTGATATTTAATTTGCAAAAAAATCTTAAATAAGTTTTATACACTTCCCGCATTTCCCAAATCATAAGGAAGTATGTCTTTGGGATTCAGACACACGCCCCCATATTCCCCCAGTTTCGATTCAGTCAGCTTGAAGGTGATTGAGGTTGCTGTTTGTTCATTGAGGTTTATTTTCTAATTTTTCATTCCCTTATCATACAGGAAAATAGATTGAGGGTAATTTACACAAATCATTGAAGGGATACATTTATAGATTAGATTAAAAATCTAATATTTTTACATTCACATTTGTCTTTAAATCAAAAATGTGATTTAAAAAGGGAGGAAGTCGCTCCTTGGCAATATGTTTTGAAGGCGGGTGCTTTTTATTACCATCTCCTTTTAAGGGAGTAGCCACAAGGGAATCGAACCCTTATTTTGGGCGTGATAAACTAGCGTCTTAAAAATTCGACTATTAAGCGTCTACGTAAAGCACCTGACCTGTAATGAATCCATCGACGGAGCGTTCGAAGGCTTTGCCCACTAAAGCGCCGGGGACGGGTTGAAAGCCGGGCATCATTTCGCCATAAACATCCCACGCTTCTTCGAGCACGGTTGGGTTGACCGAGTTCACGCGAATTCCTCAATCGGTAAAAAAAGAGGGTGAATAGGCCTTATAATTATTTAGGAAATGCGTTAGACATTGTTTCATTAACGATCCTACAAAAGCCTCTAATTAATTTAGCTCATGCAAACGATACCCATACTCGAACTGAGCATTGTCTTTATCCCTACGGCTTTTTTGCTGGTCGTCATGTTTCGTTGGCAACTCAAAGCGTTTACCGGACTGTATGCGAATGTCCGTATGCTGGTGCAACTGTTATTGGTAGGTTATTTTCTCACTTATGTTTTCGAAACCAATCAACCACTAGCAGGTTGCTGAAAAACTCCTGATCGGACGGATTAAATTGTAAAATGACT
>CAZEBI010000209.1:0-3418 GCA_964510355.1 uncultured Nitrospina sp. | reverse complement strand
AAATCCCCCCAACCCCTGTGATACTTCTTCCTCGGCTTTCATGCCCCGAAGCGGGCACTTCGTAGAAGGGGGAGCTTTGCGTAAGTCGAAAAAACTAAACATAAATTCCCCTCCCTTCATAGGGAGACCTTTGCATAACCCGAGATTTCTTGCCACACACATTCCTCAGTATAACAAATCAAACCTATAGAATCGTCATCGCGAGCCGCAAAGCGGCGCGGCGATCCAGAGTTTCGCTAGATTGCCTCACTTCGTTCGCAATGACGACTTATGCAAAGGTCTCCGTGGAAGGGGAGCTGAAATGGACCCCTCTTTTTAAAGAGGGGCTGGGGTGATTTAAAACCTAATTGCACAATATAGAGCTAATTATAGAAAACTGTAGCCATGACTCTTTGAGCCGAGACAACGCTTGCTCGCTAGACAGAGTCATTGCCAGCTGGCCCTCCGCCGAGGAGGAGGCCTTGGGCGAATTTCCAGTCTATGGGACGGGTGAGATCCAGACTGCCGAACTGGGCTTCGAGGTTTTTTACGCATTCACCGAGCAACTCCTGCAAACAGGCTTTATCCGAGTCCGTCCAGGCCATAGGAGTCTTTAACAGTTCCTGTTCAAAGGCGGCGATGAGGTCTTCATTGCATACTTTTACTTCGTCCCGGAAAATGCCCGGCAAAAAGATCATGCGCAGAAAATTCTTTGCCGCCACATCCGCAAGCGGCTCGCAGAGGATGCGACCAAATAAAACATACTGTGCCAATACGGTGGTCACTAAAGTCAAAAGAGCGGTATCCGGGAAATCAAATTCGCTCAACGTGGACGAAAATATTTCCTCGCTCAGCCCCAACCCCTGTTTTGCAAAACGGCTGTAAAATTTCCACCGGTTTATAAAATCATTGGTCACCTGTATATCTTTAATGCATTCCGGGTCGCGCCAATTAAAAGAGTCCCCGATCACTTCGGCAACTTGTGGGAACCGAAAAACCAAAGCACCCAGTCTTTCCTTTTCCCCCGATGAAATAAAATGTTCAATATAAGCACCATTTTCATTGATAAAGGTGCTTGCCTCAGATCGAACCTGTCGCAACTGTTGATAACCCACCTGAAAAAAGGACTGAATCCAAACCTTATCCAGCAAGGCCGCGCCCTTTTCAGGGTTCCCTTCGGCCCCCAGCTCCAAACCAATGTTTATATAACCCAGGGTTTTTCGCAGAGCCCGGTGCCGGATATCCATGGATGACAGATCAAGCCTATCGGCAACAATGACCTTATTAGCCAGGCATACCAGTTCCCAACGCAGGGTTTCAAGACGGTTTTCGTCTTTCAGAATAGCGAGACATTGGGTGAAAAAAAGAGCCTCATCCAAATGCGCCAGAGGGTATCGGGGAGAAAGCCTAAACCGGCTTAAGGGAAATTCTTGCCGTGAAGGCAGTTTCAACTTTAACATTTCCGGGTCCAAACGGCTGTAGATACCCATTGCCTCCTGAAATTCAGGGATACCTCTTTCGCCGGTGCGGTTCACTCTCCATTGATAAGCCCTCTCCACCGTAAGGGTAAAAGGATACCAGATCACCGCTTCCAGCAGGTCGTACAAAAGGCGTTGATCCTTTTCATAAAGTAAAAGCACCAGTTTTCTGATTTCTTTACTGTTTTCAACCTTGAAAAAAATATCATAGACACCATCGGGGCTAAAATGTTCCAGCCCCTCCACCCCTTCATAGGAGTCCGTCATGTCATCTTGCTTATAAACTTTCATGAAAGCCTGAAACAGCACTACCTTTTGATCAAAGTCCTCGTTCAAAAACCATTCCAGGGTTTCAGGGTCTTGGCATTGATCGAGCAAAACGATCCATTCCAAAGCCCGGGCAGGTTGAAACTTGTCACCCTGCCACCATTCCACATCAAAAATGTATTGCAGTTGATCCGCAGAAACCATGGATAAAACCAGAAGGGAGTCCTCCACTTCCTTGATCAAATTATAGACCTCTTCAACAGGAAGAGCCCGAGTCACCTCAACCGCTTTTTCGGAAAGCACGAGAATATCCTGTTGCAGGTGAGGGTCAAGCCCAAGAACACATCGCACCTGTTCTTCCACCGACAAGCCAGACAAAATACCTTCCACTTTGCGTGGCTGAGTTTTCACCCACTCCGCAGGAAAGGGCAAGGCGCCCAATGATTTTTTTTTATGAATTTTATCAATCATAGTTTTGTAATAATAAACCTTTTGTCACGAACGCAACATGATTACGGTCAGGATTCTTCCTGTTTTTCCTTCGCGCCGATAGGAATACAGGTTTGAGCTGGAACAGCAAGTACAATGATCCAGCGAAAAAATATTTTCCGGCAGAAGACCGGCTTTTTCACCCGCCATTTTATTCACCGTAATCAGGTCGATAAAATATTTACCCGATGTGCCAGGCCGCAACCAGCCGCGCTCATCAGGAAACATTTTTTTGAACGGCTCAACGCAATCCTCACCCACTTCATAACAACATCCTCCGATTGCCGGCCCAAAACCCGCCACCAGCTCTTCAGGACAGGAACCGTATACCCGGCCCATCTCCCTAACCACTTTAAAAAGAATATCTTGCTCCGACCCTCTGCGACCGGCATGAATTGCCCCGATCACTTTTAATCGCGGATCATAAATCAAAACAGGAATGCAGTCAGCAGTAAAAACTCCGATGGGCTTTCCAGGAATATGCGTCAACAAAGCATCGGCTGAAATTTTTGCCACATCATCACAAGTGATATCCACATCATCCAATAAAAAAATTTTATCGCTATGAACCTGATTGACGAAAAAAATATTACTGTTTGTTATGCCAACAGATTTTAAAAATCCTTTCAAATGACCTTTTGTTTTTTCAAGTTCATCGCTGGCCTGAAAAGAAAATTCCTCTATTTCACCTTGATCATTTTCAAAGCAACGCGGGCTGACAGCATGAACCAACTCAGGAAATACTCCGAACTGATTAAATTTTAACTTTTCGAGCAAAATATTCATAAAAAAAATCAATTATTTTCTCAAACTCTTTAAAGCATTCAGCAAATAAATTAAGTATACCCGCAAAAATCAAAAAAAACTAAACAAGGTGTTTTCCCCTGTGTTTATGCGGGTTTGCCGATGCCCCACAAAAACAACGCTTCTCCGCTTCGCATTCTCAATTTTCACAGCAACTTAACAACCCGCCCGAAACATTAATTTCTCTTAATATTCGCTTGACATCAAATGCTTATCGCATAAAATGTTAAACAGTATTCGGGCGCTGAAACGAATACTGACATGACAAGGAGATCTTGATGGCAACCAAGAAAAAAGCTGCGAAGAAAAAAGTGGCTAAGAAAAAAGTAGCTAAGAAAAAAGTGGCCAAGAAAAAAGTAGCCAAGAAAAAAGTAGCCAAGAAAAAAGCTACGAAGAAAAAA
>CAZEBI010000208.1:0-3450 GCA_964510355.1 uncultured Nitrospina sp. | reverse complement strand
GATCAAGCTGTCGGCAGGGTGATGGTGAATTTGGCCCCGGCATCGGCATTCTCCACCTCGATGGTGCCGCCCATGTCGCGGATGATGCCGTAACTCACCGACATCCCGAGGCCCGTTCCCTTGCCCGCTTCCTTGGTCGTGTAGAACGGCTCGAAGATGCGGGGCAGGGCCTCCTGCGCAATTCCGCCCCCGGTATCCTCGGCAATTATCCGGACTTCGCCGTTCTCTTCAACGACCCGCAGGGTGACCTTCTTCGCCCCGTCATGGGTTGCGATGGCATCCCGTGAATTGGTCAGAAGGTTGATAACCACCTGTTCCATCTGGATCATATTCCCCATCACGGAGGAGCATTCGTCGGGGAGTTCGGTGACGATCTCAATCTGTAAAAGGCGCAACTGCTCCCCTATCAGGTCGAGGGCGTTGGTAATCACCGTTCTGGGGTCAAGTTTTACATCGGCGCCGTCCGCCTTGCGCCCGAACATCCGCATGTGGTCGATGATGGCGGCGGCGCGTTCCGTCTGATCCTGAATCCGTTCCAGCTTCTGACCAAGATATTCGGGATCGGAATTGCCTTTCGCCAATTTGCGCCGAATGTTGCCCGCCGCCATGCGGATGACGTTCAGGGGCTGGTTCAACTCGTGGGCGACGCTGGTCGCCATTTCGCCCAAGGTGGCGAGCTTGGAGGCCTGAATGACCTGCGCCTGAGAGTGTTTAATCTCGGTAATATCGGAGATAACGAGTACGGTTGTACCATCGGAAAGTTTCTGCTCATTGATCAGGGTCGTCGTGTCGTTTTGCCGGACAACTTCGATCGAGCCGGTCGGGTTTCGATGTTGGGCCATTCGTTCCGCCACCCACTCGTCTTCCCGGTCAATACCCTCCGGGATGATCCCGGCCCGAACGCCCGCCCTCAGGTGGTCTTCGAACAAGGTTCCGGGTTCCGTGTATTCAATGATGGCTTCATTTAATTTCCGATAGGCCTGGTTGCAGAAAACGATACGGTCGTCTTGGTCAAAAAGAACGACGCACTCGTTAAGTTGCCCCACGGCTTGAGCCAGCCGCGTCAGGTCCGTTTGTTTTTCGCTGATCACATCAATTAAATTTTTAAAATTTTTGGTCAGAAAATTTACTTCAAAAATGTTTGATGTCGGCCATTTGACGTCAGCCCGTTCTGTCTTTTCCGTAAGCATATCTGCGGCCTTGGTCAACTCAGCCAGCGGGCTTGAAATTGATCGGGTGACAAACGGCGTCAGCAGCAAACTGATAAAGGCGATGACGATGGTTGTCGCCATTTTTTGAATGTAGTCTTCCTGAAGCGTATCAATGGCGTGTGCCATAGGGACAGCCACCCTGACAGTCCAAACGTTCCCTTCCTGCAGTGAGGCTGTATCTTCCCAGTACGCTTTCCTCCAACGAACCATCGTCGGCAGGTTTTCATTCGCCGGTAATAACTGGTGAGGGTTGTCGCCCTGGACATATTCCCGTAGGTCCATCTCACTACTACTCGCCACGACATTGCCTGCTCCGTCGAGCAATTCGATAAGCTGGTTATTGTAGGCAATGCTCCTAAGCTGGGACGCAAATATCTCATTGGAAAAGGAAGCGACTAGATATTTTTCGTTCTCCATTGGAACAATCTTCGTAAAATGGCCTTTGCTCACCGCATCGTCCTTATGGTAATCGGACAAGTATTCCAGGTGACGGCCTGTCGCCGTCGCATTGACCTGCACGGCATACTCGGATCGCCCTGACCTTGATTGGGGGCTGGAAAACAGGATTTCCCCTTCGGCGTTGGTGATTTCCACGTTTATAAGCCCCAGGATAATTCCGTTTCTCCATTTATCGACAGTGGCGGCCCAGGCTTGTTGCGTGTCTTTTGCTAATTCCGCTGCGATCAATGATTTCAGAACCGACGAATAAGAATGCAAAACCGAGGATAATTCGTGCCCAATATCCCGCGCCTCATCGCTCACATGGCTTTGCAGGTTGGCCTGGATTTGCTTGAGTTCGTCATTACCGAATAACGTTATGGAAACGATCATGGGCAGGATAAAGAAGGTGGCGATGATGTTGTTCATTGCGGCCTTTATCGTCAAGCTACGCTTGGCGGAGCCTTTGCGAACCCCAACGCCCAGCAGGCCTTGCGGGGCAAATTGCAGGAATAGAGTCGCCACAAAGGTGTTGACGATGCCGTTGATGGTTTGTTTCAGGGCAATCAGTTTCACGGGTGTTTCCGGCAGGCTCAACTGGTATGTGTAAAGCACCCAAACCAACGGCATCCCTATAACCAGCCAAAACCCAACGTCGGCCAGCACCATGTTGTCTTTCTTCAAAGCACAGACAACGAAGCCGACGACAAAAGCCTCCAACCCAAAAATGTAAATGGCGTAGGGGTGCCCCCACAGAAAATAGGTGTACGCCCCAATGGCAATCCCGACCACCGTTCCCCAGAGCGTGCCTGAGGCGCGGACGGCGATCATCGTTGCAATGCTGCCGAACAGGAAGTTCACACCGAAAAACAGTTCAATGTTCAGGTGATTGCCGAGCACTCCCAGCACGATCAAACCCAAAAGATAAACAGCCCCCTTCGCATCAGGCATTCGGCGGCACTCGGAGGTTAAAGCGCGAATGCTATCCCTTAATTTGTTGAAACCGGAATTCATCATTTGATCTCCAATGGGAAGGTGACCTGGGCAACAAGGCCCCCTTCCTTAAGCGAGGCCCTGGTCAGCGGTTAACGGTCACGAAGCTTGAGACGCGGTGTGTATACGGGAGATCGGGTTTTCCGATCCAATGAACCGGGGGAATGTATAAAGAGGAAATGTGCAAGGGGTATGCCGGGAATGTGCAATTTTGTGCAAATTCGGGCCGTCGATGGCGTCCATGGTCAAGCAAGCGGCAACGGCGCAAGCGGATTGGCGGCCACGAGTGCGGCCTCATGGAACCACGGACGAAGGGATCTAACCGCCGGTCCGCATCTTGGTCATCACTTTGGGCACACGGGTCATTGCCGGCGGGAAATTACCGATGTGGTAATCGTGGCAGCTGACGCAGCTGTCTCCGGCTTTGGCCGCGGTGTGACAGCCCGCACACGTCTTTCGCTCGATGGACCGGAAGTTGCTGGTGAAGCTATTGGGGTCCCGGTCCTTGAAACCCGCGGCGAAATCCGCGTCGTCGTCCAGTGCGTGGCAGGAGAGGCAGCCTTCCTTCCCCAGCAGGCTTAGGTGCGCGGTATGTGAAAATACCGTAAAGGTGTTTTTGTGCATGTTCGGTCGGGCGCCGGTCCATTGAACACGGTGGCCGTTGTCCACCCTCTCCACGCTATGGCATTTGGTGCAGCGCCCGGGCGCCCTGGGATCCGCCAATAATTCGAAAACCGCGTTGGCGGCAGCGACATCGATTCCCGGTTTCGGCGACTGGGTAATATTCAACCACTCGGCAACCATTTCA
>CAZEBI010000207.1:0-3568 GCA_964510355.1 uncultured Nitrospina sp. | reverse complement strand
CTCAAAGGCGATATTGACGATAAGATTTTAATGATCGAAGACTTCGATGCCCAGGTCATTGGCCCCCTGGCCCAGGCAATGGAAACGATGGAGAACATAAAATTAATGGTGGTGGTCAACCATGTCAGTTCCGCTCAATCGATGAAGTATGACCGGTCTGCGGTTCCCTATCTGGTTTATCCCGCCGCATCGGGAAGTGGCAAACAATGTTATGACGAACAACTTTTGGAATCCGGGAGATCATTCTCCAACGCTCCCGATTTATTGACAGCTTTTCTGACAGACCAGTTATAAGCAAATCTTTGATCATACAGAAATACGGTGCTCCCGGTTTATTGACGGCTTTTCTGACAAACTGATTATGAGCAAACCTTTGATCGTACAGAAATACGGTGGCACCTCGGTAGGAACTCTGGAGCGGATCGAATATGTGGCCGACCGAATTGTCAAAATAAGAAAAACCGGCACCGATATCGTTGTCGTGGTTTCTGCTATGGCGGGAGAAACCGATAAACTGCTGAAAATGGCCCGCACCCTGACAAAAGATCCGGCCCGCAGAGAAATGGACCTGCTCTTATCATCCGGCGAACGTATTTCGGCTGCGCTACTGACCATCGCCCTGCAAGCCCGTGGCATTGAGGCCCTTTCCCTGACCGGAAGACAGATCGGTCTACAAACAGACAGCACCCACACCCGCGCTCGCATCGAGAAAATAGACGCCAAGCGCGCGCGCAAAATGCTGGAGAAAAATCATGTGATCGTGGTTCCCGGATTCCAGGGCATCAACCTGGAAGGCGATGTAACAACTTTAGGACGAGGCGGGTCGGACACGTCAGCGGTTGCCCTGGCGGTTGCCCTGGGCGCGAAACAATGCGAAATTTACACCGATGTCGATGGCGTTTATACCGCCGACCCAAGAATGGTACCTCTGGCGCGAAAACTGGATGTGGTATCGTATGATGAGATGCTGGAGATGGCCAGCCTGGGAGCCAAAGTCCTGCAAATCCGTTGTGTGGAATTTGCCCATAAATACAAGATGCCCCTGATCGTTAAATCTTCTTTTAATGAAGGAGGCAAGGGAACTTTGATCTGCGAGGAGGATGCAAGTATGGAACAACCGATCGTTTCCGGAGTCATGTGTGACAAGAACCAGGCAAAAATCACCTTAAAGGAAGTTCCCGACCAACCGGGCATCGCCGCCAATATTTTTGAGCCTTTGGCAAAGGCATCCATCTCCGTTGACATGATCATTCAGAATGTCAGCGAGCAGGGACACACCGATCTATCGTTCACACTGCAACGGGAAGACCTGGACGAAGCCATGGTCATCATGAATAAAGTGGCAAAAAAAATCCACGCCACCCAGGTCAGTGCCGATGCCAAAATTGCTAAAATTTCCATTGTCGGCGCAGGCATGCGCAGTCATTCAGGAGTGGCGGCACAAATTTTTAAAACCCTGTCTGCTCATAATATTAATATACTGATGATCAGCACATCAGAAATCAAAGTGTCTTGCATCGTTGAACAAAAACATTCCAAACTTGCGGTCACCTCTTTGCACGAAGATTTTGAAATGTCAAAGAAACTCGTTAAAAAAAAGCAACAACCGCTAAAAAAGTGAAAACCCAATGAGTCTCGTAAAAATATATGACACCACCCTCAGGGATGGGTCGCAAGCCGAAGGAGTCTCCTTCACCGTCGAGGATAAAATCCGTATCGCCCATAAACTGGACGAACTGGGAGTGCATTATGTCGAGGGCGGCTGGCCGGGATCAAACCCGAGAGATATCGATTTTTTCGAGAAGGCCCAGCGTGCCCACTTTTCCCAAACAAAAATCACCGCCTTCGGCAGCACCCGTTCTCCCAATAAAAAGGTGGAGGACGATATCGTTTTACAGGCTCTGCTGAAAACCGAAACCCAGGTGGTGACCTTGTTCGGAAAATCCTGGGATATGCACGTGAAAGATGCCTTATCCACCAGTCTGGATGAAAACCTGCGTATGATCTTTGAGAGCATCTCCTATATGAAAAAACATCGAGAGGAGGTTCTCTTTGATGCCGAACATTTTTTTGATGGCTACAAAAATAATCCGCAATATGCCCTCAAAGCCATCAAGGAAGCCGAGTCGGCGGGAGCCGACTGGATCGTCCTGTGCGATACCAACGGTGGGTCGCTTCCCGATGAAGTGCGTTCGATCTTTGAAGAAGTTAAAAAATCCGTTTCCGTAAAAATGGGCATTCATGCCCACAACGATTCAGAAGTGGCCGTCGCCAATACGCTCACTGCTGTACGAGCCGGGGCCGAACAGGTGCAGGGCACCATCAACGGTTATGGCGAACGCTGTGGCAACGCCAATCTGGTTTCCATCATCGCTAACCTGAAAATCAAAATGGGCATCGACTGCATCGGTGACAAGCAACTGCAATCGCTGAAAGAAGTTTCTGCCTTTGTCGATGAACTCGCAAATAAAGCCCACTGGAACCAGCAACCCTTTGTCGGCAAAAGTGCCTTTGCCCATAAGGGGGGGGTGCACGTTAGTGCGGTGCGCAAAAACCCGAAAACCTATGAGCATATCGAACCCGAAAAAGTGGGCAACCACCAGCGCATCCTGGTTTCCGACCTTTCTGGAAAAAGCAATGTACTGCACAAAGCCAAAGAGTATGGCCTGGACATCGACGACAAGGACCCGAAGGTCCAGAAAATTCTTGCATCGCTGAAAGAGTCCGAGAACCTGGGTTTTCAGTACGAAGGTGCCGAGGCTTCTTTTGAACTGATGATGCGGGATGCGCTGGGGCAAAAAGAAGTCTTTTTCGAGTTTATCGGGTTCCGCGTCATCGTTGAAAAACGCAGGGAAGACGAAGAACCTATCTCAGAAGCCACGGTCAAATTGAGAGTCAACGGCGTGCAAGAAGTCTCTGCTGCTGAAGGGACGGGTCCTGTCAATGCTCTCGACAAGGCCATCAAAAAAGCCTTGATCAAATTTTACCCGGAACTTGAAGAGATCCACCTCTACGACTACAAAGTACGTATTCTGGAAGAAAAAAAAGGCACCCGCGCCAAAACACGGGTACTGATAGAATCCGGCGACCACCATTCCAAATGGGGCACCGTCGGTGTCTCCGAAAATATCATCGAAGCCAGCTGGCAAGCCCTCATCGACAGCATCGACTACAAACTCAACCGCCGCCGCTAGGCGCGGAGCCAGTACTGCATTGCCCGTCAAGCAGGCTAAGCCCTCAAGCGCAATACTTTTAATATTCCTCCTGACAGGGAGAGCTTTGCATAAGTCGTCATTGCGAGCAAAGCAATCCAGCGAAACTCTGGATCGCCACGCCGCTTTGCGGCTCGCGAAGACAACGGCCCTGATGTGTCATGCTGAGTTGCCGTAATATTTTTCATTAACTTTCAGAGGCATAGGGTCCTTGCTATCTGCCACTGGCGGTTCGTTAGCACGGACCCACACATCGCACAAGAGGTTTTTAAATCACCCCAGCCCCTATTTGTAAAAGAGGGGTCCATTGAAAACTCCCCCTTCTACGAAGTACCCACTTCGGGGCATGAAAGCCA
>CAZEBI010000206.1:0-3573 GCA_964510355.1 uncultured Nitrospina sp. | reverse complement strand
GCGCGCGCGAAGGGGCGGCTGGGGCAGGAAATCAGCAAGCTGACGGTCGATGCCCCGGTTCCCTATCTGCTGAGCGACCTGTCCAACCTGATTCAGCTCGAAATGGGCAAGCTCGATCGGGCGGGCGACACCGCGCCCTATTTGCGGTTGAAGACCAAGATCGACGAGATCAAGGCCGATCCGCGTTATGGCTTCATGTTTTCGGGCATGTTGGTCGCCGATACGATGGGCGCGTTCCTCGAGCGGATCTTCCGCCAGGTCGAAGAGCTGGCCCGCGGGGCCGACGAAGGGCCGCCCCTGGCGGTCCGCTTGCCCGGCGACGGCAAGCCGATTTCGATCATCGATGTGTCGGGCGTGCCAAGTGAGATCACCTCGGTGGTGGTGGCGGTGCTGGCGCGGATGGTGTTCGACTTTGCGATCTGGTCGCGCGGCGAGGCGCAGCGACCGATCCTGCTCGTCTGCGAAGAGGCGCATCGCTACATTCCGAGCGGGCAGCACGCCGATTTTTCGAGCGTCGGACGCATCCTCAGCCGCATCGCCAAGGAAGGCCGCAAATATGGCGTTGCGCTGGGGTTGATTACCCAGCGGCCATCGGATCTGGCGGAGGGTGTGCTGTCGCAATGCGGCACGATCATCGCGATGCGGCTCAACAACGATCGCGACCAGGCCTTTGTCCGTGCAGCGATGCCCGAGGGTGCGCGCGGATTTCTCGATTCGATCCCCGCCTTGCGCAACCGCGAGGCGATCGTCTGCGGCGAGGGCGTCGCGATCCCGATCCGCGTCGCCTTCGATACGCTGGCCGAAGACAAGCGCCCCGCATCGGACGACCCCGTTTTCTCGCGGCTGTGGCGGGAAACCGGCGGCGAGGGCGAGATTATTGCGCGCACGCTCAAACGCTGGCGCGCGCAGGGGCGGTAACGCGGGCGTTACGCCCCCGGGCGTACCGCCACCAGGCTCGCCACTTTCGCCTTGAACTGGCGCAATTGTTCGCCCGACAGGGTGGCAATGCTGGAGAAGGAGAAGCCGCGCGGGTTGACCGCGACGCCGTTGCGGATGACTTCCCAATGGAGATGCGGGCCGGTCGACAGCCCGCTCGAGCCGCTATAGCCAATCACCTGGCCGCGCGCGACATGCTGCCCGGACCGCGTCGCGAACCGGCTGAGATGGCCGTAACAGGTGACGATGTTGCCGCCATGCGCCATCTTGATGAAATTGCCATAGCCGCCGCTGCGCCCGGCATAGACGATGGTGCCGTCGGCGGGGGCGTGGATCGGTGTGCCCCACGGCGTGCCGATATCGATGCCCTTGTGCATCCGCGTGAAGCCGAGCAGCGGGTGGAAACGCATTCCGAAGCTGGATGTCACCCGCGCCATCGACACCGGCATGGTGAACATGCCCTGCCGCTCGGCCTGGCCCGAGGCTTCATACCAGGTGCCGTCGGTCCATTTGACCAACTGCGTCTTCTTGTCGCCGTGATCGAGCCCGGCGAACAGCAGATTGCCGAGCTGCTGCTCGCCGGTCGCGGCGCGCTGGCGTTCGATCACCAGATCATAGGTGTCGCCCGAGGAAACCCGGCCGATCGCGAATTTGGTGGCGATTGCCTTGATATAGGTTTCGACCAGCTTCACCGGCACACCGGCGGCGCGCGCCGAACGGTACAGGCTGCCCCCGACCGGCCCCTGAATGCGCAGCGGCGTATTGTCGATCGCAATCGCCTGGCGGGTGAGCGTCAGGCCGCTGCCGACACGCTTCAACGTCAGTTCGAGATCGAAGCGCGCACGTACCGACAGCGCTTCGAGCGGACGTGCGACGGTCTTGTTGGGGCGCCGACCCAGCGTCATCGGAATTTGCGTGCCGGGCTTCAGATCGCCGAGCGGCACGGCGGACGAAATCAGCGCGGTGGCATCCTGCGCATCGCGTTCGGAAAGGCCTGCGCGCTGCAGCATGTCGCCAAAGCCGCCGCCGCGTCCGACGGTGACGGTGCGATCCTCGATCGGGCGTTCGGGTGCTTCGGCCAGCGGGACGACGAGGTCGTTCGCCGCCATATGTCGCCCACTGTCGCCACCCCAGGCGATCGGCGCGATCGCTTGCGCGCGCGCTTCGTCGCGGTCGGTGCCGGAGAGCGGGCTGGGCATGGTGCCGAGCAAGGGGCGACCGATCGGCGGAGCGATCGCAATCGCGCCAGCGCACAGGGCGGCGCAGGTCGCCGCGCCGCGCCACCAGTCGAGCGAACCGATTCGCGATCCGAGATCGGGCACCCAGTCGATCTGGAGTGCGGCGGCGCGCAGTCGATCGACCAGCCCCAGTTCGGGTCGTGGGACGATCGCGCGACCGAATGCCATCGTCGCCGTGCCGCCCGCCTGTTCCAGGCCATGATCGCTTCGCAAGAACAAGGCTGAGGGTGCCCCCGAAAATTCCACCTGCCGCCAGTACCCGCCCCGCAGCATCAGGCGTAGGACTGTGCCCGACAAAGCCTAAAGTCAAATTAACCGAGCCGTTGAAATGGGCAGGGCGCGGCGAAGCGTTTGGTCTATGCGGCGAAGGGATGGAACTTACGGAAAAGTGCGTAATTCGATATGGTTAAGGGAATAAACCTAGATTATCATAATTCTTGCGGCCAGCGGTTGCGCGCGGCTCCGTGGCACGCGATGTTGCAGGGGTCATGCAACGAAACGAAGACCGCGCCGCTGCGGCGGTGCCCGTTACGGCAGTGTTGGGCCCGACCAACACCGGCAAGACCCATCTCGCGGTCGAGCGGATGTGTGGCCATTCGAGCGGCATGATCGGCTTTCCGCTGCGGCTGCTGGCGCGCGAAGTCTATGACCGCGTCGTCAAGCTGAAGGGCGAGAATCGCGTCGCGCTGATCACCGGCGAAGAGAAGATCGTGCCCAAGGACGCGCGCTGGTTCCTGTGCACCGCCGAATCGATGCCGCTCGACAAGGATCTCGCCTTCGTCGCGCTCGACGAGGCGCAACTGGGCGCGGACCCAGAGCGCGGCCATGTCTTCACCGACCGCATTTTACGCGCACGGGGTCGGGAGGAGACGATGCTGCTCGGCTCCGAAGCACTGCGGCCGATGCTCAAGGCGCTGGTCCCGAAGGTCGAGATCATCAATCGCCCGCGCTTTTCGACGTTGACCTATGCCGGGGCCAAGAAAATCAGCCGCTTGCCCAAACGCTCGGCGATCGTCGCGTTCAGCGCCGAGGAAGTCTATGCCGTGGCCGAGATGCTGCGGCGCTTACGCGGCGGTGCGGCGGTGGTGATGGGCGCGCTTAGCCCGCGCACGCGCAATGCGCAGGTCGCGATGTTCCAGGCGGGCGAAGTCGATTATCTGGTCGCCACCGATGCGATCGGCATGGGGCTCAACATGGATGTGGCGCATGTCGCCTTTGCCAGCCTCAACAAATTCGACGGTCATCGCCAACGCCGCCTGCGCATCTCGGAAATGGCGCAAATCGCCGGGCGCGCCGGGCGGCATCAGCGCGACGGCACCTTCGGCGCGCTGGTCGAGGAAGGGCCGGGGGCGTTCGCGCCGGAAGAGGTGCTGGCGATCGAGGAACATCGCTTCCCGCC
>CAZEBI010000205.1:0-3574 GCA_964510355.1 uncultured Nitrospina sp. | reverse complement strand
TCTTCAGCCCTTCAGCCTGCGCCTGTTTAATAGCCACAGCCGTTGGTGGCGTTGAGGTTTCAACACCAATGGCAAAGAAAATTACATCGCGCTCTGGAAATTCACGCGCCAGCTTTAACGCATCCTGAGTGGAATAGACCATGCGCACATCAGCACCAGCGGCTTTGGCTTTGAGCAAGCTTTTGCGCCCTGATGCCGGCACACGCATCATATCACCATAGGTACACAAAATAGCATGATGATCTTCCGCCAAGGCAATCGCATTATCAATACGGCCAATCGGAAGCACGCACACCGGACAACCCGGACCATGTACAAATTTCACATTTTCGGGCATCAAATCCTGAATACCATAACGGAAAATCGCATGCGTATGGCCGCCACAAAACTCCATCAGATTGTAAACACGGCTTTCATCCACCTCAGCAACAATCACCTTGGCCAATTTACGAGCCAGCTTACCATCGCGAAACTCATCAACATATTTCACGCGTCCACCTCCACTGCTGCATTATTGCTTTCACCGAGTTCTTCCAACAGCTCTACTTCATCAAACATGGCCAGTGTACGCGCTGCTTCAGCTTCAGAAATTTTATGCAGGGCATAACCCACGTGCAACAACACATAGTCATCCAGCTTGGCATCATCAATCAGGGCAATCGACACTTCCTTTTTGACATTGCCCAAGGTCACCGTGGCCATATCGGTCGCTTCATCAAGAGCAATAATGCGGGCGGGAATCGCTAAACACATAAGCCTCTCCTATGCCGCTGCGGCAAGTGCAGGGCTTGCAGTAGCGGATTGATAACCAATCAATGCAACTTGCTGGGTTGCTTTAATCCATTGATACCAGGCATCCATGCCCACTCCGGTTGTAGCGGAGAGCTGCAGAATCGTAATACCAGGGTTCACGCGACGGGCATATTCCATGCATTGCTCCACATCAAAGTTAAGATATGGCAACAGGTCGATTTTATTTAAAATCATCAAATCTGCCGCATGGAACATATCAGGGTATTTCAAGGGTTTATCTTCACCTTCCGTCACCGACAAAATGGCAACCTTGTGCGCCTCACCCAAATCAAATGCTGCAGGGCAAACCAGATTGCCAACATTTTCAATGAACAGCACACTTTTATCCTCAGGTGCCAATGGTTCCATCGCATGGCCAATCATGTGCGCATCCAGATGACAGCCTTTGCCTGTATTGATTTGCAATGCTTTCACGCCAGTGGCTCGAATACGTTCCGCATCATTGGCCGTTTGCTGATCGCCCTCGATCACTGCTAAACCCATACCATCTTTTAAATCTTCCAAGGTCTTGGTGAGCAATGTGGTTTTGCCTGAACCCGGACTGGAAACCAGATTCAATGTTAAAATACCATGCTCGACAAAGTGCTTACGATTGGCATTGGCATAGCTATTGTTTTTACCCAGAATATCTTGCTCAATTTGTACCATGCGGCTCTGACTTAAACCCGGCGCATGGGCATGGGCTGGGCCTTGTCCATAATCATGGGTATGATCATCGTGGTGATGATGATGCTCTTCTTCATGGCTGTGCTCATGGTCATGTGGATGATCATGGTTGTGCTCATGCGTATGTGCATGTCCTTCTATGGTTGTTTCACCTTCACCGCATCCGCAAACTGTACACATCACTCCACCTCCAATTCTTTAATTCGCAGCTCATCGCCGCTGGATATTTGTAACTGATAACTATTGCACGAAGGGCATGGTTCGCCTCTGCCTGTGATATCAACTTCACCCATACACTGCATGCACCAGGCATGTGCGGGCAACTCAATAATCTCCAGTTTCGAACCATCCGCAATCGAGCCCTTCACCACCACATCATAACTGAACAACATCGCTTCATGCTCAACGCCCGACAATACGCCAATTTCCAACCAGACAGTTTTCACCTTCTTAAAGCCCTGCTGTCTGGCGCTGTCTTCGAGCACATTCAACACACCTTCACACAGGGACATTTCATGCATGCGCTTGCTCCGGTATGTTTACCTGCAGTGAAAATTGCACACAAGGATCCATGGCATGAATCAACAGCCTGCCCTGCTGCTCAATCGCTTGCACATCACCCTGAAGCTTTAACAAGGCCTGCTTTAAAACACCATCAGGGTGAAAGTTCCACTCTGTCGGCGCAACAATTTGATAGGTTTTCACCTTATCACCGGCTAAAGAAACACGATGTATCAAGCGACCTCGAGCGGCTTCCACAGCACCAAGCCCCACATGTTCAATCCGGGTAGCAGCATCGTGTTGAATGCTCACAGGCTGTAACAACGCATGCGTCATTTCTAAATATACAGCGGCCAACTCAAGCAAAACTGCCGTAAACCTCGGCAACAACCCGTTACCAAATTTCTTCTCCAACTCAATCATTAAGCTGTGCGACTGTTGTCTGGCGTAGGGTGTTGTTTCACAAGGCTTATGATGCAACTCAGGCATCGCCATAAACTGCTCTGCCTCATCTGAATTTAACCTTTCATTTAACCAGTCACAACTCAAACGAGGCAATATACTCTCTTCAGTCTGACCTGATTGTTGCCAACCTTGTAACACTAACCATTGTATAAATGGAGCGACTCCTGGCTGCGTATATTGTGCCCACAGCAAATAGTCTTCGGCTCTCTTGCAATCATAAAAAGATTGTGGAGGCATGTAAAACACATGCTCTTTTAATAACTGCCCCAACTGCATCAGCAGGCTGATTGCTTTATCTTTTGAAATTTCAGCGGGCTCCGCGCCACACACAAACGCTTTGCCCTCAACATCCATACAGGCATGCCATTCTTTATCCAATTGAAGCATCTGCTTCATTAGCAAACTCTCGGCTTTTAAACCCCGCAGCACAGGCCAATCCAGTAGCACCCGCCACAAATGTTCACGCAACACTTCCATGCGTACCAATTGCTGGCGGACTGTTTGAGCATGGCTTGAGGCAACAATCCCTTTGGCTTGTTCTACAGCAGATACGCTGGCTGCGGCTTGGGCTCGCGCGCACAATCGAAACACCATCGCCACCGTCTGAGGGGCGGCATCTGCCTGGCTACCTGCCAACAACTGCTGCGCCAACAGCGGCCGCTGGGATAGTACGCTAACATCCGATACAGACTGCCCTGCAAGAGACATCACAATCGACACCTGTCCTTCTACTGACACGGCGCTTTGCCTTCACCAGGAGCCACAATATCTTCGCGCCTAGCCAGCCACATCTCATAAATAGAAACAAACCACATAAAGGCAAATGCCAATCCCATACCACTACCGCCAATCAGCACCAACCATGCAAACATAGGATCAAACTTGGTCAGCCACCATGAACTAATATCCATGATTTGTGAGACAAACGGCATGGCAATCACGGATGATTTCAACCATATCGGTACATTTTTTGCCAATACAAAAATCAGTCCTACAAAGAAGAAAATAAACGAAATGCCAAACAAATGAATATGTGAAACCCGGGTCAAAGAAGAGAATGTCGCGCCTGTGTCCTGCTCTGCTCTCGCTTTGATATTCTCAAACTTGCTAAAATCAGGCAAGCCCATTT
>CAZEBI010000204.1:0-3678 GCA_964510355.1 uncultured Nitrospina sp. | reverse complement strand
GTAATATTTTAATAAATTTTGATTGCATGGAAAAGGCATGGAGCTTGAATACGCTTCGTGCTTTTTTTTTGATTTGAACACGGGGCAACTGATTATTCTTTCTGTTTTTTTGCCGCCGTTTCCCCTATAATTGCATTTTTTAGAAATGAACCGGTTCATGCTTAACCGTGAACCCTTTTTGCGAGTTGATTGATGTATATCACGTCTGCGGACCAGTTGAAGGTATTCTGCGAAAACCTGCAGTCTGCTGAAATCCTTGCGGTGGATACTGAATTTGTCCGGGAAAGGACTTATTTTCACCTCACCGGATTGATTCAGGTGGGCAGTGGGGAGCATTTCGCTGCGATCGATCCTATTTTGATTGATGATTTAACTCCGTTGTTGGAATTGTTAAAGGATCCTACAAAAATAAAAATCTTTCATGCCGCACGCCAAGATCTTGAAATTCTGGTACGCCTTTGCGGTCAGGTAATTCCTCCGGTATTTGATACCCAGGTTGCCGCTGCATTGGTGGGATGGGGAGCGCAGATTTCCTTTGCGAAAATTGTGCACAAAGCGTTGGGAAAAAAAATTCATAAGTCGGAAACCTATACCGACTGGTGTCGCCGCCCTTTGAGCGAAAGCCAGATTGAATACGCTATTGATGATGTCCGTTACCTGGTTCCCGTTTATTATAAGTTGATCGAAAGGTTGAAAAAGATGGGTCGTCTGGACTGGGTGAAAGGTGAGGTCAAAAACTGGGAAGACCCCCAAACATTTGCTTTGCCGGACCCGGATAAACGATTCATGAAAATTAAAAACCTGCGTAGCCTGAAACCCAGAAACCTGACCGTGCTAAAGGAACTCGCCGCCTGGCGGGAAGGGGAAGCCGTCAAACGCAATTGCCTGGCCAAGGCCATCATTCGGGATGAAACGCTACTGGATATAGCTCGTAAAATTCCGCGGGATTTAAAAGTGTTGTCGGGGTTTCGCGGTTTTCACCAAAAGGAACTGGGTAAAAGCGGAGCAGCCATTTTATCGGCGATTGAACGAGCCATGGAAATTCCTGAAGCGGACCTGACTGTTCTGCCGGAAAATAATGGGCACACTACGACCCGGGGAGTGGAAGAACTGCTCTCGGCTTATGTGCAGATTCGATGTGAAGAATTGAAAATTGAGCCCAGTGTTCTGGCGGACCGCAAGCAGATTCACAGCTTTGTGGCTCACTACGAGCAAGAACTGGATATGGAAGAACATTTCCTGTTTCAGGGTTGGCGCAAAGAATTCATAGGCGCTCCCATGCTTTCCTTACTGAGCGGCAAAGTGGGGCTTAAAATTGATTCTTCCGGGCAGGTTTGTTTGATGGAGAACAGTTAGCTTTTGGTGGTGGGCAGGGATATCTTTTTCTCCCAGGCCTTGTATTGATCTGATTGTCTCAGGTTATTGAGGTCGGGGTCCGTTTCCATTTGTTCGAATTGTTTATAGCCTTTTTCCACGGCTTTTTGCAGGGCCAGGAGCCCAGGCTCCAGCTTTTCTGTCAAAGAATAATAGCAGGCAAGGTTGTAATCAATCAGTGAGTCCTGCGGGAATTGTTTTTGACCCGCTTCAAGTATTTCCAACGCTTCATTGAATTGTTTGTTTTTCATATAAGCCGTGCTCAGGTTAATGATGGCTTGTTTGAACCCCTTGTTGTGGTGCAGGGCTTTTTTGTAGCGGATGATGGCCTCGGTAAAACTGCTTTCCTTGTAAAACTTGTTTCCTTCGTTGTAATGGAAAATCCCCATGCGGTGTTCCCGCTCTTGTTGTGAAATATTTTCTTCGCCGTCACCATGGCTTCCTTCTGTGTGACTGCCTTCTTTGTGGCTTCCTTCCTGCTTGATTTGTGTGGATAGGGTCTTCTGCTCTGGAGGAAAATAATCTGCGGCGAGAAAAACGATCAAGGCGGTAATGCCCAGGTGAGGCAGATACTTTGTGAATGGGGTCATGGAATTGTTGTCATAAGACGTTTTAATTCGTTGGCCGAACCTAGAACCGGCGCAGTTTCAATTTCAGCGCCGTGGGAATAAAGGTTGAATACACGGGTGTCTGGGTTGGCTTGGATGATATATTCCAGGGTACGCAGATAACTATACATGACTTGATCGGTAAGCAGGAAATTACCCTGAGTGCATTTTACCGCCAGCTGTTTTTTTTCTCGGGATTTTTCCTGATGTAGTTTTTCAAGCGGCGTTGTTCTCGTGATTCTGTTCTGTAGCTGATTATTAAACTGGGACTGGCTGGAATAGTAGCGGTTCCCGGAAAAAGCGCAATCCTGCCCGGTCAGGAAAATCGGGTCACAGCCAAAATGGATCAGCATATCGAGCCCCAGGCAGGCTACTGAACCTCCTGCCCGTGTTAGGCCTTTTTCTTTCATAGCGGGTTCGTTGCTTGGGTCTTCTTTATAAACCACGTAGCGTTCACCGGAAAAATTTTTCAGCACATTATGGTTGCTGCCTGGCATGAAGATCAGCCTCGTCTTTCCGGCTGGATAATCCACGAAGTGTGCGGCACTGTCTATTTGCGGGTCGAGAGAAAACACGTAATCAGGTTGAATATTATTTTGTCTAAGAATGGGAAACGCGGTATCCACACAAGCGATTAAAAACTCTTTTTGTAACCGATGCAGGTGAGGAAGAATGAGATCGAGAGAAGGGCCTGCACTGACTAAAATGCCGGGTCGACCTTTTCCTGAGTTCTTCAGGATATTGATGCCGGGAGCATCTGTTACAATTTCACGGTTGAATGCATAGTTTGCTTTTTCCAGGTCGCCGAATATTGCCGGAAACCGGCGCTCAAGCAATAAAATTTCCAGGGCGTTGGTGAGAGAGGGAAAGCCTGCGGGAATGCACTTGAAGGAAGGCGCGTGAAATAAAATTTGGTGGTCTCCGGTCATACATTCCATTGCATGGGAAATTTTCTGGGAAACCTCAGCCTCATTGTTACCATAAATTAATCTAAAACGGGGGTCAGCAAAAATTTTCGTCTGGTCGCGCAATTTCAGCGCCGCGTTGAGGATATCGGGGTTGAGCTCTATAACCAGAAGGTATCCATCGGGGCCGATTTTATCTAAAATAGCGTTAAGATGGTAGCCGAGTCCAAAACCATACAGGCAGACACGGGCTCCGACTTGCAGTTTTTCGGCGAAACGGTGAGCCTCTTTCTCCGGGTCGTAGCTACTATGGAGCAGGATATTTTTAAATCGAAGGGTGGGTTGACCGGAAGATGTTATCGTTGTTGAAATTTTTTCGGATAAAGTCTCTGTAAAGTCTCCCGTCTGTGGGACATGAGCTTTCAATGACTTGATATTTTTTTCGAAGAAATGATTGTCCAACGGGGCATCTCCGTATTGCGTCTGGGTCATCATATCACCAATTGACTTGCAATCGATTCCGATTTGCTTTAAAAAATGATCGGGTCTTTCTCGATTAAACTGAAGGATTTTTATGTCTGTTCCCTCCCAAAAAAAATCGCCGAAAATTTGTATCCTTTCTGATGACCTGGCTAACCAGATTGCTGCGGGAGAGGTGGTGGAACGCCCTGCCTCTGTGGTCAAGGAACTGGTTGAAAACTCCATCGATGCCGGGGCGACGCTGATTCGGCTGGACATTGAAGGGGGGGGCAAAAAGAAAATTCGCATCATGGATAACGGCATGGGTATGG
>CAZEBI010000203.1:2060-3721 GCA_964510355.1 uncultured Nitrospina sp. | reverse complement strand
GTGATACTCCCTCCTCGGCTTTCATGCCCCGAAGCGGGTACTTCGTAGAAGAGGGAGCTTTAAATGGACCTCTCTTTTTAAAAAAGGGCTGGGATGATTTAAAAACCGCCGTATGTGGGCTAATTACCAACGCACCACCGGGTCCAGCGGTACGCTGGCCTAGTGGCTAAAACTGGGCATAGTTATTCGCCAAATAGAAGAGCAAGGAATATGCCAAAAAGCACAACCCAAGAAAAAGCATATAAATCATTTAAAAATAATAACTTATGATTATTTTTTGCGGGCATTTTCTGATGAAAATTTGAATTTAAGGGCAAAAAAATCCCGCCTTGCGTCAATTAATTGTTTCTCTCTCTCATTCGCTGGAGATCAGGCAGAGATATCGGGTAGGATAAAAAGGCGGGGCGCTTTAATTGCCGACACTTGGCATATTTACAAATAGCCAATTAGGGCTTATAGTGGGGTGTACAAAAAAACTCTTACCGGGAATTAAATAGCCCGAACAGGCTGTGGGGAAAACCTATGATAACTTTGAATATGTGTGATTTTTGTTCGCACGAGAGGTCTGATTGTGGCGCGCAGCCCGTCCTGGTAGATTCGCTGAAGCTCAACAACCTGGATGCTGAGCAAAAACATTCCGTGGTGGCCTGTGATAAGTATCTCAGTCCCGTAGATGTGCTCAAAGAAAGATTCCACGACCCCGATCTGTAGAAATAATTACTGTTATTTCCAGGTGCCTCTAAAAACGGGGTATCCCGCTAGCCCGCATATTGCACGAGTAAAAAGTTTGCCACCAGCAACTGCAACCCTGGCAAGGACAAGCGGCTATTTTCGAAGTATTTCCCGAAGTACAAAGTGTGACCGGGGTAATTCTCCGTTCTGCTTTAAGCAAAAAAAGGCAAATCCCCCCAACCCCTGTGATATTTCTTCCTCGGCTTTCATGCCCCGAAGCGGGTA
Organism: uncultured Nitrospina sp.; assembly: GCA_964510355.1. Lineage (GTDB taxonomy): Bacteria > Nitrospinota > Nitrospinia > Nitrospinales > VA-1 > LS-NOB. Next base: position 2,764 of record CAZEBI010000203.1, on the reverse strand, counting down.
CTTCGGGGGAGCTTCAATGGACCCCTCTTTTACAAAGAGGGGCTGGGGTGATTTAGAAACTCTCGCGCAATATGCAGGCTAGTATTTCCCGCGAATATGACAGGCAACTTCCTTAAAATATAAATCGCTCAAGGCCTTGTGAGTATTTAGAGCCAAGGGTGATGATGAACTTGCGGTGCAATTGTCGATCACCTGCCGAGGGTTTTTGGAGCCTGGAATCACAACACTGACGGCCTCAAAATCCAGAATCCACCTCAATGCCGATCGCGCTAGAGTCTGGTTCTCCGGCATAATTTTTTTTATGCTTCCAACCAGCTCCAATCCCTTTTCAAAGGGCAGTCCTGAAAAGGTTTCCCCGACATTGAACTCTTGTCCATCGCGGTTGAAATTACGATGATCGTTGTCGGCAAAAACTGTATCCCGTTGCAATTTTCCAGAGAGTAAGCCGGATGCAAGAGGCAGGCGAACGATGATGGCGACCTGTTTTTCCTGTGCCTGCTTGAAAATAGATGCAATGGCTTTTTGCCGTAAAACATTAAAAATGATTTGTAATGAAGCCACCCCTTCTTCTTGCAGGCAGATTTGGGCCTCTTGCATCGACTCCACACTGAACCCGAATTGTTTGATTTTGCCTTCCTGTTTCAAGGTTCTCAGCCAATCAAACACTTCGCCACGTTTCAGAAGGTCGGTAGGAGGGCAATGCC
>CAZEBI010000203.1:0-2006 GCA_964510355.1 uncultured Nitrospina sp. | reverse complement strand
GTGTTTGCGAAACTGTTCTAGAGAAAAATTATCGGGCCCTCCGGGCCGGGGGAACCTGCCAATTTTGGTCGCGATCACCACTTCTTTAGACAATGTTTTTACAAACTTGCCAAGCCGGGTTTCCGCAAGACCCTCGCCATAACAATCGGCGGTATCAAAAAAAGTCACGCCATTATCGACTGCGGTCATCAGCACTTTTTCGGCGGTGGCCTCATCCACATCTCCCCAATCTGCTCCAATCTGCCAGGTACCCAGGCCAATTTCTGCAACCTTCCATCCGGTGTTGCCAAATCTCCGCTTATTCATGCTGACCTCTCAAAAAAAATGATACATTGGGGAAATGATATCAAATGTACTCAAACACTTCTTTTATTTTGTTGCGCATGGCATTTTTCATCCTTTAGCAAAAGGCTTTTTCGTTGTGCTGATAGCGACCGGTGTTTTAGCGGCACAGGAGACATGGGCTGCGGATTTCAAAACCTATCTTCAGGGGGCGCGGGATAAAATTTCGCGACACAAGGCAATCATTCACGAAGACCCTCTGGACGCAACCGCCTACTTTGAACTGGGAGTGGCCTACCTCGCCCTGGGTCGGCATGAAGATGAGGTGGAAGCCTATCAGGAAGCGATCAAACTCAATCCCAAATACACGGCGGCGCATTACAACCTGAGCAAGGCTTACGATTTATTGAAGGAGGGACCCAATGCTATCAAGCATATGCTCCGGGCCCTGGATCTATATACCCAAAAAAAGAACCACGCCCGAATAAGAAACGTGCAACGCCAGTTAAAATTTTTATATTTAAAATATCCGGACTATACGAGAACACCGCAAAATTAGCCAACCACCAAGAGAGAAACCAGATAATGTGAAGAAAATAGCCTGCCCCAGCTAAATAATTGATTTATTGTGCGTTACCATCCTCGCATATTAGTAGGGATTGAAAATTGCACCAATTTTTTTTATAGTAAGAGATATCATTTTCTTTCGCTAGGGGGGGACGAAAGAGATCATGTTTGTCACTAAAGAATATCGCAAGGGAAAAAAGATCGTGCGCCAAGGCACCCACGGCACCAGCGCATTCCTGATTAAAAAGGGCACGGTGGAAGTTTACCTGGAAAATGCCGAAGGCAATAAAATAGTACTTGCCCAGCTAAAAGAAAACGACCTGTTTGGGGAAATGGCTTTGATTTCAGCTGGCGAGCGCACCGCGACAGTAATAGCTCTGGAAGACTGTGAAGTCGCGGTTCTCACCCGCGAAAAATTTCTTGCTCTCCCGGATACCAGTCCCGCCGTGATTCGGTTGAAGAACATCATGAAAAAACGCCTTAAAGACAAAAGATAGACCTTCGATTTTTTCGCAAATTTTAAGGACAGCTCTAAAAATTACTATGGAACAGGATTTTGAACCTTTAAAAACCCGGCTTCGGGTAATCTGTGATCGGCTGGATGAAGACGAACAATTATTTTTTCGTCCTCTCATCGATAACTTCACCGGGCAGACCCAGGAGTTTCAGCGCATCATGCGCGACCTCGGAAAATTCGGCGGAAAAATCGGTGACGAAAGCGCATTCAAGGTCCATCGGGAAATCCAGCATCTTTTCGATAACGCATTTCGCAAAAGCAGCTAATGGATGTTCATCTCATTGTGCGCGGTCGGGTGCAAGGTGTCTGGTTCAGGGCTGGCACCCAGGAGCAGGCTTTGCAGCTGGGGTTATGCGGTTGGGTGAAAAACTGCCCGGACGGGTCTGTAGAGATTCATGCTCAAGGGGAAAAAGAAACCCTTGAACAGTTTATCAACTGGTGCAGAAAAGGCCCCCCCGCAGCTCAGGTCTCGGACTTGGATATTGAGTGGGTCGACCCACAAGGCGCAACCACTTTCGAAATCCTCCACTAGGCGCCCGCGTGACGCTGGACCCCGAGGGCAATAGCTTTTATTGGCTAGCGAAGAGTTGTCTCGGCTTGATAGGAACCTCCCCCTGACAAGGAGAGCTTTGCATAACTC
>CAZEBI010000202.1:0-3775 GCA_964510355.1 uncultured Nitrospina sp. | reverse complement strand
CTTCTTCCTCGCCTGGGCGCAAGTCTGGCAGGAAAAGGACCGCGAAGGCGCGCTGCGCCAGCAATTGCTGACCAATGCGCACAGCCCGGCCTTCTTCCGCGTCAACGGCGTCGTGCGCAATGTCGATGCCTGGTACAAAGCCTTTAACGTCAAGCCCGGCGACAAGCTGTACCTCGCCCCCGCCGACCGGGTGCATATCTGGTAAGGTGAATGAGACCGGTCGTCCTTCCCGCCGCGCGGGAAGGGCGATCGGTTACCGCAGCAGCACCAGTTCCTCCGCCATCGACGGATGCAGTGCGACCGTCTGGTCGAAGGCGTCCTTGGTCAGCCCGGCCTTCACCGCCACTGCCGCCGCCTGCAAAATCTCGGGTGCATCTGGACCGATCATGTGCAGCCCGAGCACCACGCCGGACTCGGCATGGCACACCATCTTGTACAGTGCGCGTTCGTTGCGGCCGGCCAGCACATTCTTCATCGGGCGGAAGTCCGAGGTATAGACCTTGACCGAACCGAACTTGTTCTTCGCCTGCGCCTCGGTCAGGCCGACGCCCGCCATCGGCGGATGGCTGAACACCGCGCTCGGGATATTCTCATAATCGACACGGTGCGGCTTGTTGCCAAACAGCGTATCGGCAAAGGCCTGCCCCTCGCGGATCGCGACTGGGGTCAGTTGCACGCGATTGGTCACGTCGCCGACGGCATAGATGCTGTCGCAGCTCGATTTGTTGTCGGCATCGACGACGATCGCGCCCTTGTCGTCCAGCGCAACGCCCGCCGCTTCCAGGCCCAGCCCCGCGGTATTGGGGGTGCGTCCGGTCGCGAACAGCACGCAATCGACCTCAATCGGTTCATGATTGGTCATCGACACCAGCAAGCTGCCATCGGCCTGCTTCTCGATGCCGCGGAACGCCGCGTTGAAGCGGAAATCGAGGCCCTTCATCATCGAGATCTGCAGCAGCCGGTCGCGGATCGATTCGTCATAACCGCGCAGGATCACATCGCTGCGGTTGATCAGCGTCACCTTCGCGCCGAATTCGTTGAAGATACCGGCAAATTCATTGGCGATATAGCCCGCCCCCGCGATCAGGATGCGCTTGGGCACGGCGTCGAGATGGAACACTTCGTTCGAGGTGATGCCATGTTCGTGCCCCGGGCATTCCGGCACCACCGGCGTCGCGCCGACCGCGATCAGAATGTATTTCGCGGTCACCTCGCGCCCGTCGCCCAGCCGCACGCTGTGCGGCCCGGTCACCTCCGCGCGATCGAGGATGATGTCGACGCCATTGTTGTTGAGCGTGGCGGTATAGGCACCGTTGATGCGGCTGACTTCTTCCATGACGTTGTCGCGAAGGCGGACCCAGTCGAAGCCGAGATTGTCGGGCACGTCCCAGCCGAAGCGCTTGGCGTCCTTCAGATCCTCGGCGAAATGCGCGCCGTAGACGAGCAGCTTCTTGGGCACGCAACCGCGGATAACGCAGGTGCCGCCGACGCGATATTCCTCGGCCACCGCCACCTTCGCACCATGCGCCGCCGCAACGCGCGACGCACGCGTGCCGCCGGAGCCGGCACCGATGACGAAGAGGTCGTAATCATAAGAAGCGGTGGTCATTGAAAGCTCCGTTAAGGAAATTCAGCGCAAGCCCGCGCGCCGCATCGGCATCGCGTCGATCGCGGCGATCAGGGTTGCGGGGGTAATCGGATCGGTCTGGCGCAGGGCTACATGCCCGTCCTTGCCGATCAACAGGACCGTGAAACGATCACGCGGTAGCGACCAAAGCTGGCGCAACGCCGCCGCGGAATCGCGCACGCCCGCCACGCGATCCGCCATGACCGTGACGATCACGACGTCGCGCGCGGCGAGCGGTTCCTGGCTTGCAGCAAGCGCAGCGATCTGCTGCTGCGCTTGCCGATCGGTTTCGGCGGGCGCGGCGATGACAAGCAATCGGTGGTGATGACGCATCTCCACCACCGATTGGGTCATCAACGCCAGCGCCGCCAGCAACATCAGCCGAACGCGCGCTTGATCAGGTCGGTGGTCGACACGTCGAACTCTTGCCCGCCCGCATCGGCCGCCTTGGCCATTTCCTTGCCCAACTCGACGCCGAACTGGTCGAACGGATTGATGCCGAGCAGCACGCCATTCACGAACACGCGCTGCTCGTAAAACGCGATCAGCGCGCCGAGCGTGCGCGCGTCGAGCACTTCGAGCAGGATCGTCGAGCTTGGCCGATCGCCCGAATAGCTGCGCGCGAGATCGTCATTGGGCCGCCCCTTCATCAGCGCCGCCCCTTGCGCAAAGGCATTGAGCAGCAATTGGCGGTGATGTTCCTCGGCCAGCGTATCGCCCGGCTCGATCACCGCGACGAATTCGACCGGCACCAGATGCGTGCCCTGATGCAGCAACTGGAACACGGCATGCTGCGCATCGGTGCCGACCCCGCCCCAGGTGATCGCCGCGCTCGGTCGGCCGAGCGGCTTGCCGTCGATCGTCACGCCCTTGCCGTTCGATTCCATTTCCAGCTGCTGGAGATAGGACGGCAGCAACCGCAACCGCTCGTCATAGGCGAAGGTCGCGCGCGTCTCGGCGTGGCGGACCTGCGTGTAATAGAGATCGGCAAACGCTGCCAAAGCCGGCGCATTCTGGCTGAGCGACGTCTGGCGGAAATGGCGGTCCATTTCGCCCGCACCGTCGAGCATGTCCTGGAAATTGTCCCATCCGAGCGCCAGCGCCGCCGGGAAGCCGATCGACGACCACAGGGAATAGCGCCCGCCAACCGACTCGGCGAAGGGCAGCACGCGCGTTTCATCGACGCCCCATTCGACCGCCTTGTCGGGGTCGGCGGTCAGCGCAACGACGCGGCCATAAACGTCATCCACCCCGCCTTCGCCCATCCACTGCAGCACCGATTCGGCGTTGGTCAGCGTTTCCTTGGTGGTGAAGGTCTTCGACGCGATCACCAGCAACGTGGCGGTCGGATCGAACTTCTTGAACACCTCTTCCAGTGCCGCACCGTCGATGTTGGAGACGATCGCGACGTCGTAGCGGCTGTCTTCGCGCCCCAGCGCGTCGATCAGCAGATCGGGCCCAAGTGCCGATCCGCCGATGCCCACGTGCAGCACATGGCGAATCGGCCCGAGCGCCTCGCCCTCGATCGCGTCGATCAACGCGCGCATGCGCGCGTGCAGCACCCGGGCCTGGGCGACATCGTCGACACTGCCTTCGCCACGCTCGGCGACATGGGTGACGGCGCGGCCTTCGGTGGTGTTGATGATCTCGCCCGCGAACAGCGCCTCGCGCTTGCCCGCCAGGTCCTGCGCCTTGGCCAGCGCCTCGAACGCGGCCACCGCTTGCGCCGTCAAATGCGTCTTCGACCAGTCGAAATGCAGGCCAGCCACATCGACGCTGAAGGCCGCCAGCCGGTTAGGGTCTTCGGCGAACAGGGTTTCCAGGCGCGGCGCGGGCAAGGCTTCGATCGCGGTCCAGTCGGCAGGCATTAGGGCACCTCTTTGGTCAATGGGGGCGGGGGGAGGGTCCGCCTTAGATTGCCCTAGCGCCGCGCGGTTACAACCGCCAGCTTGACGCGACACCGGAGCCGCACCAAACCGCGCGCATGGCCGACCCCACCTCCCCCGCCCGCAAATCCGAAACGCGCGCGACGCTCGTCTTCCTGCTCAAGCTCGCGGTGATCGTGTTCGTGTTCCGCAGCTTCGTCTTCGCGCCGTTCAGCATCCCGTCGCAATCGATGCTGCCGCGGCTGTACATCGGCGACTATCT
>CAZEBI010000201.1:0-3817 GCA_964510355.1 uncultured Nitrospina sp. | reverse complement strand
GGTCCTACCCCCGTCCCAGAACATGTCTCTCTGGAAATGGCTCGTCCCATGCAACATCACCGTACTCCTCAGTTCAGCAAGATCTTCGGTGAAGCCGCAGAAGGTGCCCAATATCTTTTTCAAACCAAGCAGGATGTCCTCATTCTTGCTTCTACCGGAACGGGAGCTATGGAAGGTTGTGTGATCAACCTGTTTTCATCCGGGGATAAAGTGCTGGTCATCAACGGAGGAAAATTCGGAGAACGCTGGGGAAAAATTTCCGAGACCTTTGGCCTCAATGTCGTCTGGCATAATGTGGAATGGGGTAAAGCCGCCGACTCTAAAGAAATTGCATCCATTCTCGATAAGGATAAAGATATAAAGGCCATCATGGTTCAGGCCAGCGAAACATCCACAACCGCCGCCCACCCCATTGAAGCCTTGTCAAAACTGACCCGGGACCGGGACGATATTTTACTGATCGTCGACGGGATCACCGGCGTTGGAGTCGTTGACCTGCCGATGGATGAATGGGGAATCGATGCCCTGGTGACCGGGTCGCAAAAATCCTTGATGCTTCCTCCTGGTCTGGCGCTTGTCGGTCTTAGCGAAAAGGCCTGGAAGTTCGCCGACCAATCGACCATCCCAAAATTTTATTTCGACTTTAAAAAGGAACGCAAAAACCTGGCTAATCAAACTTCCGCCTACACCCCTGCCGTTTCTCTGGTTACCGGGCTCCGGGCCGTACTGCGGGATCTCAAGGAAGAAGGTCTGGACAATGTTTTCAAACGCCACGACCGTTTAGCCCGAGCTACCCGCGCCGCTGTCACCGCCATGGGTTTACCTATGGTTGCACCAGACTGCCCTGCCGGAAGCGCAACGGGAGTATTTATCCCGGACGGCGTAGATGGCGGAAAACTGGTCAAAAGCCTGCGTGATGACTTCGGTGTGACTCTGGCGGGCGGACAAGACCAATGGAAAGGGAAGGTAGTGCGAATTGCTCATCTGGGTTATGTCGATACCTTTGACATCATCATAGCGATTTCGGCTCTGGAGATGGCTTTGAAAAAATTCGGCGCAAAAATCCAGTTGGGACAAGGCGTAGCCGCCGCCCAGGAAATACTATTAGAAGCTTATTGACCGGCGACCCGGCAATGCGCCGGGTTGACCGACCATCACATTTTGGAGTTAACAAATGAAAGTTCTTGTTTCTGACAACCTCTCCTCTGTGGGAGTTGACATTCTAAAAAAAGAATCCGGGATCGAGGTTGATGTTAAAACCGGCCTGTCCAAGGAGGAGTTGATTGAAATCATTTCCGACTACGATGGTTTAATTGTCCGAAGTGCCACCAAAGTCGTCGCTGAAATTATTCAGGCCGCTGATAACCTGAAAGTGATCGGACGCGCCGGCGTTGGCGTGGACAATATAGATTTAGCCGCAGCGGGCACAAAGGGCATCATTGTCATGAATGCGCCGGAAGGCAATATGATCACCACTGCCGAGCATACCATGGCCTTGTTGCTGTCCATGTCCCGCAATATTCCACAAGCCAGCTACGCTCTTAAAAATCGAAAATGGGCTCCCAAAGAATTCATGGGAGTAGAGCTTTTTGAGAAAACCCTGGGCATTATCGGGTTGGGCCGCATCGGTTCTAATGTCGCGGAACGGGCTCGTGGTTTTAAGATGAAAATATTGGCATTTGATCCTTACGTCACACAGGAAAGAGCTGAGCTTTTGGGCGTGGAGCTGGTAGAAATGAAAGACCTGCTGGAACGCTCTGACTTTCTGAGCCTGCACACTCCAGGACTGGCCGATGGCAAGCCGTTATTGGGAAAAGAGCAGTTCGATCAAATGAAACCCGGCATTCGCATTGTCAACTGCGCTCGCGGATCGTTGATAGATGATGCCGCACTGATTGCCGCCATCGAGTCGAAAAAAGTCGCCGGAGCCGCGCTGGATGTTTACCACAAAGAACCGCTGGATCTTGACAGCCCACTATTGCAAGTGCCCCAAATTATCTGCACCCCGCATCTGGGCGCATCTACGGGAGAGGCGCAGGAAAAAGTGGCCACCTCAATGTGCGATCAAATCATCGACTTTCTCAAATATGGCAATGTTCGTAATGCCGTCAATGTTCCTTCTATTGATGCCGAAACGCTGGCTAAAATCCAACCCTATCTCACATTGGGGGAAGACCTCGGTCAGCTTATCTCTCAACTGACCGATGGCCCGGTGACACGCATTGAAATTCAATACAATGGTGAAGTGGCTAACATGCAGGTGAAGCCGGTGACCAATGCCATTTTAAAAGGACTCTTCAACCGTTCCATTGATGAAATCAATATGGTGAACGCTCCCTTCATCGCAAAAGAGCGCGGAATTGAAGTGCAAGAGTCCACGAGCAGTGAAGTGCATGAATACACCAGCACGGTGCAAGTGCAGGTCACGACTCAAAAAGGCAGTAGAAAAGTAACAGGGAGTATTTTTGGCAAAGGCGATTCCAGAATCGTGCAGTTTGACGACTTTAAAATGGAAGCGGTTCTCTCTGAACATATGCTTGTACTGCAAAACATGGATGTCCCCGGTGTGATCGGGAATTTGGGAAATATTCTCGGGAAAAACAGCTTAAATATCGCGGGGTTTCATCTGGGTCGACAAGAAGAGGAAGGCAAGGCCATCGCCATCATCAATATCGACTCACCCCCCACAACAGAAGCTTTAAGAGAATTGCGCAACACTTCCAATATTGTCAGTGTTTACAGCGTTACGCTGTAGCAGATAGATTTTAGGCAAAAAAAAGCGAGGCCCCTGTTCATCAGGGAGCCTCGCTTTATTTTTTTTAAAGGACAACTCGTAGCCGCTTGTCTCATAAGGGTCCTTAAGATCAAAAAGAGGCCCATTATTAAAACCTGTAATCAATCTATCTTCTTCGGGTCCTCTCCTTTGGAAGCCGACGGCTCAAATTTCTGTCCAAAAACCTGGGCAATCACTCCATTGATCGCATCCGCCCCCAGAATGTTATACACCGTATTGGCTGATTTAAAATGCGGGCTGGTGAAAAGGCTCAAGACTTTTTTGCTGGTGTAACCCAGCATCATGAACTCATGCGCATAGTTTTCCGCTACCAACCTTAAGGTATCTTCATCGGCATCCTCATCACCTGTCGGAGGGCCTGCATCCGGGTCAACATCCTCCTGAATCTCGTAAACATAAATCAAGTGCCAGCCAAATTCTGTTTTTACCGGCCCAACAACATCTCCCTCCTGGGCGGTAAACGCGGCAACCTCAAAGGGCCGGACCATAGCCCCCTTGCCAAACCAGCCTAAATCGCCACCCCGTTTTTTGGAGGGACATTCGCTATGTTCCTCCGCCAGTTTGGTGAACTCCTCTCCCGCGTCAACCTTGGCCTTCAATTCATCGGCAAGTTCTTTCGAACCCACGAGAATATGCCGGGCCTGTACTTTTTTAACTTTCCGTTCATTTGCCATGATTCAATTCCATAAAATTATAATGTGCGCATCAGTTTATTTTTAACGCACAACATTTTTTATATTTTTTGCCTGACCCGCAGGGACAAGGCTCGTTGGGCTTCATTTTTCCTTCCTGCACCTTCACTCCCGGTGTGTTCACCAGCACTTCTTTACCAATTCTTTTTGCTTCCTTATAACGTTTCTTCAGCCGGGTGGTGAAATCTGGAATGGCCTGATTGATAGCAATCAGCATATCGCTATTGGAAGATTCCAACTTAGCATCTTCCTTTTCCCGCAAAAGCTCATCCAAAAAATAAGTTGAAGAAAAGATCGGCGCCTGACTAGCATTATCCAACTCAAGCTTAAA
>CAZEBI010000200.1:0-3845 GCA_964510355.1 uncultured Nitrospina sp. | reverse complement strand
TGAATCGGGATTCCAGTTGTTACCAGTACCCGGAAAAGTTTTCCATCGAACGCATCATCGAAGACCCTCAACGAAATATTGCCATGAACCTGGATTTTGTCGCGAAAGAAGGCATGTCCCGGGAAGAGGCCGGGGAAATGAATGCAAAATGCATCAAAATGGCGGAAGAGTTGTTCTCATCGCTGGAGTTATGGGGAACTCTTCCACGCGAACATTTTTTACTCTACCTCGATAAGTTTGGCAAAGGGGCGCTGAGTGGCAAACAGCCGCCGGCAGAAGAAGAGGAGCAAGTCCTTTGTCGGGCTTAAGTCAATAACATGAAATCATTATTAATATTCCCCCCGGACTGGTTGCCTTCCGAGCCTTATCTGAGCCTGCCTTCTCTGGCGGCGGTTCTGCGTCCGGCGGGGCATGACGTGGCGCAACTCGATGTCAACGTCGAGATGTACGACCTGTTTTTCAGTGAACGGTTTCTGCAACACGTTGCGCAACGTATTGCCAACGAGTTGGGGCATCTCCAGCACGAACAAAAAACACGCACGCTGGATGAAGAAGAACAGGCGCTGACAGAACAACTCCTCAATTGCACCCCGGAACTCTTTCAACAGTTTTCCACCGATGTCGAAAAAGCCAAAGAAATTTTACGTAGCGATGCCTTCTACGATATCGAACAACTCGAATGGGCGACAAACTGTCTGCACCAAACCATGTCATTGATCTCGCTGGCGTATTATCCGGCGCAAATCTGTTTCCCACCCATCGAAACCGATATCGTTTATAAACCGTTCATGTCATCAGAAATTCTAGAGGCGGTCGATGACGACCAGATCAATATCTATCGTGACGTGTACCGCATGTTGATTCGCCCGGTGATGGAGCGCGACCATCCCGTAATGATCGGCATTTCGGTGGTGCAACAAAAGCAACTCATCGCCACCTTCACCTTCTGCAAAATGATCAAGGAAGAGTTTCCCGCGACACATATTACTTTAGGCGGCAACATCATCACCCGCATTCGCGATACCCTGCCGGAAATGACCGGGCTGTGGCAATGGTTCGACAGCGCCGTAGTGTATGAAGGCGAATCGGCTTATCTGCAATTGACCGAAACGATCAAAAGCGGTGGTGACCTGGCAAAACTGCCCAACCTCATCTACAAAGATGAATCAGGTGTTCACACCAACAAGGAAGTCTGCTCCGAAAACCTGGCCGACCTGCCACCTCCTGATTTTGACTGCCGCTGGAAAAATATTTTGTGCCGCATCTCATCTTGCCGTATCTCGCAACACGCGGGTGTTATTGGGGGCGGTGCACGTTCTGCGATCATTTTCAAGGATATGTCGAAGGCTTTCGCACCAAACAGGTCGACCAGATCATCGAAGAAATAAAAATCCTCAAAGAAAAATACAGCACCCGGTTTTTCCATTTCACCGATGAATCCTACCCCCCTGCACTGTTCCAAAAACTTTCACGCAAACTGATCGACGATAAACTCGATATCGCCTGGACCACACATATGCGCTTTGAAGAGTCCCTGCTCGATGAAAAAGTCTGGCAGGATGTGGCAAAATCAGGATGCAAATATTTACACTTTGGCTATGAGTCTGGCAACCAACGAGTCCTGCAACTCATGGACAAAGCCACAAACCTCGATGCCATCGAAACCAATTTGCGTATGTCGTCTGAAGCAGGAATCTGGAATCACTTGATGGGTTTTTTCGGCTTCCCCGGTGAAACCGAAAAAGAAGCCGACGACAGCAAAGCCTTCGTCGAAAAAAATTCCGCCCACATCCATTCGCTAGGCTTCATGACCTTCGTCCTAGGGAAATACAGTCCCATAGCCTTCGAGCCGGAAAAATACGGTGTCAATTATTACAAAAACCCGGACTGGGATCTGGCACTCGACTATTATTTCACCACCGAAAAGGGGCTCAGTATCCAGCAAGCCATAGATGTGTTCGACGAGTTCGAACGCAAACACAACACCAAATGGGACCTACGCACCTGCGTCCGCGAATACATCTTCCTCTACATCGACAAATACGGCTCCAACCACCTCCCCCAGTTAGAAGTCACCAAAGAACAACGCCAACAACTACAACAACCCACAATAGGCATGGTCTAACCGCTAGGCGCGGGGCCGGCTTTGCATTGCTCGTCCGGCAAGCAATGCCATCAAGCGCAATACTTTAATGACTTCCCCCTGTCAAGGGGGACCGAGGGGGTTGCCTTGCTCCCCCTTCCACGAAGCACCCTTTCCGAGCATGAAGACAACGGAAGAAATACCACAGGGGTCGGGGGGATTTGCTTTGCTCCCTCTTTTTAAAGAGGGCCGGGGTGATTGACCTCCAGGGGTTTTATTTAAAACGTCTTTGCGAGGAGGCTTTGCCGACGTGGCAATCCAGAAGGTGTTTTTATGCATGGATCGCCACGCTCCTTACAGTTACGATTCTTTGGGGTTGTCTTGTCATTCTGAACGTAGTGAAGGATATCCCTGTGGAATAAGATTAACGGGTCAACCTCCAGTATAGTGTCTATACAACCCACTTGTGAAAGCGTAAAACAGTATCGCTCCTGCAATTACCCCTGTGCTTACGGCAAATGGAAGGATAACCAGCCAAATTTTTCCTAATTTTCTGGCAATTATGGCGGTTTTTTCTTTATGCTCCAGTATCTTTTGAGGGTATTGGATTGGGTCGTCAACGGTTTGGCTGAGCGACATGAATATTTTCCCGTTGACATACATCTTATAAATTTCAAATAGGATGAAAGAGAACACGGACAGGATTATAAAGGTTGCTGACTAAAACATATGCTCCTTTGACAAATGTTCTCTGGTTAAACTCCACAGGCCAAAAAAGCTCGCATAGCCACCAACTATAATTAAATTGGTATATACCATTGCCTGACCCATAACATGAGTTATAAGTTCTTTTTGTCGTTCGAAAATTTGATTGTCTCTTTCTTCAGTATCCATAGGGTCTCCTAGTTTAGAGTTCACTCTTAGCTACACCCGCCCAGGTAGAGCATGAGCATTACTCCCCGCTCTCCTCGGCATGGCTCGAACTTGCACCTTCACATCCACCCGTTTATTGAGTTTGTTTAGAATGCCGATCAGGCGGTCTACGGTGAACCGTTTTAACTCGGGTTTGCGGATGCGGACAAAATCTGCGTGCGGTACGCCTGTTTCTTTTTCTGCTTTGCGGGTGGAAAGTTTGCGGTCATCGAGAATGCCGATGATCTCGGAGGCCAGCAGGGCTTTGAGTTGCTGGACATCGGCATTTGCTTCGTCAAAATCGCGGAATACGTTGCCGCTTCCGCGCACTAGTTCTATTTTTTCTTTGGGTGTCATTTTAATAGCTCCTTTACGGCTTTGATCCTTTGTTTGATCAGGTTGACTTCCTGTATGGGAGTCTTGATTCCGGTTTTGGATTTTTTTTGGAAAGCATGAATCACCCAGATATCCTCGCCAATCTGCACGGCGTAAATTACGCGCCAAGCGTCCGACCTGTATTGCAAAGCGATTTCAAAAACACCCGAGCCAAGACCTTTCATTGGTTTCGCGCTATCAGTCTTGCGTCCATCGGCGGCAACGGTGAGAGCTTCCCAAACTTGCTGTTTTGCTCCCTGTGGAAATTTTTCGGCCGCCTTGATCCATGAGATAGGTCTTGTAATCAGGTTCATGAGCATATGGTGTCAAATTTGACACCATATGTCCAGTGCTTTTGGAAAATGATTGAAAAAGGCAAATCCCCCCGACCCCCTTCGTAGAAGGGGGAGTAAAGCAACCTGATCTTCCCCCGAAATTGTGGACACATCGAAAAGTGTGGATAATGCACTTTTGG
>CAZEBI010000199.1:0-3881 GCA_964510355.1 uncultured Nitrospina sp. | reverse complement strand
CGGAGCCTACGCCATTCAGGGACAAGGCAGTTTTATGATCCGTAAATTTTCCGGCTCACGATCCAATATTATCGGACTCCCTGTTGATGAGCTGAAAATCCTACTCGAAAAAACCGGCTATCCCCACCCCTAGGCGCCAGCGTGACGCTGAACCCAAATTGCAATAGCCCGTCAAACTAACAAAGAGTTGCCTCGGCTTGATACAGGTTCTCCCCCCCCCTCATGAGAGCGAAAACTCTTGACATTTCAATGGGGTTGGGCGTTCTAAACTTTGCCTCATTTTAAAAATTACTTGCAGGTCAAGCCTCTTTGTCATCTAATCTAAATAGGAAGTTAACTAACGATTGGAACAGCAGATGCGTAAATCACAAAACAATATGGAGATCCACGGTCAGTGCCAGAAATGTCAGGGGCCGATTTTCCTGAACAGCAGTATGGACTGGTACGGCAATACCATATTGAGCCTCAATTGCTGGAATGGGCATTACCAGTGGATCAACATAGAAAATATTGAGGCCTCCGGGAATCTAGCGCCAGAAACCAAACGCGACCTGGTCACTCATATCGGTTTTTTTGATTTGTCATGATCTTTCGAAACATCTGCCTGCTTGCTGGCCTCCTTTTTCTAGCAACCCTGCATTCTCCTGCACAAGCTCAATCTAAGCCTCCTCCAGGGATGATCCATATCCCCCAGGGATATTTCCAGATGGGCACTTCCTCAGGCAAAGAGGATGAAAAACCCATGCATTTTGTTTTCACTCCCAGCTATTTCATCGACAAATATGAAGTGAGCAATAAGAACTATGCATTATTCATGCAGGCCACAGGATACGCCCCCCCGAAGTTCTGGAAAGATTCCCGCTTCAATGAGCCGGATCAGCCGGTAGTCGGAGTGAGCTGGCACGATGCCATGGCATACGCCAAATGGAAAGGCCGCCGACTGCCGACAGAAGCGGAATGGGAAAAGGCGGCACGGGGCAACGATGGCCGCCTGTGGCCTTGGGGAAGAAAGTTCGACAAGGGCTTCAACTTTTTCTTCCTCAATATTTTTGGGGAAAATGACAACTACCCTTACACCGCACCGGTGGACTATTACCATTCCGGCATCAGCCCTTTCGGTTTGTACAACACCGCCGGAAATGTCTGGGAATGGTGCCTGGACTGGTATGACAAAAACTATTATCGCATCAGCCCTGAAATCAACCCGGAAGGCCCACTAGGTCCACTGAAAATGAAAGTACTCCGAGGCGGTTCCTGGATCAACAGCGTTGAAGGCGTAAAAGTTGTCAAACGCGCACGCAACTTCCCCCATATAAAAAATGAGATTTACGGATTCCGCACTGCGTTATCCCCCCAGTGAACCCCGCCCACAACAAACTCGCGACATTCTCCTGGTGCCTTTACGATTTCGCCAACACCATTTTTTCCATGAACGTGATCTCCCTGTATTTCGCTTTGTGGGTTACGGTGGACCATGGCGGCCAGGATATTTTATACAGCACGGCCCTTTCACTTTCCATGCTGGCCGTGGCAGTGAGCGTTCCTGTTTTCGGCGCGTTTTCAGATGCCACCGGCAAACGCCGGGTTCCGCTTACCGGGCTCACCCTGCTTTGCATTATCGCAACCGGATTGATCGGCACCACCGACCACCTGTGGACCGGATTGATGTTGTTCATGGTGGCCAACTATGCTTATCAATCGGCGTTGGTCTTTTATAACGGCATGCTGCCCGCCGTTGCACAGGGTAGCCATGTCGGCCTTGTTTCAGGATATGGCGTGGCCCTCGGTTATCTGGGTTCCATCCTGGGTCTTGTGCTGGTGAAACCCTTTGTGGAATCCGGCGGGCGCTCCTCGGCCTTTTTGCCCACCGCCGGTTTGCTATTACTTTTCTCCCTCCCCTGTTTCTTATTTGTTAAAGATGCTAAAACCCGGACAACTCCCGCGTTCCGCATTAGAGAAGCACTCGATAAACTCAAAGAAACTTTCCGGCGCGCCCGGCAATACCGTTTCCTCTTTCGCTTTATCCTGATTCATTTTCTGGTCCTTGATGCGGTGAACACCATCATCGCTTTCATGTCGGTGTATGCCAGCAAAGTGATCGGGTTCAGCAACAGCCAAATCACAACTTTTTTGATCTCTTCAACCGTTGGGGCAATGATCGGATCACTGATCATCGGCATTCTGGTCAAACGCAAAGGCATCATCTGGTCTTATTGGCTGGTATTGGCGCTCTGGATCATCGCCCTCTCTCTGGCTGCCATAAGCCAGAGCACGGCTCTGTTCTGGCTGGTCGGCCCCATCGCCGGGATAGGAATGGGCGGAGTTTGGGTGGTCAGCCGGGCTTTTATTATAGAACTGTCCCCTCCTGAAAAAGTCGGGGAGTTTTTTGGCTTGTATGGGCTCGCGGGCAAAGCGGCATCCATTTTAGGGCCTATGCTCTGGGGAATAGTGGTCTGGGCTTTGAACTCGACCGGGACGTTTAAATACCGGGTTGCAGTAACCGTGTTGCTCGGTATCGTGGTGGGTGCGGCCTTCCTGTTTCGCGACCTCGCCCGACAACTCTCCGAAAATAACAAATCGATTGACATCAACAGGTCGAATGATTAGCTTCAAAAGGGTCTCTATTTATTCTATAATTCAGCTCCGGGCAACTCGCAGACCCTTATTCTATAAGGGTCACTCATGGCCAAAAGCAGTTTCCAGAGATGCTCATAAGATTCACTTGTTACATCGCACAGAAAGGTTGGACCCCCTATGGCACGATTCGCTTTCTTATATTTGATCCTGTTGGGCGCTGTCTGTATTTCTGCCAGCCCCACAAAAATATGGGCTCATACCGGTCATAAACACGATGAGCTGAAAATCAAACTTCCCAAAGTAGTCGCCCGGGTCAATGGCGTGGATATCAACAGCGATGCCATTTCCCGCGAATTAAAAAAACACGCGAAACAATACAAAAAACGCGGCATGCCCCTCAATGCGGATCAGGAAAAGTCCGCCGCAAAAAAACTGATCGATGACGAAATCGGGCGCACCTTGCTGGTTTTAAAAGCCAAAGATTTAAAGATCAATATAACGAAGGGCATGCTGGACAAACAACTTGAGAAAGTGAAAGCCAAGTTCCGTTCGGATGCCGTGTTTGAGCATAAACTCGCCGACCAGGGGCTGACCCTCGACCAATATAAAGCGGAACTTGAAACCGATTTATATATGGACCAGATCATCAAAAAAGAAATCGAACCTAAAATCAAGGTCTCTGAAAACGAAACCCAGGATTATTACGAAAAAAATAAAAATAAATTCACCCGCGCAGAAAAAGTTCGCGCCAGCATCATCCTGTTAAAATTCAATCCCTCGAAAGGAAAAGCAGGAGAGCAGGAAGTCCTCAAAAAGTTCGAGTCCATTCAGGAGCAAGCCAAAAAGGGGGACGATTTTGCGGCACTGGCCATAAAGTTTTCCCAGGACAGTTTGGCTTCCAAAGGAGGAGATTTGGGGTTCTTCACTAAAAAGCAAATGCTTCCGGCTTTCAGTGACAGGGCTTTTAAAATGAAGGTGGGGGATGTCAGTGACATTTTTCGCACCGGGCACGGATTTCACCTGCTGAAAGTCACAGGCAGGAAACCGGTGGGGACCCGCCCTTTTGCCGCAGAAAAAGAAAAAATTAAAACCTTTCTCAGCCAAAAGAAAGTTTCACAAGCGACCCGCGACTATATCGAAACCCTGAAAAAACAGGCAAAAATAAAAACATATTATTAACCCGCCAGCGGCGGGTGGCGATGGGTCGATAAAACTGAAAAGCGTGGCACCCCGGCAAGTTTCTCACGATCGTCATGGCGAGCCGCAAAGCGGCGTGGCGATCCAGAGTTTCGCTGCATTGCTTC
>CAZEBI010000198.1:0-3885 GCA_964510355.1 uncultured Nitrospina sp. | reverse complement strand
ATCCCCCCAACCCCCTTCGTAGAAGGGGGAGCTTCAATGGACCCCTCTTTTTAAATAGGGGCTGGGGTGATTTAAAAACCTCTTATCATATATTGGGTAGAGGCCTGGGCAAAATACCGGTGGTTCTTCGCTATAAAAATGGAACGAATTTTCAGCATATGTTATGCTTCGGGTCGATTTACTTTATGTATGGAGGATGTCCATGGCGCAGAAGAAAGACGGGGTCATCATCGCGCCCTCTATCCTCGCTGCGGATTTTTCCCGGCTGGGAGATGAGGTCAAGGCGGTAGAACAGGCGGGCGCAGACTGGATTCATGTGGATGTTATGGATGGTCATTTTGTTCCCAACATCACCATTGGTCCGGCGGTGGTGAAGTCTATCCGAAAAGTGACAGACCTGCCGCTGGATGTGCATTTGATGATCGAAAACGCCGACAATTATATTGGCGAATTCATAGCCGCCGGTTCGGATATCATTACCGTGCATGTTGAAGCTTGTCCGCATTTGAACCGCACTATTCAATTGATCAAGGAACATGATGTGGTGGCAGGCGTTGTGCTAAACCCAGCTACACCTCTTTCTTCGCTGGAAGAAATTTTGCACGAGATCGACCTGGTTTTGCTGATGTCGGTCAACCCAGGGTTCGGTGGGCAAAAATTTATTCCATCCCTGCATGATAAGATTCAGAACCTGAGTGAAATCATGTCTCATTATGAGCACCCGATTGCGCTGGAAGTCGATGGCGGAATCAACTCCGAAAATGCCGGGGAAATTAAAAATGCAGGGGCGGGTGTACTGGTCGCGGGTTCGGCAATTTTTAATGCAAAAGATTATAAAAAAGCGATAAAATCCCTTCGGGATGCGTGAACCTCCGTATTTTTATTCGATTGCAAGTCTTTCTCCTTGTAATTGCTTTTGTAAAAGAGATAAACTGAGCGTATTCAATCAATTTGCACTTTATTTAGGTTATTGCTGGGGTCTGATTTTGGGCCTGTTATCAAATACTGGGAGGGTATGAATTATGATGGGAATTGGTTTTCCTGAATTGATGATTATTTTGGTCATCATTATGATTATTTTCGGGGCGGGAAAACTTCCCGAAATCGGCAGTGCTTTTGGTCGCAGTATCAAAAACTTCAAAACTTCCATGAAAGAAGCGCAGGAAGGGGATGAAGAAAATCCGCAAGTTGAAGAAGGCGAACAAGGTGCGATTGCAGAAGGCGAAGCTGAGAAGGCCGAAGAAGACATGACGGATGAAGAAAAAGAGGCGGCGATTCGCAAAAAAGCCGAGGAGGAAGGCGAAGCCAAAGATAAAGCCATGAAAGATAAGGCAGACAGTTTTACCGCCTCGCTCCCAAGAACAGGTTCTTACGATTTCAATAAAGATCAGGAAAAAGCTAAAGAGAAAAGCTAAAGAGAAAAGTATTGCAACAAAAATTCCCCGTGCCAAAAGGCGCGGGGTTTTTTTTTATTTGCGGTCCCTTACAGCGCGGGGTTTTCTTTTTCTTTGTCATATTCCCAGGGTTCTTTAAGGTTGTCCGCTGTCCACACGGTTAAGCCGTCCATGTCCTTATAGATTCCCCGGGTGAAAAAGTTGAACGGGTCGAAGAACCGCACACCCTTGTCAGGGTCGAATTCAAAATTCACCTTTTCTTTTTGGATAGGGTGGTTCTTACATTCCAGAAATTTTTCGCCGTCCACTTCCGAGAGCTTAAAAATTTCTTCTATTTTGTCCGGCGGATATTGCCCCGAGTCGATCACTTCCTTAACCCTCTGCATGATCGTCTCGACCTTCTCCTTATCCAAATGATGCATCTTCATAGCGTCAATCGACCTCATTTATATTTAAAAAGACGATTATACCCCTTAGCGCAGGAGGCAGATAGCAATAATTTTGTTGAGCCGAGAAGAACGGTTGTCTGCCGGGGAAAGCTGTTGCACTTTGAGCCCAGCGTTACAAAGCAAACCCTCACAAGATCGTCATCGCGAGCCGCAAAGCGGCGTGGCGATCCAGAGTTTGTGATGTTTCCTCATTTGTCTTCATGCCCCGCAGGGGTATCGCTGGATTGCTTCGCTTCGCTCGCAATGACGACTTACGCAAAGGTCTCCGTGGGAGGGAACGAAGCAAGGGCTTGATTGAGCCGGGATAGTTGTTGTTAGCAGGAAAAAGCTATTGCAAAGCTGGCCGCACGCCCAGTGCTAGTGGGAGGCTAGGGCGATTATGGAACCGGGGAAGATGCCGAGGTTGATTGTGCCGAGCACCCCTATGAATATGACGAACAGGGTCATCGGGGTCATGGCGATTCTGAATTCGCCTTGAGGTTCCTTCATGTACATGAAGACGACGACCTTCAGGTAGTAGTAAAGGGATATAGCGCTGTTGAGTACGGCGATGATGACAAGGGTGATGAAGCCTTCCTGAATCGCGGCGCTGAAGATATAGAACTTGGCAACAAACCCGGCAAACGGTGGCATTCCGGCCAAAGATAAGAGAAAGATGGTCATGCTCAAGGCGAGAATCGGATGTTTGTAAGCCAGTCCTGAATAATTGCTGATCTCCAGATTTTCTTCGCCTTTGCGACCGAGCAGGATGATGATGCCGAATACACCGAAGGTGGTGAAGGCATAGGTCAGCATATAAAACAGCATGCTCGAACTGCCGAGAGAACTTTTGGATATGACGGCCAACAGGATGAACCCCGCATGCGAGATACTGGAAAAAGCCAGCATGCGCTTGATATTGGTCTGCATGATGGCACCGAGGTTTCCGAAGAACATACTGAGTACAGCCAGGATGCTCAGGAGCAGTTCCCATGAGGGTGCCATCGCCGGGAAGGTTTCAGCGAATACGCGAAAAAATGCGGCAAATGCGGCGGCCTTGGGGCCGACTGCCATGAAAGCGGTAACGGGAGTCGGCGCACCCTGATAAACATCGGGAGCCCACATATGAAAGGGCACTGCGGCAACTTTGAACCCGAACCCAATGATAAGAAGCACCAGCCCCATAAGGAGCAAAGGATTGGGTGGAGCGTCCTGCACAACTTCTGCAATTTTAAACAAGTTTGTATTGCCGGTCGAGCCATAAACCAGAGTCATTCCGTACAGCAGAAACCCTGTGGCGAATGCGCCAAGCAGAAAATATTTTAAGGCCGCTTCGTTGGACCTGTGGTTGTCCCGGCGTATTCCTGCCAAGACGTACAGGCAGATCGAGACAATTTCGATGCCCAGAAAAACCATGATCATGTCGGTGGCTGACGCCAGAAGGATCATGCCAACGGTGCAGAACAAGATGAGGGCATAATATTCCCCGGCGCGTATGTTTTCTCGCTCGTTGTATTCCACCGATAAAAGGATCGCTAGCGCGGAACTGATGGTGAAGATGCATATGAAAAACAGCGACAGGTGATCAACGATATAGCTGTCATTGAACGAATAGGCCGGGATAGGGTGTTTGGCAAACGCGCTCAGAGCCGTCATCAGCAGACCGACCAGGCTGACAAATACCAGCAGGGTTTTGTTGCGTCCGCCCCAGAAAAGGTCGAGCACCAGCACCAGCATGGCGAAAACGCTGAGCACGAGCACAGGTGCCAGGGCAATCAGGTCAATAGATTCAGGTGCGAGAATGGGTTCCACGTTTATTCCTTAATCGAAGCGGGCATTTGCAGCGTATGCTTTAAACTTGCCAGTTCAGTTGGGGTGATGAGTTGAGCGTGCTCCCCATGACCGGGGCTTTCTTTATGGTGTTCCTGCTTGGGCTTAAAGTTATCCGGGTTTACTTTGGATACTAAATGTGTGACCGATGCCTCAAACGTTTTCATGAATGGTTTGGGATATAAACCGATCCAGAAAATCAAAACGATCAAGGGAACGATAGTGATCATTTC
>CAZEBI010000197.1:0-3905 GCA_964510355.1 uncultured Nitrospina sp. | reverse complement strand
GGGGGCAAGGGTGCGGTCGTCCAGGCCCGAGTGCGCAATATTGCCTTCATCAACGACCGTGTGGCCAACGTCCGCTTCACGCGGACGGTGCAGACCGACACCGATACGCAGAACAGCGACTGGATCGCTACCGTCACCTTCCGGTACACGAATGCACCGATGGCGGAGGGCGACCGCTATCGCAACCCGTTGGGATTCCAGGTCGAGAATTACCGCGCGGACCCCGAGGTGGTGCGGTGAAGCGCTTTCTCTCCATAGCGAGTCTTCTCGCCATCATAGCGACACCCGCCTTTGCGGAGGACACCCCGCGCGGTGGGCCGGCGGATCCGCGCGTGAAGTTCGTGGAATATCAGGAGACGCAGGTCTACCGGATCGTCGGCACATTTCGGACGGCGACCCAGGTGGTGCTCGGCGCGGATGAGACGATCGAACATGTTGCGCTCGGCGACACCGTCTCATGGGAAGTGGCGGTTGCCGGTCACATCCTGTTCCTGAAGCCCCGCGAGCGGGCGGGACCGACCAACCTCATCGTCACGACCAATCGTGGGGGCGAGCTGCGCAACTACGCCTTCGAACTGACCGCACGCCGGGGACCGATCGGTAGCGGGAGCCGCGACACATTCTTCCAGGTTCGGTTTCGCTACCCGCGCGATGAGGCCGATCGTGCCGCGCGCATGCGCGCCACCCAGGAGGCGCAGCGCGTCGCCGCGCTGCAGGCGAGTGCCGTTCGGGGAGCCCTCGACCACGGCGTCATCGATGGGCCGCGCAACCTGAACTACAAGGTCCAGGGTGCGAGTGACCTTCAGCCGTCGGAGATCTCCGACAATGGCCAGTTCACGGTTCTGCGCTTCCCCGGCAACCATGAAATCCCGGCGATCTATCTGGTGCGACCGGACGGCTCGGAGTCCTTGGTCCCGTTCGATGTCCGCGACGAGTTCGTGGTCGTCCACGCCGTGGCGGCTCAACTGCGCCTGCGCCGGAACCGGGAGGTGCTGTGCATCTATAATCTCGCGCCGACACCTTACGGCGTCGATCACGGCACCAACACCGCATCGCCGCATGTCGAGCGCACCATACAAGACCCGAAGGAGTGAGTGCGATGGACGAGACTTCGGCCGAGGCCCCTCGCCGCCCGCAGGGCGATCCAACACCTGAACGCGACGAAATCATCCGCGAGCGCGGCATCGACCCGATCGGGGGGATGACACCGGCAAAGCGGAATACAGCCCTGATTTTCGCCGGGACGGCGATGGTGCTCGGCATTTTGTGGGTGAACTCGGGACCGAGCAAGACCGGCTCGAGTTTGATGGGGAAGCCCGAGGCGATGTCCAAACGGCCGGATCTCGCGGCGCGCGAAACGGTCGCCTATGATGCTGTCGCAGCGAAACCCAAGCCGCTCGGCGCCGTGAGCGCCGATCCCAACGCGCCTGTCCTCAATCCTCCGCCGACCGTTGGCCCTGACGGACAGATCGTACCGGCAATACAACCCGGAGCGCAGCCAGCCGCGGCACCGCAGAACACGCGCCAGAATCTGGCCGATCAGGCACGTCGTTCAACATTGATCGCCTATGGCGGCCGCGACTCGCTGCAGGCTCCGGGAGGTTCTAACGGTGCTGGCTTCGGAACCGGCAATGCGGGCACAGCTGGCGATGGCACGACCGACCCGGCCGTCCGCAGCGCGCCCAATGCGCTTGATGCGCTTCGTCAGAGTTCGACCGTTGGCGAGGCACGCGCCTCGATGCTGCCCAATCGCAACTATCTCGTCACCGCCGGCACGCTGATCCCCTGCATTCTTCAGACCGCCATGAATTCGGCGCAGCCCGGTTACACGTCGTGCCTGATCCCGCGCGACGTCTATTCGGAGAATGGCCGCGTCGTGCTGATGGAGAAGGGCACCAAAGTCCTCGGCGAATATCATGGTGGCATCCAGCAAGGGCAGAACCGCCTGTTTGTGCTGTGGACGCGCGCCGTCACGCCGCAGGGCGTGCGCATCGACCTGGCTTCGCCGGGGTCGGACGCCCTTGGCCGCGCAGGCCTCGCCGGATCCGTGGACACCTTCTTCTGGGCGCGCTTCGGTAGCGCACTGCTGCTCTCGCTGGTCGACGACGCCGCTTATATCGCCGGCCAGTCCGTCTCCGGCGGGAGCAACAATTTCAACAACACGACGCGCACGC
The DNA here is from genome assembly GCA_964510355.1 of uncultured Nitrospina sp. GTDB lineage: Bacteria > Nitrospinota > Nitrospinia > Nitrospinales > VA-1 > LS-NOB. The sequence continues at coordinate 1,731 of CAZEBI010000197.1, read as the reverse complement.
CGAGCGAGGGGGCGAGCATAGCGCTCCAGAACAGCATCAACATCCGTCCGGTGCTGAAGAAGAACCAGGGCGAGGAGGTCGGGATCTTCGTCGCCAAGGACTTCAATTTCGCCGACGTCTATAATCTCGAGTTGCGGCACTGAGGATGAGCGACACCGCCGTCCTGCGCCATTATCTCGCACCAATCCTGCCGCTGCTGGAGCCGGTCGAGGTGACGGAGCTTGTCATCAACAAGCCCGGCGAAGTCGGCATTGAGGATCATCGCGGTTGGCATTGGCATGACGTTGCCGAACTCGACAGCGACTGGCTGGCAACGCTTGCCGTCGCAGCCGCAAGCTTTACGCGGCAGGACGTCAACGCGGAGACCCCGATCTGCTCGACGATCTTGCCGGGCGGAGAGCGTTGCCAGATCGTCATTCCGTCGGTGACCCCGAACGGGTCGCCATCGTTCACGGTGCGCAAGCCCTCGCGCGTCAATCTCGCGATCGATCAACTCGCGCAAACCGGTTTGTTCGCTGGCACACGCTCGGCCGCGCGCGGTCTCGGCGAGGTCGATGCCCTGCTGGTTGCGCAGCGCGATGCCGGCGACTGGCCGGCTTTCTTCAAGACCGCCGTTGCTGCCCGCAAGAACATCCTGGTGAGCGGCGCGACCGGCTCGGGCAAGACCACGTTCGCTAAGGCGCTGATCCAGTTAATCCCTCCCGACGAGCGGCTGCTCACGATCGAGGATACCCGCGAGCTCGTCGTCGAGCATCGCAATGTCGTGCATATGGTCTATTCGAGCGAGCGGCAGGGTTTGGCGAAGGTCGGCCCCAAGCAGCTGCTCGAAAGTGCGCTGCGCATGCGGCCCGATCGCATCCTCCTGCAGGAGCTCCGCGACGGCACGGCCTTCTTTTATCTGCGCAACGTCAACTCGGGTCACCCGGGCTCGATCACCACCGTCCATGCCGGTTCGGCGATGGGCGCGTTCGAGCAGCTGACGTTGCTGGTCAAGGAATCCGAGGGCGGGCGCGATCTGGCCCGCGACGATATCCGTGGGTTGTTGCACATGCTCGTCGACGTCGTCGTCCAGACCCGCAAGCGCGCCGGAAAATTCGAAGTCGAGGAGGTGTATTTTGATCCGGCTGTCGGACGCACGACCGCTCACTAAGGTTGCGATCGTCGCGGGGATGCTCGCGGTGACCTTTTTGGCATGCGCCCTGTGTGCGGTGCTGGTCGCACTGGTCGGCCTGAACCAGATCGGCCCACGCATGCAGATCTCGGCGATCCCCGCATGGCTCTGGTATTACCGCGGCGATCCGCTCCTGCACCTGTGGCTGGAGCGCGGTGCGTTGGTCAGCGGCGCCATCGGTTTCGTCATCCTGCTCATCGTCCTGAAGCAAGGGCGCACGCTCCATGGCGAGGCGCGGTTCGCGCGTGAAAGCGAAATCCGGCGCGAACACCTGCGCAGCAACAGCGGGATCATTGTCGGGCAGAAAGGCGGCCGCTATCTCGTTTTCGGCGGCACCGAACATGTGTTGCTCGAGGCTCCGACGCGCGCCGGCAAGGGCGTCGGCGTGGTGATTCCCAATCTGCTGAGTTGGGCGGACTCTGTAGTGGTGCTCGACGTGAAGCGCGAGAATTGGGACATCACCGCTGGCTTTCGCGCCCGGCATGGTCAGGCGGTCTATCTGTTCGATCCGCTCGATCCCGAAGGGCGGAGCGCCCGCTACAATCCCTTGAGCTTCATCG
>CAZEBI010000196.1:3562-4111 GCA_964510355.1 uncultured Nitrospina sp. | reverse complement strand
CGACCTTTATCAGGTCCACTGGACGGATGTGGAAACAGAACCAGAAGAGACCATGGAAACTCTGCTGGAGATTCAGGCGCAAGGCAAGATCCGCCATATCGGGGTCAGCAATTACTCGGCGGCACAGATCAAAGCCTGTCTTGAATTTGGGAAAATTGTTTCCCTGCAACCGGAGTTCAGTTTACTGGCGCGGGATATTCAAAAAGACACGGTTGCCGTTTGTCTGGAAAACGATATTGGAATTATTGCATACAGTCCTCTGAGTTCAGGCGTTTTGACCGGCAAGTACGACAAAAATACGAAGTTTACCGACTGGAGGAGCAAGGGAATCATTGGCACTTTTACCGGTGAGGGATTTGTCAGGAATATTGAAAAGGTAGAGAGATTAAAAACAATTGCCGATGCAGAGGGAAAAACCTGCGGTCAGACTGCAATCAACTGGGTGTTGCGCCAAGAGGGGCTCACAACGGCTTTGGTGGGCGTGAAGAACCCCGAGCAAGTTGCAGAAAATCTGCAGGAGCAGACTAAAACTGCCTTGGCAGAAGCTGA
>CAZEBI010000196.1:0-3552 GCA_964510355.1 uncultured Nitrospina sp. | reverse complement strand
TGGAAGCCATCTCCCGAACACTGTGAAAGCATAGAAGAAATTTTTGCGTCGGCTTGATTCTGTTATGCAGGGGTTGTTAAGGTGTTGAAAGTTTCTCTTGCTGGTTTTGAAGTTCGAGCACCATCTGGCTCAGTTCGTTGGAGTTTCTTTGAACTTTTTCGATCAAAATACCCAGAGAGGTGGTTTGCGGTTCAAGTTGTTCCAGGGCATGGTTCATGTTTTGAATCGTCTTGTGAAAGCCCGGTGCCCCGTTTATTTTTACTGCAAGATCCTGGATCTCCTTTTGCAGTTTTCTTTCCAGAAAAAGCAGGGTGTGATTCACCTGGCCTTGCAGAAGGTTGACGGTTGATTCGAGGTTTCTGTGTTGAGCCCTTTGCAGGGTCTGACTGGTATACACGAAACCGAACAGTAAAACTGCAAGACCGGTATAGAAAAGAATTTTCAGTGTGGTGGTTTCACTTTTCCTCTTTTGGATATCAGCCTTGAGAGTTTCGAGTTCTGCAGTCAAGGTGTTTTCGACCGGAGGGGATGGGAGGATCGTTGTCTCGTGTTTGTTTTCTTCGTTTTCCATATTGCAAGTCCAATGCTGATTTAAAGATATTTCTTATCTTACCAGATAATCCAGGTATAACCGAATGAGCGAGTTGCCATAAAATAATGCGACCCATGTGCCTGTTGCGAGAAAGGGGCCAAACGGGATCAGGCTTTTCCTCGATTTTTTCTGCACTGCGATTTGGAATACGCCGACCATGGACCCTAAAAGCGCTCCTATAAAAATAACCAGCAGTACTTTTTGCCAGCCGAGTAAAGCACCGACTGCCGCGATATACTTGATATCGCCTCCTCCCATCCCGCCGTTACTGAGTACGGCGAGCAAATAAAATAGCCCACCCCCGACAAAAAAACCGAGCAGGGAGCCCGCATACCCGATTGTATAGGCTCCCACTGCCAGCCCCAGGGCAATGCCCGGTAGCGTGATAATATCGGGAATAATCTGGTGCTCGATATCAATGGCCGTGATGATGACCAGTGCGGGAGCCACCATGGCATAAACCAGGAAATCAAACGACAGCCCGAACTTGAAAAAACCCACCAGTAAAAGGGCGGCGGTCACCGCCTCGATAACCGGATAAATCGGAGAAATGCGTGTAGCGCAGTCCCGGCACTTCCCACCCAGGACAATATAGCTGATGACCGGAATATTATCCAGCGGACGAACCGCCGATGAACACGCCGGGCAATGCGATCCGGGAAACACGACGGATTCTTTGCGTGGCAAACGGTGAATGCACACGTTGGCAAAACTGCCGATGACGAGCCCGAAACAGAAGACGGCTCCGGCTAACAGAGGATAAGGAATTGTTTGCATAAACTGCATTCCTTATTGGCCTTCCTGGTTAGCGTCAGAAACTTTTAGCGTCTCATAGATGATATCGGCGGAAAACCCTCTTCTCTGAAGGTATTGGGCCAAACGCCGCGTTTTTTTTTCGGGTTCGAGTCCGTCAAGAGAGGCCAGTTTTTTACTGGCGCAGGCCAGAGCAAGTTCTTGTTCCAGGTTGGTGTTGTAAAGAGTATCCAGGGTCGTTTCAATGATAGGGCTGGCAATTCCTTTTGCGAAGAGTTCATGGCGCACTCGTTCTTTGCCAAACTTTTTTACTTCAATTCGGTATCGACTCCATTCCAGTGCAAAACGCTGGTCGTTGACGTAGTTCAGGTTTGCAAGATCCTGAAGAGTTTTTTCTATGATGGCAGGATCATGCCCTTTTTTCTCCAGATACAGGGTGAGTTCCCTCTCGCTACGGTCTCGGTAGGAGAGGTATCTCAATGCCTGGGACTTGGCGGTTTTGGTGTCTTCACGATCTGGCATCAGAGTTTATTCCGATTTTACGAGGAAGTCTTCTCGGCCTTTTTTGCCTTTGTTGTGGGTTCTTTAACAACATCCTCTGACTTTTTCTCGGATGGGATCAGCCCTAATGTCTCTCGCAAACGCTTTTCGATGTCTGCTGATATTTCCTGCTTCTCTTCGAGAAACCTCTTGGAGTTTTCGCGGCCCTGACCAATGCGTTGTTCGTTGTACGAGAACCAGGTACCGCTTTTGGCGATGATATCGTGTTCCACGCCGAGATCGAGCAGGTCTCCATATCTGGAGATGCCTTTTCCATAGATGATATCGAACTCCACCTGACGAAAAGGCGGGGCCACTTTGTTTTTCACCACTTTGACCCGGGTGCGATTGCCGATGACGTTGTCTCCATCTTTTAAGGCGGCAATGCGGCGAATATCCATGCGGACCGAAGAATAAAATTTGAGGGCGTTTCCGCCTGTCGTTGTCTCGGGGTTGCCAAACATCACCCCGATTTTCATGCGTATCTGATTGATGAATATCAGGCAGGTCATAGATTTGTTGACCACCCCTGCCAGTTTACGCATGGCTTGAGACATCAGCCGGGCTTGCAGGCCCATATGGGAATCGCCCATATCTCCATCGAGTTCATTTTTGGGCACCAGGGCGGCTACCGAATCGACCACGATGACATCGACCGCACCACTGCGCACAAGAACTTCCACGATCTCGAGTGCTTGCTCACCGGTATCGGGTTGCGATAAAAGCAGGTCATCCAGATTGATACCCAGATTGCTGGCATATTCCGGGTCCAAAGCATGTTCTGCATCGATGAATGCGGCGACTCCTCCCGTTTTTTGTGCTTCGGCAATGATATGGAGGGTCAAGCTGGTTTTTCCTGAACCTTCCGGGCCGTAGATTTCGATGATTCGGCCTCTTGGAACCCCGCCCACACCTAACGCATGATCCAGAGAAATGGAACCTGTGGAAATTACCTTGATTCCCTTCAGGCTTTCGGCCTTGCCCAGTTTCATTATGGCGCCTTTGCCAAATTGTTTCTCAATTTGAGTGAATGCCAGTTCCAGTGCTTTGTCTCTGTCGTCCGAGCCCATCATGCCTCCTTGTTTGTTTCAGTTTACGGTCTTTTAAAAAAGTACGAATTCTTATTTCCACGCTAGCAGGGCGCTGAAAAATTATTTAGATTAGCCCTCAGATTTCATATCGGGTTTTGCTCAATGGTTTAACCCCCCTGGCCCCCCTTGTCAGGGGGGAACTGTGCCTCCCCCTGACAAGGGGGGGATTTCAGAGGGGGTTGCTTTTAATAGTTTTTCAGCAACCTGCCAGTGAACCATCGAAGGCAGATCACAACGACTCGTTGAGCCGAGGTAACTCTTTCTAGCAAAGAAAGTAATTGCCTTCCGGGTCCAACATCATGCTGGCGCCTAGTGGCGTATTATACCTTTATCTGGCCCAGCAATTTTATAAATTTATGGTGTCTGTGGCAGAACTGGGGGTGTTGAGCCGAGGCAAAAAGATGCAAAACGAGGTTCAGGATTTAACGGGTATTTTGCTTTCCAGGGAACGGCCAAAGCCTAAAATGCTGGCCCGAAAGCTTCTGTTTTTAATGCGGTCGTATTTTTTCAGAATCAGGCGTTTCATGATTTCTTTACATTCCTCAGGGCTGATTTCGCCCAATTTCAGCTTTTTTT
>CAZEBI010000195.1:0-4177 GCA_964510355.1 uncultured Nitrospina sp. | reverse complement strand
TGCTCAACCCCTCAACTCATCGGGCTTGAGTCCCTATGAAGGGAGGGGAAGTTCATACTTATTTTGTCTACTTGCCACCAGCGTCACGCTGGTGCAGGCCGCATTCTTTGTGTTCCGGGTTTTCCCACCACCAGCGTCCGGCCCGGATGTCTTCTCCGGGTTCTACGGCGCGTGTGCAGGGGGCGCAGCCAATGCTGGGATAACTCCGCTTATGCAGAATATTGATGGGCACGTTGTTCTCGATGATATAGGTCATCACCTGTTCTTCGGTCCATTGAGCCAGAGGATTGATTTTTATAAGGGGAGGGTGATCCGCATCTTCCATGACTTTCGGGATATCTGTGCGAGTGACACCTTGTGCTCGTCTCAACCCTGTCACCCAGGCTTTCAACTCGCCCAATGCCCGGTTCAGCGGTTCCACCTTGCGGATAGCGCAACATTGTTTGCGGTTTTCAACGCTTTCGCGAAATGAGAAAAAGCCTTTTTCCCGGACCAGTTCTTCAACCTTATTTTTATCCGGGAAATAGGTTTTTATTTTCAGCCCGTATTTAGAGCGCACCCGTTCCATGACCTCATAAGTTTCCTCGTGCAGCCTGCCGGTATCGAGGGTGAAAATAGTGATCGGGTTTTCGAGCTTGGCGATCATATCGATGAGCACCATATCTTCCATGCCGAAGCTGGAAGCCAGCCCGGCCTCAGGGCCATATTGATCGGCGCTCCAGCGCAACAGTTCCTGGGCGGATTTAGTTTCGAAGTCAATGGACTGTAATGACATAAGGGGCTTTCACTTGACAGGAGAATGGATAGTTTATATAAGGGGGGTCTCTGGAAATTACTTTCGGCAATTCGCAGGGCCTTACATTATAAGGCCCTGCGAATTGCCGTAGAGAAAATTATGATAAGTAGAGATGCCCTGAACATACTTTTTCATGACCTCGCTAAAAAAGCAAGTTGCGAATAAAAATGCGGTGTTTTCCTATTCAAAGCGGATCTTCTTGTTGGCCCCATTTCCTGTGATTGGACCTATGACTTTTTTTTCAAAAATACCCTGTTGCATGATGAAATTTGTTTTGTTTTTTGGTGCTCTGGTTTTGGGAACTATTCCTGCGCTGTCTGGTGAGGCCGGAATTCTGGAACAGGTGGAAAAGGAGTTGGTGGAACTTGTAGATAAGGTCCGTCCTGCGGTAGTCAGTCTGTCTCCCTATATAGCCAAAGGTGCTATCGGGCAGGGGCTGCCCAAGAAGGGGCGGCCGGCTAATGCCGGGTCCGGGGTCATCTACAACGCCAAAAAGGGTCTCATCGTCACCAACAGCCATGTCGTGCGCAATGTTCAGAAAATCAAGGTGACCCTCAAAGGGGGCCGAGAGCTTATAGGTGAAGTGCTCGGAGCCGATGAAGACACCGACCTGGCAGTTGTTTATATCGCATCCGAAACGCCGTTGGTTGAAGTTGAGTTTGGCGATTCGAGCAAAGTCCGGGTCGGGCAGTTGGTTGTTGCGGTGGGCAACCCTTACGGACTCAACGACACCACCACTTTTGGCATTATCAGCGGCTTAAAGCGAGAAAATGTAAACCTCTCGCGCTACGAAGATTTCATTCAAACGGATGCTTCCATCAATCCGGGCAATAGCGGCGGACCGTTACTGAATATAAAAGGCGAAGTGATTGGCATCAACACGGCGATCATCACCTATGCCCAGAATGTTGGTTTTTCTATTCCATCCAATATGGTCAAATATGTGGTGGAGCAGTTGGTGGAGCATGGTGAGGTGCATCGAGGCTGGCTGGGTGTTGGCATTGACCCGGTTTCCGAGGAGATGGCCAAACAGAAGAATGTGTCGGAAGGGATGGGGGTCATCATCAACTCCGTTTTTGAGGGCGACCCTGCTGATCGGGCAGGGCTCAAAGTCGGTGACATCATCTTGAAGATTGGCGGGGCACAAATCAACTCGCCCAATAGCATGATCCGGGTGATTGGGGCGATCACACCGGGGCAGACGATCAATCTGGATATTATTCGGGAGGGCAAGCTCAAATTAGTGCCGGTCAAACTGGAATCCCGAAAAGAAAGAACAACGGCTGTATTACCTCCCATTAGCCCATTAGTAGCCCCCATGAGTCCATCATCCGGGCTGGGTTTTGCGGTAGAGGACTCGAAAAAGGGTGCTCAATTCCCCGGCGGAGCTTTGGTGGCCCAGGTCAACCCGGAAAGCCCTGCCGCTTTAAAAGGATTGCTCTCAGGAGACCTGATTGTGGCGATCAACGGAGAGGTTGTAGAAAATCAGCACGGATTTGACGGATTAGTGAGCAAAATCCCGAAAGGAAGCCCTGTTTTTCTGTTACTTTGGCGAAATGGTGAAAAGTTCCATTTGGGGCTTGTCAGGGAAAAATAAATTTGTTAAGGTTGCGCACCAAAAATACGATGTTTTTATTGGCGGGGGAAGTACACCTGAAGGAAGAAATCTTATAAACCTTTTTATATAAAAGGAGTTATATTTTTGCGGCCACTACAAAGGGGTGGGTAAGGCCGCTATTAAGGGTAAAAAAAAATAACATTCAGCAGTTTTTATTAAGCCATTTTTAGACGCACTACTTTAGGAGGTAGAAATGTTTGGTGTCAAAAACGGGTGGAAAAGCTGGCGTGTGTGTGCAGTCGTTCTCATGACCCTGGGGCTTTGTGTCCCTGCAGGTGCGGTCACGACTGATCATTCACATGGCGGTCACAATTCAGTCAACTCTGCGGTAGATAAGCCCGCATGGTTGGAAAAGCTGGAAAACCAGGTCAACCATGAAGAGTTAATGGGTGGCATGGAAGGACGGCAGGACAAAATGGACCAGACGTTCATGAAGATCATGGACCAGTTGAAGTCCAAGCTCAAAGAGCACGCCACCCCGGCTTCTTCCGGCGGTGGATTTCATGATTCCTGGGCCGGTCACCAGTTGGGCCAGAGTTATCTCCTCGGGCCTACGGAAGCAGCTGCCAAAGTTTACAAAGGCGCTCATTGCCCCAGCAACATTCCTGTAAAACTATATAATGTTTCTGCAATCAATGTAGAGGTCACCCTCAATCACTGGGGCGACTACTATCCGGGCTATATGTATGTTCTCGACGAGAATATCAAGAACGTCCGCGCTGAGGAAAAAAAGAACGAGAAAGCCCGTGAAGATGAACTGGACCCCGGTGCGGTTTCCAGTGGTCTACAGGGTGATGCGATTCAGCCGTTCATGATTCGTGCGAATCAGGGCGACTGCCTGCGTATCAAATTCACCAACCGGTTGGAAGATGAAGATGCCGGTTTTCAGGTGAGTGGTTCTGCAATGATTATCAGTTCTACCGGTCAGCCTGACACGGCGGCCACTACGGGTGCTATCATCGCTTCCGGGGAAACTCAGGAGTACGAATGGCACATTCCCATCGATGAGCAGGAAGGCGGACACATGATTCAGAATCATGCGGGCCGTGATCCTTCTGCGCTCGGTTTGATTGGAGCCATGGTTGTAGAGCCCAGAGGTTCTCGTTATCTCGATCCTTGGACTGGCGGTCCGCTGAAAAGTGGCTGGATGGTCATGATCGTTAACGATGATGCTCGGGATTTCCGTGAATTCGGATTGATCTACCATGAGGTCGGTGACGAGTCTTTTCGTCCGCTCAACCGTCATGGTGAAATGATTCCTCAGCGTGATCCTCTGACGGATGCATATCGTCCTTCTGCACGTGCGATGAATTTCCGTTCCGAGCCATTTGGTATCAATAATCTGGCTCAGCAGGAAAAACATTTCCATTATGAAGACGAATCACTTTCTTACAGTTCTTATACTTTCGGAGATGCTCCGACCACGATTCCCCGTTCTTACCTCGGTGATCCGGCGAAATTCCGCCTGATTCATGGTGGCGGTGAAGTGTTCCATTCCCATCATCCGCATGGAGGAACCATTCGTTGGACTCGTTCTCCGCAACGGGAAGTACAGCTTACAAACTTGACTCAGGCTGCTTATGATGGTCCGGTCAAGTATCCGGTTGTTCGCACCACGACGGACCGGGTTGATGTTGAAGTTATCGGACCGGCTGAGGTTCTTGACCTTGAGACCGAGTGTGGTTCCGGGCTTTGTCAGCGTTTGGCAGGGGACTTTTTGTTCCATTGCCATGTTGCTCATCATTATGTAGCCGGTATGTGGG
>CAZEBI010000194.1:0-4189 GCA_964510355.1 uncultured Nitrospina sp. | reverse complement strand
GGGGCGGTGATGGGCACGACGGCGCTGAGGGTCTGGGGGACCAGGGCGACCGTCGAGGCGACGCTCGCTTCCGCGAGGTTGCCGCTGTCGTCCAGGGTCGTGAAGACGAGCTGGTCGCTGGCCAGCAGGCCGGCGCCCGAGATGGTGACGGTCTGGCCGACGTTGGCCGAGCCGATGCCCGCGTTGGCCGGGCTGCCGCTGGCCGCGCTGGTGGCGATGCCGCCCAGGTGGCTGGCGCCGGCGGCGTAGCGCTCGAGATTGAGCGCATAGCTGCCGAAGTAGCTGGCGTTGTTGCCCGAGTTGGCGATCTTGGGGTTGTAGGTCGTGTTGCTGTAGCCGCTGACGCCCACGTAGTAGCTGCCGGTGGCGGGCGCCGTCCAGCGCTGCACGGTGTTGCTGCTGCCCGGGGAGAACAGGTTGATCAGCTGCTGCACGCCGTTGGCGTCGAAGACGCGCACATAGGCGTACAGGCTGGCCGAGTTGGCCATGTTCAGCGCGAGCTGGTCGCCCGCGGTCAGGTCGACGCGGACCATGTCCACGTTCAGCGGCGCGCTGCTGGGCATGTTGCCGTTGATGTTGACGCGCTGGTTGGTGCCCAGGCCCGGGTTCAGGGCCGTGGCCAGGGTGTCGCCGATGTCGGTGGCCGGGGTGATGTCGGCCAGCGCGGTGCTGGTGGTGGCGCCGCTGATCAGCATGCTGCTGCCGCCGGCGGTGGCGACGGTGATGACGCCGGCGCCGACGCCGGCCGGCACGGTCAGCGTCAGCAGTTGCTGGTCGACCGCGTTGGTGCCGCTGCCGTCGACGATGCTGCGCACCGCGAAGCTGCCCACGCCGCGGCCGTCGATGCTGACGACGAGGTCGTTGGCGGTCAGGCCCGTGCCTTCGAGCACGACGGTGTTGCCCGCCGCCACCGCGCCGCCGACGGCGCGCAGCGTGGGCACGATCTGCAGGCTGATGCTGGTACCGCTGCCCAGCACCGTGACGGCGCCGCTGCGCGCCAGCGCCGGGACCACGAGGCTGAGCGTGGTGCCGCCGTTGCCGGCGTTGCCGCTGCGCGTGAGCGTGCCCAGGCGGCCGCTGTCGTCGATGCCCTGGAACTGCACCAGGGTGTTGTTGGTGAAGCCCTGGCCTTGCAGCACGATGGTCTGGCCGGCGACGGCCGAGGGCAGGCCGGTGTTGGCGGCCGTGCCGGCGCTGGCCTGCGCGACGATGCCGGTGAACAGGCTGATCGGCTGGACCGGCAGGCTGGTGCCGGGGATCTCGGCATAGCCGCCGTCGGTGCTGATGCGGATGGGGCCGTCCAGCGTGCGCGGGGCGACGGCGTTGAGGGTGTCGTTGCGGCTGCCGCTGACGGCGAAGGGGTAGAGGTTGGGCGCGTTCACGGGCAGCGCCACGCCGCCGACGGTGACGGTGGAGGCGCCGGCCATGAAGCCGGAGCCGTGCAGGTTGAACACCGCGTCGCCGCCGGGCTGGCCGCCGTCGATGCCGCTGAGCGTGGGCACGACCTGCAGCTTGATGCCGGGGCTGGCGCGGAAGGTCTGGGCGCCGTTGGGGTCGGTGGTGTTGGCCAGGGTCTCGCGCAGCTTGCTGACGCCGTCCACGCTCACGTCGATGAGGTCGGGGCCGACCGAGGCGTTGTTGCCGTCCCAGTTGTCGAACACCAGCAGGTCGAAGTTCAGCGTGTAGGTCTTGCCGGCGCTCAGCCCGCTCAGGTTCAGGCGCTGGCTGGCGTTGTTGTAGCGCCCGCCGAAGCGGCTGAAGGTGGCGATGGCGGTGCTGTCGACGCTGGCGTTGCTCCACGCCGGGTTGGCGGTGCCGGATTCGAAGTTGTCGGAGAAGATGGTGGTGGCGCCGTCGCTGACGCTGACGTTGTCCAGCCCCCAGCTCTGGCTGTTGATGTCTTGCAGGCCGCCGTCGCTGAAGGCGATGGTGGCGGTGCTGCCCGCCGCGGTGAAGCTGACGCTGACGTTGCGGTAGACGGCGTCGGGGTAGCCGCCGAAGCCGAGGTTGCGCCAGCCTTCGTTGACGACGCGCACGTCGCCGGTGCGGGCCTGGTCGGGCACTTGCACCTGCAGCCGCGTGCCGCTGGCGTTGATGGCCAGCGGGGTCTGCGCGACCACGCGGGTGTTGCCGGCGTTGTCGCGGGTGTTGAACAGCACGCGCGTGCCGGGGCCGAAGTTGCTGCCGTCGAGTTCGATGACCTGGCCGACGTTGGCCGCGGGCAGCGCCGCGTTGGCGGCGACGCCGTTGCCGGCCGTGGCCACGATCTGGCTCAGCGTGGCGCTGGCGATGGCGGCCGGGTCGGTGGCGGTGGCGAGCTTGTAGATCTCGCCCTGCGTGGAGGCCACCCACAGCGATCCATCGGGCGCGAAGGAGAGCCCCGAGATCTCGTTGCGCCTGATGCCCTGCAGCGACGCGTCCAGCCGGCGCAGCTCGGTCAGCACGCCCGTGCCGTCGATGCGGTATTCCACCAGCTGGTCGCCGCCGTTGATGGCCCCCAGCCACAGGTGGCCCGTGCCCGGGTCGATCGCCAGCCCCGACCAGCTCTGGATGTTGAAGGGCGCCGTGATCGCCGCCACTTGCTTGCCGGTGGCGGCGTCGAGTTCGATGATGCGGTTGCCCGGGCCGTTGTTCTCGGTGATGTACAGGTGCCCGTTGGCCGCGTTGTAGGCGCCGCCGGTGAGGTCGTAGTTGGCGTCCAGCGTCAGGCCGGCGATGACGGCGCCGGTCCCAGGGTCGACCGCCACGACGCGGTCGGGGTTGGGGTAGCCGTTGAAGACCAGCAGGCTGCCCGCGGGCACGCTGGTGCCGCCCAGGCTCATCGCCGCGCCGAGTACCTGCAGCCCGAGGTAGTTGTAGGCGTAGGGCGTGCCGAAGTCGGCCGTCATCGTGAGGGTCTGCAGGGTCTGGCCCGTGGCCGGGTCGATCTTGAGCAGGTGGCCCGGGTTGGTGCTGTCGCCCACCCAGAGCTTGCCGCTGGCGTCCACCGCCACGTCGCCCAGGCTGGTGCCCGTCACGCTCACCCGCACGCTGCTCAGCGCGAAGGCCGCGCTGGTGCCGCCGGCCGTCGTGACCGTGACGTTGCCCACCCCGTGCGTGGGCAGTGCCGTGCGGTTGAGGTAGACGCTGCGGTTCTGGTCGACGCTGTCGTAGTAGACGTCGATGTTGTTGGTGGCGTTGTCGGCCGGGGTGTCGGTGACGCTGGCGCCGGGGAAGTTGTAGGTGGCCGCCCCTTCGACGTAGCCGCTGCCGTAGAGCACGGTGCGGTCTTGCACGTCCACGCTGGTGATGGTGGGCACGATCTGCAGCAGCGGCTGGCTGCTGGAGCCGAACATCTGCAGCGTGAAGGCGCCGTTGACGTAGGCGGGCAGCGTCAGCGTGGCGCTGCTGCCGTCGGCCGCGGCGCTGCCGGGGTTGAGTTTGACCATCTGCAGCACGCCGTTGACGTTGACGTAGCGCAGCAGGATGGCGCTGGCGGTGCTCAGGCCGCTGCCGTTGAGGGTCACGGTCTGCCCGGCGTTGGCCGAGGCCTGGGTCGGGTCGGCCGCCGTGCCGCTCAGCGCCGTGCCGCTGATGGCGGCCAGGCTCGCGCTGAAGCTGGCGCTGGTGCCGCCGGCGGTCTGCGCGCTGATGGCGCCGAACACGCCGTTGCTCAGCGCCACCGTCATCACCACTTGCCCGTTGCCGTATTGGCCGTAGCTGGGGTCGTACACGCTCTGCACGTCCGGCCCGGTGTTCACGCCCGCGTCCAGCACGCTGGTCGTGCCCAGCCGGTACAGGCTGTTGTTGCCTTCCACGAACCCGCGCCCGTACAGCACCACCGTCGCGCTCGTCCCGTCCGACGACACCGACTGCACGCTCAGCCCCGTCACCACCGGGACGATCTGCAGCGCCAGCGCGTTGGCGGCGCCGAGGATGCGCACCTGACCGGTGACGGCGTTCAGCGGCACGGCGACCGTGACCTGGCTGCCGTCGGCCGCGGCGGTGGTGGGCACGACGACGACGTCGCTGCGGTTGCCGTTGGCGTCGATGGTCTGGAAGACGACGTCGGTGCCGGCGCTCAGGCCGCTGCCGGTGAGCGTGATGGCCTGGCCGGGGTTGGCCGAGGCCTGGGTGGCGTCGGCCGGGCTGCCGCTGCTGGCGGCGGCCGTGATGCCGCCGAGCGCGATGGCGAAGGCCGCGCTGGTGC
>CAZEBI010000193.1:0-4220 GCA_964510355.1 uncultured Nitrospina sp. | reverse complement strand
CACAGCTTCACTGCACTTTTCCAGAGCAGGCCGGGAATAGGAAATCAGGCTGGTGCGTTTGATAAAATCGTACACTCCTAATGGAGAGGAAAACCGGGCCGTGCCGCTGGTGGGCAATACATGGTTCGGGCCAGCCAGATAGTCCCCTACCGCTTCCGGCGTATAATGCCCCAAAAATACCGCCCCCGCGTTCTGGACCTTTTTAACCCAATTCTCGGGGTCTTCCAGCGCCAACTCCAAGTGCTCAGGAGCCAGCCGGTTGGCAAGGTCCACCGCCGCAGAGAGCGACTCCGTCACCAGCAGGTGACATTGGGATCTCAAAGAAGCTTCTATAATAGATTGGCGGCTCAGGCTGTTTTTCTGCCTTTCCAGTTCACGTATCACCTCTTGCGCCAGTTCTTCCTCCGGGGTCACCAGAATCAGTACGGCTTGTTCGTCATGCTCAGCCTGCGACAGCAAATCTGCCGCCACATAGACCGGGTTGGCACTGCGGTCGGCTACGATCAGGATTTCACTGGGGCCGGCTATCATATCAATATCCACAATGCCAAACACGAGACGTTTGGCCAGTGCCACATAAATATTTCCGGGGCCGACTATCTTATCCACTCGAGGAACGGTGGCAGTACCAAAAGCCATAGCCGCGATGGCCTGCGCGCCACCCACCTTGTAGATTTCCGTGACCCCTGCAATATCCGCCGCGACCAGAACATGCGGACGCGTTTGCCCATCGGGAAACGGCGAACACATGACCACGCGTTCCACCCCCGCCACTTTCGCCGGCACCGCATTCATCAGCACCGAAGAGGGGTAGGATGCTTTGCCACCCGGGACATAGATCCCCGCTGTGGCAAGCGGCCTCACCATCTGCCCCAAAGTGATGCCCTCTTGCTCATAAGACCAGGACTCCTGTTTCTGGCGCTGGTGAAAATGACGAATCCTCTCCTCGGCTTGTTTGAGCGCCGAGATCTCTTTTTCACTCACCGCCTCATAGGCCTGCTCAATTTCATCGGGCGTGACCTGCAACTGCTTTGGCGAAAAGCTATTGCGGTCAAAACGCTGCGTGTACTCCAGCAAGGCCGTGTCTCCTTGCTCCTGCACATCGCGCAATATCTTGCGCACGGTTTCATCGTGGGTGAACAAATCCATATTCGAGCGATTCTCCAACGCCTCGACCACCGCTTGATAATCTGCATCTGTAAATTTGCAAAGTTTCATATATCTATTATTCCATCTGACTTGAGTGAATGTGAAAAATCAAATCCCCCCAGCCCCCTTCGTAGAAGGGGGAACTTTATGGACCCCTCTTTTACAAAGAGGGGCTGGGGTGATTTAGAACCTGTCGTACAATATGTGGGCTAGCGCTTCACTAATATCTTATCCAGAAATTTTCCTGTCGCACCGGGCTTTTCCACGAGTTCGGCCTGTTCAATGAGTTGCAGATGGGTTTTAAAAAACTCCAGATCTTCCAGGGTGTCCACATCGTACCAGACTGGCAAAAGCTCCAACTGGGCTCCTTCCTTTTGCAGATGCGCGCAGGTTTCCTGCAAGACTTTCTCCGTCCCCCAACTCACGCCATCAAAAACCTCGACCACTTTTTCCCGCATCCCGATCAGGTAATAGCCGCCATCGGTGCTCGGCCCTAAAACCAAATCTTTATCGGAAAGCAAAGCCTGTTCAATATAAGAAACCGGGAGCGATGGGCTGTCCGAGCCGATAATGACCACGCGCTCATATCCTTCTGCCAAACGGTCCTGCATCGCCCGGCACATTTTATCCCCCAGTTCCTCACCCTCTTGCACAAAAAGGTGGATCTCGGAACCGAGGTTTCCGGTAAAAAAACCGGACTGGCTCGAAGGAGCAACTCCAACAAACAGATCCGCACCTCGCACCTGCCGGATCTTATCAAGGCTGTCGTGGAGAAAACAGGTATAAAGCGCAAGAATCGTTTCGTCATCCAAAAAAGGCGACAGCCGGGTCTTCACCTGACCTAAAACCGGATCACGGGCAAACAGAATCACCGCATTTTTACAAGATTTATTCATTAACTCTTCTGCTCCCCGCAATGCAAATTCAACTAACCTGTTCAACCCCCTAGCCCCCCTTATCAGGGGGGAGCTGAACTTCCCCCTGACAAGGGGGATTGAGGGGGTTGCTTTTTCACCTCTCCGAGGCACAATAAATCGTTTGACTCAAACGCTTAAACTCCATAGAATTCAAATCTATCTACAATATTCCGCTAAAAGGAACCGCCATCTTATACGATCTCGATGTTTCGCTATTCTACTGGATCAACCAGCATTTTCAATCCCCAATAATGCAGGCATTCATGACGTTCGTCACCATGAAAAACAATTTTTTTCATATAGGCATTGCCTGCCTGGTGGCTATCCTTATTACTTACAGACTCAATGGCCTGGCCTTTCTTCTGACCCTGATCGCGACCATCGCCCTCAATGATGCTAGCAGCCATCACATCCTCAAGGAAGGCATCGCCCGCCTCAGGCCCTGTCATGTATTGCCCGACCTGGAAATGACCTTTCGATGCTCAAACAGTTTTTCTTTTCCCTCAAACCATGCCAGCAATACTTTTGCCGCCGCAACGCTCATAAGCCTTTGTTTTCGTAATACCACTTTATTAGCTTTTGCTCTGGCTCTCTTGGTCTGCTATTCAAGAGTGTACCTGAAGGTGCACTACCCGAGCGATGTTATTGCTGGAGCGCTCTACGGCTCCCTGGTCGGCTATCTGTGTTACCGCTATATCTATTGCCGGCTTTCAAAGTTTATTCGACCCCGCTGACGGGGTAAAATAGCCCCATGAAAATACTGATCCTTAAATTCAGCGCTTTGGGAGATGTGGTTCACACCCTTCCCGTTGCCGCCACAATCAGAAAGTCTTTGCCCGACTCGCATATTGTCTGGATGGTGGAGGAGCGTTTTCAGGATCTCCTGCGTGACAACCCCGACATCGATGAGGTCATCACTTTGCGCACCAAGGTATGGCGCAAAAACTGGAACCGCCAATCGCTCGAAGAAATTTTACACACCGTTAAAACCCTGCGCCAACACAAGTTTGATCTGGTGCTCGATCTGCACGGCCTTATCAAAAGCGGCCTCATCGCCAGGTTGAGCGGTGCGCCAATCCGTACCGGATTCCATCGCAAAAACTGCAAGGAAAAATTCAGCGCACTGCTCACCAACCAGAAAGCCCCCTATATGGCAAAAGGACTGCATGTGGTAGACATGACTCTCACGCTTTTGCAAACTGCGTTGGGCAGGATTGAAGAGACAAAAAAATTTCCTCTTCAGGTTCCTGAGCAACTGGATGAAAATATTGCGCGTTTTTTTGCGCAGAACCCGGAACTGAGCCAGCACCCGATTATAGGAATCAACCCCGGCGCAGGGTTCGAAAGCAAACAATGGGAATTAACTCGCTTTGCCGCATTGGCCGACCGCATTGCCGCCGAATTGGGAGCCTCCATATTGCTGACCTGGGGGCCGGGAGAAAAAGACAAAGTCCAGAAAATTTCTGCTCACATGAAACAAAAAAGTTTCATCGCCCCACCCACTTCGATCCTGGAATCTATTGCCCTGTACAAACGGATGGCACTGCTGGTAAGCTGTGATTCGGGTCCGCTTCATCTGGTCGCGGCGTTGGGCATTCCCACGGTTTCCATCTTTGGCCCCACCGATCCTGTGCGTAACGGGGCCTATGGCGTGCATCACAAAGCAGTCTACAAAACACTCTCATGCAGTTTTTGCTGGAAAAAAACCTGCCCGCTGGGAAGCAAAGAGTGCCTGCAACAAGTTACTGTAGAAGACGTGTTCCAGGCCGTAAAGAGTCGTCCACATATTTTTTAAGGAGAACAGTCATGGGAATTGATAAGGAACTGCTGGAAATTCTGGTTTGCCCAAAATGCAAGGGCGACCTTGAAATGAGTGGAAACGAAGACGGGCTGGTCTGCGAACCCTGCGCTTTGAAATACCCGATCAAAGGGGACATCCCCATCATGCTCATTGATGAAGCTCTCCCTTACAAGCGCTAATTCTCCGCACTCAATCCATGGCAAAACAAACCCTGCGCAACCTGGAAAAAAAAGCCAAACAACTATTATGGAATCTGATCGGCGTGTGTGCGGGTAAAGCCCCCAACGCACCGGATTTACCATTGGGTTTCACCGACATCCATAAGGTTTTGGTCATACGCCCGGACCGGTTGG
>CAZEBI010000192.1:0-4266 GCA_964510355.1 uncultured Nitrospina sp. | reverse complement strand
TATCATGGCCCTGGTATTATTGCGCTCGGGAGCCACCCTCATTTTGCTCAAGCAGTTTCAGCCCAAAACCATATTGGCCTCCATCGCCCGGCACAAGGCCACGATCCTGCCGCTGGTACCGACCATCTACTCATTTCTGGTGGATCTTTGCGCCCGGGGCGACTATGACGTTTCTTCCCTGCGCTATTGCATTTCCGGCGGTTCATCTCTGCCTGAAACCCTGCTTAAAAAAGTGGAAAAAGGGTTGGATGTCACCGTCATCGAAGGTTATGGCCTGACCGAAACTTCACCGGTGATCGCGGTCAATACAATGCAAGCCGGCAGTGTGCCCGGTTCTGTGGGGCCTGTTTTGCCAAATATCGAATTGGAAGTTATTGACGATTCCGGCAAAGCCGTTGCACAAGGGGAAGTGGGCGAAATCCGGGTACGCGGCGAAACCGTGATGCGAGGTTATTGGCAGAATCCTGAGGAAACAGCCGAAACGCTGTCTGCCGATGGCTGGTTAAAAACCGGAGATCTCGGTCATTTGGATGAAAAGGGGCGACTGTTCATTTCCGCCGGCAGGAAAAAAGACCTCATCATTCGTGCCGGAGACAACGTATCGCCATTGGCGATTGAAAATGCCCTGATGAGCCATTCCGCGATTGCCGAAGTGGCAGCGGTAGGCATTGCTGATGAACGGGTAGGAGAAAAAGTGAAAGTATTCGCCGTTCTGCGTGAAGGAAAACAAACCACAGAGCAGGAACTCAAAGAACTGTGCCGGGAAAAATTACCCGCCTTCATGATTCCCGATAGTTTTCAGTTTATGGAATCCCTGCCAAAAACCGCTACCGGGAAAATTCTCAAATCGGAGTTAAAAACTATAACCCACTAGCCACCCACTGGGCGTGGGGCCTGCTTTGCATTGCTCATCAAGCTATCAGATATCTTTACGCGCATTTTGAAACCGTTTCTCAGGGGACAAAGTAAGGTATTGCGCTTGATGGCATTGTTTGTTCCACGGGCAATGCAAAGCGGGCCCCACGCCTAGTGGGGTTAGAGAGCGCAGCGGAATCCGGTTCCGTCCAGACGATAATCGGTTTCAAAACCTTTGCGCCATGCTGAGCGTTGGCTGTTGGAATCGGTTTGCCAGGCTCCGCCTCGATAGACTCTTTGAGTGCCCCCTCCACGCCGATCATCAACGCTGTCACGCACAGGGCCTTTAGGGTTGTCTTTCGGGCTGCCTCTATAATATCGAATCTCAAACCAGTCCGACACCCACTCATTGACATTGCCAGCCATATCATGCAGTCCAAACGGATTGGCCGGGAACGAACCTACCGGAGCTGTGTATTCGAATCCGTCCGAACTATTTTTAGCGCGAAGGTTGCGGGAACAGGCGCTGTCACAAAAATTGGTTTTCGAGGCATCGAACTCATTGCCCCAATAATATTCTGTTACTGTTCCTGCACGGGCGGCATACTCCCATTCAGCCTCTGTTGGCAAACGCTTGGCGGATTTTTTGCAATAGGCCTCCGCTTCGTGCCAGGTGACCATTTCCACAGGGCGGTCAGCACCTTTAAAGCGTGCGGGGTTATGCCCCATCAGTGTCTGAAAAGCCTTTTGGTTTACTTCAAATTTATCCAGTTTAAACGGTTTTAAGCAAACTTCATGTACCGGTCTTTCTGATACAGCACTCACTTCACTGCCCATTTTGAAACAACCGCCTGCAAGTTCCACCATTTCTACCGGATCTTTTTTCTCCGTCATGCTGATCAATTTGTCCTCGACTTTGGCATGCAGTTCCTGCACATAAGCGTAGTCCCGACCGGGAACCCCGTCAGAATATTTAATCATGGCGGCCGTATGCGGGACGAGGAGCATTTTGCCCGTCTCCATATTGAACAGGCGATAATGCGGAACGGGTTTTGCCGCTTCTCCCTCCACATAATTTCTCATATTGTTTCTACCGCTATCAGGAGTGATGACTCTTTCATCAACAATTTCCGCTTTGAACGATTTCCCTGCCAGGGTAACTATAACCGTCTTACGCTTGGCCTCCCCCATAGCTAAAATACGGTCCACCAGTTTTTTGGTTTCTTCATATTTTTCCAGACGAAATTTGACTTCGGCCAGGGAACGCATGACCCGCCAGTTTTCCGGGTCCATTTTTAGAGCGCTGGCATAATGTGTTTCGGCGGCCTGTATTTCACCCAGAGCCCGTTTGGCATCGCCCTCAAGGGTTTCATCAATCACGCTCGCAAACCCAGAAACCGGGAACAGAAAAAAACTAAAAACTAAAAAGTACAATGTGTTTTTAAAAAATGCAAAAGGGCTACCCATGATCATCCGGCTCCTATTAAAGAAAATATTAGATTTGGAATCGCAGGTATTATAGCAAGTGGAGAGGCTTCACGGCAATTCGGGAATATCGAACTATTTCACCCGGTTTATCCGGCAGATTTCCCCTTTTTAGCAGGATTTTTTTTATCCTTTTTCGGAGTTTCGTCCGGGATTTTGGCATCCTGCTCCGATTTTTGCTTTTTGAGGTCGCCCCAACCCGAATCTGCCTTGTTCTTTTTATTATGCTGGTCTCTTCTGGGGAAATAATCAATTTTATCTATCATGATGGCTGTGTTTTAAAAAGGATCATGGATTTAATCTGCTCGATCACAGGCCCCTTCATACCCAATGCCAGAGCCCGGTTCAAATGCTGTTGGCTTTTTTGACCCTGACCCAGAGAATGATACGCCACCGCCAGATTAATATGACCGGGGCCATAATTGGGATTTATTTTGACCGCATAATTGAGCAATTTTATCGCCTCTTCACGTTTACCCTGGTTTGCCAGAACCTGTGCCAGAGCACCGTGAGCCTGGAAATTCAACGGCCCGGCACGAATGGCAGAACGCAATATTTTTTCCGCGTCTTCGGTTTTGCCCAGCCTTATCAAATTATTCCCCAACAAGGTCAGGGTTGGGCTGTGACCCGGATTATGATCCAAAACCTTGCGAAAATAACGGTTGGCCTCATCAATTTTTCCCTGGGCCTGCCAGGTCTGGCCGATCATCAGATAAGGTTTCCAGGCCTCAGGAACCATTTCCACCGCCTGGATATAATCGGCCTGAGCTTCCTTTATTTTACCATTTCTTAAATGCGCTTCGCCATTTTTGACCGCTTGCTGGTATTTCATCCGGGCACTGATTTCGGACTGCGTTTTTGTGGGCGTGGAAACCACAACAAGGACCAGTAATAAAATACTGATGACGGCGCTCTTGCCCAGCATGAATCTTGGATCAAGAATCCTTATCTGAAACAGGGAACCCGTCTCCATCCACCGCAGAACAACCAACACACTCAGCAATCCTGCCAACTGAAACAACGGAAACACTAAAAGGAACAATCCGTCAAGGTAATCCCATAACACCGAATAGGAAAGCATATTAAAAAAATTACTCGAGCGCAGTAGCAAATCGGGATGATTGAGTAGCAGGTCCACGCTTGACGCCAAAGCTTTTAACGTAAATTCGGGATGGTTATAAGGCAGGGTAACCTTATATTGAATGAGCATGAAATATTGCGCCAGCACGGCGGTCAGGCACCCAACAATGGCAAATCGTAGCCACAACTTGGGGCTGACCTGTAAAAGACGATGTAGAAAATTGCCCAGTCCCAAAGCAAAAACAGGCAGTGCCGAGATCAGGTGCCGGCTCCCGTAGGAAGCAGAATCTTCCGGATACAAAATCACAATGGCAAAAATTCCTGCCAGATAGGCCAGCAACCCCGGGCGAATTTCCTGCAACCGTTCATTTTTGAGAAATAATCCGATCAGGCCTATCACGGCCAGGGGCATGGAAAGCACCAGCCCCCATTGAGCGGAAAAAAACAGGGCCCAGGCGTTTTCAAGCAAAGACGACAAAGAGACACCGGATAAACCCTCCCCGGCAAACTTCATATGCCTCGGTGGAAAAGGCACTCCGTTTAACTGGTTCCAGCAAATGATCTGCGGCAACATGACCAGAAAAAATCCACCCAGCCCGGCTCCACCTAATACGAATAATTTTTTAGCGGTTTGGGTCGGTTTGGTTTTCCAGTCTGAGCGAAAACTCCATAACAGGTCTACCGCAAACAGGGCAAAAAAAGCGATATTGATCACCCGCGTCATGCAAAGAAACCCGAGCAAGGCCCCTAACAAAGCATGGCGAACCACTAACTGCCCCTGGCTTTTTTCTGCCTCCCCCGCTCCTGGGCGGAGGGCCTGCAGGCTATCGCTTTTGTCGGCTGACA
>CAZEBI010000191.1:0-4312 GCA_964510355.1 uncultured Nitrospina sp. | reverse complement strand
TTGATAGTTCCATGCACATTGGTGATGGGCTGGTTCTCATACCGGGCTTTGGTGATATGAAGAGTGACGTCCCCCTTGTTCACCTTGAAAGTTCCCGTCACATTCTGCAACGCCGGCAGGGGAGACTGCCAGTCCACCCGCTTCATTTCAAGTTCTGCGGAAATTAGACTGCGGTTTTTTTCCTGTGCCAGCTGCCGAAGTTGATTCAGGCTTCCGGCAAACTTCAAAGACTTTATTTTTATCGAACCATTTTTAAAACGAGACTGCACCAACGAATGAAACTCCTCAGGAAAAAACTTTAACGGCAGATAATCGATACTTTTATTGACCTGAAATGAATCGGCAACCAGATCAAAAGACACGGAAGGATCGTTGGAAAGAAAATTTACAAGAGAACCCTTGACCTTAAATTTAAAGGGGCCCGATTCGGCTTTCAATTCTTCAATATGAATGGAATCGCGGTCAAAGGAAATCTTGTACTCCAGCCCACCACGGTGAGGCACACGGGCATCTCTCCAGGTTGCACGCTCTTTATCCGCGCCGGAAGAATATTTCAGTGTGCCTTGCGTTTTCAGAGCACCACCGAGATTGCCGGAAAAATGAGAGTCCAAAGATAACCAGCCGTCCGGCGGGGTTTTGGCCAGCACCTTTTTCAAATAAGGCTGAAAAGTGGCGACATTCAGTTCATCAACCTGGACTTTGCCATTAATGGAAATGTCGGCAAAACCCTGCTCTTCAGAAAAATTGTCGAACGCGCCGGAAACCTGGATAGCAGTGGGTGAACTCCCATTGGGGATCTCCCCTTTCAAGGTAAACTGGAAAAGGGAATCAAGAAGGTTTTTCCGCACGGAAAAAGAAATATGTTCCAGGTCCATGAGCAGGGGGTTCTCAGGTGGGCGGTTTAAATAGTCCTGAAAATGTATGGCCCCGTCTTCCACCATGACCTGGTTCATGAGGCTGACTTTTAAAACTTTGAACAATTTACTTTCAGCCGGTCGAGTGATCCACTTTTTCACATCGCCTAAACTGAACCGCCCCGCAGCATCACGAACTATTCTGAGGGATATCCCCTGAACAATGATTTTTTTGACCTCAATGCGTTTATCCAATAACGGCAGTAGCCGGACAACCACCCACACACTGCGCGCCGTCAACTCCGGTTCGCCAGCCCTCGGAGACTTGACCGAAACATCTTTTAGACGAATGCTGAGGCCGCGAACGATGTCCATTTCCGCCTCACCAATTTTCACTTCCCGGCGGGTCAATTCCTCAAGCCTCTCTATGGCAAGCGTTTTGAGCTCACCCAGGTTACGCAACTGGTAATAGGCCAGAGAGAAGACAGAGAAAACCGTAAGAATTAAAGTGAACAGGGAGTAGAAAATTATCCTTTTTCGAGAAATCGCCATATGGGAGGTTTACGAATTGCAGAAAAAGGTTAAAATAGCCTTCGCGGTTTTTTTTGCGGGTAAAAAATATTTTTGCGGAAAAGGAGTAAAAATCATTTCGCGAACGCGTCCACCGATGGTTTTCTATCGGATAAACCCATTATTTTCATACTGTTATAAATCATTCGGGGCGACTCGTCCAGCAAAAACCCCCATCAACCCAGCACCCTTTACCGCCCATGAAACCATCAGAACAAATTCTAGTTGTTGGCATCAATCCGGTTCGGGAGGCTCTTTTAGCCGCTAAACGACGTTGTTACAAACTGCTTGTGGAACAAGGCAAACCCCCGCAAAGGGTCCAGGCGGTAATCCAACTGGCCCGGGAGAAACAAGTTCTCATCGAAACCTTGTCCAAGACTGCGTTCCAGAATAAGTTTCGCAACCAGGTTCATCAGGGAATCGCCGGATACTTTTCCGTCATTGCTACCCTGGAACTGGAGAGCCTGATCGAAACCGCATTGCAAAAAACACCCCTGCCTACGCTCGTTATTCTGGATGGAATTCAAGACCCGCAAAACCTGGGCGCAATCATACGATCCGCCGAAACATTGGGCGTTCAAGGGTTGATCCTGCCTAAACACGGGTCACCCGCCTTAAACGAAACCGTAGCTAAATGTTCCTCGGGAGCACTCGAATATCTGCCTATCGCCTGGGTCACCAATTTGGTCCACTGCATCGAAAAGCTCAAAGAAGCCGGATTCTGGATCGCCGGGGTCGTGCCCGATGGTGAGATGCTTTGTTACCAATACCAGTTCGATACCCCACTGGTTCTTGTCATTGGAGGAGAAGGGAAAGGCATTCGGCCTTTGCTGAAAAAATCCTGCGATGTCACGCTCGCCATCCCCATGCAGGGCCAATTGGAATCGCTGAACGCGGCATCAGCCAGTGCAGTGGTTTTTTATGAAATTTTACGGCAGAAAAAAATGCGGGATATTTCCGAACAATAAAGCAACGACATACTGGCCCCCACGCCTCTTAGCAGAGGATGCAACGGAGCAAGAACTTGGGTTGTGCCAAGACAACTCTTTGCCGCCTGTGATATTGCCTCACCGGCCTTCATGCCCTGCAAGGGCAAGATAAAGCAAGGGCACACCAGCCCCACACCAAGTGTGGGTGAGTGCAGGAATAGGACGAAACCTAGAGCCGGTTGTAGGAGCGCATACGGCGCAAAGCGGCTTTTCTTTTCTTCTTGGCTTCCTTTTGCTTGCGTTTCTTTTTTACGGAAGGCTTCTCATAAAATCGGCGCCGTTTGAGTTCTTTCAGCAGGCCTTCCTTGGTCATTTGTCGTTTCAAGACTTTTAAGGCTTTTTCAACTTGATTTTGGTAAACTGTTACTATCAAAAACCTTACCCTCCTACCCTGAGTTTTTAGCCGGGATGAACAACTATTTTTATGGCTCAAAACATTGACCTGCTATCGAACCCCAAACGCTTTCGCCACCAGTAAAAAAGCCATCTTAGTATGAAGCCTGCGATTATCAACAAAAACCCACATAAAGTCAACACCTTAAAATCATGAGCCCCAGCCCGGTCACCCAAGCCATTCGGATCATCCTGGGAACATTGTTTTTATTCTGGTTATTGCTTTTATCCCGCGAAGGTCATTCTGCGGAATTTGCCGTGCCCCATTCCGGGTCTCCCTACCGGGACGTGGAAAGTCTGGATGTAGGCCAAATCCTCCATCTTCCCACCGGAATGGTTGTCAGCCTGGAACAGATGGTGGATTCCATCTCGGCATCTAGAGTCATCTACATCGGAGAAACACACGACAATATTGAGGCCCATAAGGTGCAGTTACAAATCATCCAATATCTGGCAGAAAAATATCCGCTGGCTATCGGGCTCGAAATGTTCCGCCGCTCGGCCCAGAAGGATCTGAATCTCTGGAATAAGGGTCAACTCTCAAAAAAGGAATTCAGAAACCTCTTCCACACAAACTGGGGAGAAGGGTTCAGTCTCTATCAACCCATTTTCGAGTTTTCCAAAAGTAGAAACCTGCCGTTGATCGGGCTCAAACCCACCCGCGCGGTAGAAAACCATTTTCGCGCCGGGGACGCGGCTCCCGGCGACACACTGTACCCGGAAATAGATGACACCGACCCCTATCACCGGGCTTTTGCCATGTCCGCGTTCGGCGGCCATCGCGGTAACGCCAAAGCACTGGAAAAACCTTATAGGATGTTATTGCTGTGGGAAGAAACCATGGCCCAAACTGTAGCAGAATTTTTACGCACCAATACCGATAAAAAACTGGTGGTGCTTGCAGGAGGGTTTCATGTGCAATACGGGTTCGGCATCCCCAAACGCGCTTATAGAAGAATGCCGCACAACTATTCCATCATTCAACCCAGTGTCACTCAAATCCCGGAAGACTTGAAAGACCGGGAAATGACCGTGGAAAAAGTCTCCATCCCGCTTTACGCCGCAGATTATGCCTGGAAGGTGGAGTACAAGGTGCCGAGCAAAGTAAAACTGGGGGTGCAACTGGTGGAAAAAAATGGCGTGCGCATCAAGTATGTAGCAAAAAATTCCAACGCCGAAACCGCCGGCATGAAAGCCGGAGACCGATTGGTTAGCATGGACAACAAAACCCTGTCAGGAGTCGATGATCTCTTGGAAATTTTGGGGACGAAAAATTTCGATGACCACGCCACCTTCCAAGTTCAGCGCGACACACAAACACTGACTGTTGACGTGGTATTCAAAAAGCCGGACAAATAAATTTAATCCGGATATTAACACAACTTCGGATATCAAAACAATATTTAACAAAGTATTCCTTAACACCATAATTCTGGAATTTAAAGCTAATAATTTAATCCAAATAATCGAAATTCAACATAACAAAATCCAATTTTAGATTTATTT
>CAZEBI010000190.1:3605-4322 GCA_964510355.1 uncultured Nitrospina sp. | reverse complement strand
ATCGGGCATCCCCATCACTGAATTGATGACCCCCGAACAGATCGACCGCGTGGTGGAACGCACACGAAAAGGCGGGGCGGAAATCGTTGGACTGCTTAAAACCGGCAGTGCCTTTTATGCACCCGGCGCTTCGGTGGTGAAAATGATCGAGGCGATTTTGCAGGACAAACGCCGCATCCTGCCTTGTACCGCATATCTGGAAGGGGAATACGGCTGGAGCGGAATTTTCTTTGGCGTTCCCGTCATGATGGGCATTCACGGCATCGAAAAGGTCATCGAACTGAAAATGACCGAGGAAGAAACAGCTGCCCTGAATAAATCAGCCGAAGAGGTGAAAAAAACCTGCGATGAAGTAGACGCGATTTTAGCGCAATCCAAATAAAAAAACACCCGCCCCCTGAGCCCCCCCCTAACAAGGGAAGACTCAGGGGGTTTTCTTTTATCGCGAACCCACTAGGTCGTGTGGCAATCCATTTATCCCTCTCCCCCGGAGGAAGAGCTTTGCATAAGCCGTCATTGCGAACGAAGTGAAGCAATCCAGAGACACCCCTGCGGGGCATGAAGATAAATGAGGGAACATCACAAACTCTGGATCGCCACGCCGCTTTGCGGCTCGCGAAGACGACCCTTGGGGCTTGATTTGTCATCCTGAGGCCCTCGAAGGATCATGCCCTGGGGTAAGCCCTTTCCAAGTTTTTTTATCCCCTCCAACAAGCA
>CAZEBI010000190.1:0-3595 GCA_964510355.1 uncultured Nitrospina sp. | reverse complement strand
TCCTTCCAGTTCCTTCGCCAGGCGGGTAAAATCCGACAATAGAACCTAGGGTTTGAAGCATATCAATAATGGATTTGCCCCCTTTATTAAAATAATTTGCTTAGGTAAATTAATATGAGTGAGAACAATGAAAAGGAGAGGCGCCTTTGGCTCGAAGCGGAAGAAAAAAATCGAAAAGAATGGAATAGGGAGTGGAATGATTGGATTAAGAATAGAGAAAAGACCATTGCTCAGGAAGCCAAAGAAGGGAAAGCTTACACCACCCTAATTATTGGAGCTGGTTACGCTTCGTTTTTTGGGCTTTGGCATTTGGTTAGTCCAAAACTCAACGATATCGCCATGTCTATCAGCTGCCTTTTTATACTAGCTTCGGGGATTATATTTGTTTCATTTGAAATTTATAAAATCGGGAAACAATCCTTTATGTACTATTGCATTAGTGAAATTACTAATAGTAATTTATCAGCCCAAGAAAAAAGCCGTAAATATGATGCGGCTTATGCAAAAGGTAGCATTCCAATGGAGGCTTGGATTACTCACTTCGCGGCCTGTACTATCCTTTCGATGTTCGGCGTTATGATTTTAGCTTGGAATTTAATTATGGTTTTGATTGAAAATTTTTAACCATCTCAAAACCACTGGCTCCCAACTCCAGCAGTGCGGGTTCTACCCCTTCGAGGCATGGTCCTTCGAGAACCTCAGGGTGACAGCATCGCCTCCACGGCAAGTGGCTCAGGATGGAGGGGAAAACGGTGAAAAGTCTCTCTGGATTGCCGCACTCCTTTTAGTCGTTCGCAATTACGGCAACCCCCCTCAATCCCCCCTTGTCAGGGGGGAGGGTCGACATAGCCTGTGGAATTAGGGCGCAATTAAGATTACAAGAACTCCATCAGTTTGATGTAGCTAGATTGTTGACGTGCTTCCAGTATTGCGTTCAGATAGGAAGTTCTATGATTTTTGGGGTCTGACTTTAAACACATCCCCCAGGTCGGAATTTGAAGATTTTCTCTTTTACAAATATGTTCAACAAGTATCCGGCCAGTGCGACCATTTCCATTCGCATAGGGATGGATCGTTAAAAATTGTTCGTGGAACCGGGCAACCAGTTCTCTGTCATCGGAATATGTTTTATTTTCCAGCCAATAAGTTAAATCCTCTTCCAGTTTGCGAATATTTTCAGGAATATATCCGGGGTGATTGAAGTCGGGAATCGAAAGCTCATGCGTACGAAACTTTCCTGCCCATTTCCACACTTTTCCAAATAGTTTTTTATGAAGACGGTTCCAGAATGAATAGTCCAAATACTTGCCTTTATAATCTTCAAGCCAAACCAGCCCATCCGTTATATTTTCTTCTTCGACCTCATCCAACTCAGCACTCGTTTCAATGTGTTTGGAAATAAGTTCATTTTTGAATTCTTGAGGAAGAGGTGTTCGACCATCACGGTCCTTGAATAGAAATTTCTTCACCAAACCTTCCCTTGGTTGACCAGTTTCTCTGCCAACCGGCGAACCCTCTCATTGAGTTCGGATGTAACTTTTTGGTCCTCCAGAGCCATATGAATATCTGCCCTCTCGATAATTCTTTTAGCCTTTTTGTAGGCGGCTTTCTCAATGAATTTGCGCATGTCTGTTTTTGGAACAAACGTATAAGTTAGCTCACAGTTCATCGCGGAGGCCGCTCTTTGAAGCGTATCCAAGTTGAGATTATTTCCTTTACTCTCTCGACGTTCAGCCTGGGCAATTGTTGGAGTGGCTACGCCTGTACTATCTGCAAGATTATTTAAAGTCATACCAAGAGCCTCCCGTAACTCGCGGATCAAGCCTGTCTTAGTCGACTTTCCAGGCCTCCATTTTCGAAGATTTTGTGTACGACGTTCAATTTGTTTCAGAGCTAAAAAATCTGGCTTACTCATGACTTCCTCTTGTTTCTCGTAATAAAATTATGTATTAAAACATAAAATAAGTCAAATAAATTATGTATTTATACATAACTAATATCGGTAACTACCCATTATTATTAAATCTAATCTAATAGCCTAAACCTAATAACTCATGATGAAAATTTCCTCTGGATTGCCGCACTCTCTTTAGTCGTTCGCAAAGACAGCAACCCCCTCACCCTCATCGAACAAAACGTATTCCTAATTGTTCGAGCTATCAAGGGGGAAGTTCAAATGGAAAATCCACACCCCCCTCCCGGCCGTCACTGAAGCAGTGCCCTTCATGAGAGGGGAGGAATATTTTATCTGTGTTTATCGGTGTCCATCTGTGGTTAAACAGGGGTTATATTTTAGGGGTTGGGTTCGGGAAGCTGGGGAAATAGTAAAAAAGGTTTTCGGGTCTTTCTTTTAATATCAAACTCCTCATAAACGGTCACGCCTTCCGGCTTGCCATCGCATTCGAGGGTGATGGTGTGCCAGAATTTTTTTCGCGCTTTCCATCTAGGATTCCATTTATCATCCGGGTCATCCTGCACACATACTCGCCAGACCGTTGCTTGCAAAACATCCTGTGAAATATCGAGCGTGATGAAATGATGCATCAACGCCCTTTTGGCTAGTGCGTCAAACACATCTTTCGGCGCGGTGTGCTTTTTGTTTTTCTGCATATCGGCAAAAGGTTTGAAGGTGGCTCCGCCTCCGCCTGAAACAATGTGGGTCGTTCCGTTTAAATATTTTCCTGATTCGGGTTTGACGATTTTGAGTTCGCCATCATCAACCGGACCCATGGGATGAAACCGCTCGTAGGAGTGTTGGTTTCCTGCAAAAACCAGGTCGGGTTGCAAGGCATTCAACTGCTTGAGTATGGTGTCGCGTTTGTCTCGATACCAAGCGGTGGTGATTGCCGGTTCATGGATAGCAAGAATGACCCAGAGCCCTTTTTTTCGGGCTTCTTTGATACGCGGCTGCAACCATGGAGTGGGGTCCTGCCAGGGGTAATGATGGATAATCCCTATCAGTGCATTGCCCACCAC
Source organism: uncultured Nitrospina sp. (assembly GCA_964510355.1). Taxonomy (GTDB): domain Bacteria; phylum Nitrospinota; class Nitrospinia; order Nitrospinales; family VA-1; genus LS-NOB. The sequence goes on along the minus strand of CAZEBI010000190.1, from coordinate 619 downwards.
CCGGGTGCCCTCAAAACTCCGAGGCTGTGGCATATCTTTATCCGAAAGATCAAAACCGGAATCGAGAGGGTCGATTTTGTCCCAGCAACCCGAAGCCTTCGGTTTCCATTTTTTTGGCGGCAGGTCGTTATCGCCCGCGACAAAAAGGCGCAGAGGGTAAGGCGCGACCAAAGTTTTTTTAATTTCCTCTATATAGCGGTCCGGGCAGGAGTCGGGAAACAGTTCGGGCTGGTAAACGAAATCACCAAGATGCAGTAGCAAGTCCGGCGTTGTAGCACGCATGGCTTTTTGCACGGCCCAAAAACCCGGTGCATAAGCCCGCTCACCAGTTCCGGTATCACCGACTACGGTGATGCGCGTGCTATGAGGAAACGGAGCCATGACATTTTGCACGTTCCAGCCCGTTGCCAGACGCGGGGCTCCTTCCCCCAGGGAATAGTTCACAAATAATGCAAGAGCCAGTAAAAAGATGATTTTTATCGCAAACCATTTTCTTGCTAACATAAAACCTCCGGCAGGGTTTCGATGAAGGCGCGGATTTCATCGCGCACCCGGCGATAATGCTCCAGCGCTTCCTCTTTTGTTTTTGCGTTTTGCGCAAGTTTTGGCGGGTCGTCGC
>CAZEBI010000189.1:0-4454 GCA_964510355.1 uncultured Nitrospina sp. | reverse complement strand
CACTTGAAGAGGATGATCCACGAGCATTTCTAGCCGCAGTCAGAAATGTTATCAAAATCAAGGGAGGATTTACTGAAATTTCAAAAGCGACAAATTTAAACAGGGAACATCTTTATAAATCCTTTTCAGCAAAAGGAAACCCAAGATTTGATAGCTTGCACACAACTTTAAATGCAATGGGCTATAGAATCTGCATAAAACCCGATCCGAAAGCAAAAAACCGCTTTAAACCTAAAAAAGTAAAACAAGAAAAAATATACGCCTAAGCAAAGATATTTATTTACATACTTGGCAAACCTCAAGATGATTTCTTTCTAAATATCCAGCAGATCGGCAGTTCAGTCCCGCTGGTCGTAAGTCTGCAAACGACCCGTAGCGGACATTCCCATGAAGAGTAAAAGATTGGCTTACTGCGACGATGTAAAGCAGTCTTCTCCAACTAATATGTCTCTAGCTAAACTCCAACCTTATTCCACCTTCGTTTGAAGACATACATGTTAGCGTCTAAAAATGATATAAATCGCTAAGGATGATGACCCTCCTACAGAGGGCTTTCACCTCATTAGTTCATGTTGCGTCGTAATTACGCTAAATCCTTCCAAGGATTTGCCACGTGTATCTTGTCGAAAATTGCGGTGTTAACTTTGATTCAATGGATCAATAAACGTAATGGCGATAACATTAACAACATCAAATTTGTGACTGTTTAAATGCGCCACAAGAAAAGTTAAAGTATGAAAAAAATAATGGTATTCGGAAAACCTGGAGGAGGAAAATCAACGCTAAGTAGAAAACTATCAGCGACTACTGATATTAAACTATGCGCGTTAGACCTAATTGAGTACAAGCAAGATGGTGAGCGTGTTCCAGAAGAAGAGTACTCAAAGGCTCACGCTGAATGGATTGCTTCTGACAACTGGATAATTGAGGGGCTTGGAACCATAAAGTCATTTTGGTTGCGTGTCGGTGCAGCGGATACCCTTATTTATATTGATCTACCGTATAGTGTTCATTATTGGTGGGTTACAAAAAGGCTACTAAAGAGCTTCTTAGTAAAACCTGAAGGCTGGCCTGAAGGTAGCTCTGTTTGGAAAGGAACGTTGGCAGGCTGGAAGTATTTGAGGTTGTCACCTAAGTTTTGGACGCCTGAATTATTCAAGGAGATACAGTTGCGTAGTAAAGGGAAAGAAATTTATCAGGTTACATCTGTTAAAGAGCTAAATAAATTCGTTAAAAAATATTCAGGTGACGTTGGTCACATATAACAAATAAGGATAAGTAGCGCATCAGCCGCGACTATCCTATTGTTGAACAAGCTCAGTACGCTTCAGATGCTGGCTTTTGACCGACAGCAGACCTTTTCCGTGCACCTACTTTTATTTTCCCCACCGAACAGTTAGAATTGAATCGTAAGACCGCTTCCGACCCAAAGCCGCCGTAAATGCTCCGAGGCTTCCATTTAGGGTGCGGGATGCCAATATCTCTACAACTCGATAGGCCAACTGCGGAACGAATTCGGGAATTTGGCGCAGAATAAAACGGCAGACTTGCAAAAAAAACAACAGGGAGTGTCCAAATCCGAATTGCATATGCGTCATAGGGTTAAGTTGACCTACAAACACCCAAAAAAGGAGTCATTATGTCTAAGCAGAACTATCTATGTATCCAGCGAAGCCAGCCGGGGCAGTCCGAGAAAAGCGAAGAACCATCTCCCGCACAAATGGAGGAGATGTACGCCAAGTTCAACGCCTGGAAAGAAAAGTTCCAGGAAAATATCGTCGATATGGGTGGGAAATTGGGCGACGGAAAAGTTGTCACCTCGGAAGGAGCAACGGATGGGCCTTTCGTGGAAGCCAAGGAGGTAGTCGGCGGCTATATGATCGTCTCGGCAGAAAGTATGGAAGAGGCCGTGGAGGTAGCTCGTCAGAGCCCAGGAGCCTGGATGCCGGGGTCAAGCGTTGAAGTAAGAGAGATCAGCACTCCTTGACAACACCCAAACTGGTCGAGCACTTCTTTCGGCATGAATACGGAAGGCTTGTGGCCATTCTGTCGCACCGTGTGGGAGTGAAAAACATCGAGGTTGTTGAGGACGCCGTTCAGTCCGCCTTGATGAAAGCGCTGGAGTCGTGGACGATTGCAGGTTTGCCCGACAATCCTTCTGCTTGGCTCTTTAAGGTGGCGCACAACCAATTAATGGGAGAGTTTCGTCAACAAACGAGTCACGGTCGAATCCTGGAGAAAAATGCAAAAGAAATCATCGGTACTCCGGAGGACGGTCTGGAGTACTTTATTCCGGAGAAAGTTCACGACGACCTGTTGCGGATGCTATTTGTTTGCTGTGATGAGACGATTCCCATGGAATCCCAGATGGTGTTGGCGCTGAAAACCCTCTGCGGCTTCAGCATTCCTGAGATTGCCTTCCGGTTATTTACCAGCGAAGCAAATATATACAAACGCCTTGGTCGAGCCCGTAGTCGATTGCGAAAAGATCCGCCTTGCTTCGGGGAGCTTACCAATGAGCAGTTTTCCTTGCGACTTCCAGCGGTAACGAAGATCCTCTACGTTATTTTTACCGAGGGCTACCTGTCTTCACACGCGGAGATGGCATTACGTCGAGACCTTTGCGACGAAGCGATACGGCTAGCTGCCATTCTAGTAGAACATCCGTTAGGTAAGATTCCAAAAACTTTTGCCCTTTTGGCTCTAATGCAACTGCACAGGGCGCGTATGACCGCTCGCCAAGACGGATTTGGCGGGTTGCTTCTACTGGAGGAGCAGGACCGGTCACTCTGGGACCAGCAGAGAATCCAAGTCGGGTTGGAGTGGCTGGCTAAATCGGCACAAGGAAATAGTTTTTCCAGGTACCATGCAGAAGCAGGAATCGCGGCGGAACACTGCCTTGCCCCCTCGTTCGAAGAGACTCGTTGGGAAAGAGTGGTAGATTGTTACTCATTACTGGAACGGATCGCTCCCTCCCCGATACACATGCTTAACCGCGCTGTAGCGGTTGCAGAGTGGCAAGGGTCCGCCGCAGGACTCGCTGTTCTCAAAGGCTTCGAACCACCGACTTGGCTAGCCAGCTCTTACCTTTGGGCTGCTGTACTGGCTGATTTGCATCGGCGTTGCGGACATTCACGTATAGCAAAACGCTATCAAGATGAAGCGTTCAAATCAGCTCCTTCTCTAGCGGTGAGGGAGCTTTTACAGAGACGACTCCAGATATGCAACTCTGGATGATCAGCGGAGAAGGATAGAGCCAACCTTCTAGGAATCGGAAGCCGCAGTCGTATTTTCTTGGCGGCTAGGAGTCCGACTCGAATCCGCCCAATGTCCGCTAATGGCAGCCGAAAGTGGACCAGTTAAGGCAAAAAGCGAATAGGTGACCTGCCCCCCAAAGCTGATCAAGTTACTATGATAAAATTATGATAGAAATTTCCTAACAAGGCAGAAACCTTGAAATTGGTAGAACTAGCAGAACGACTATAAAGCCTTTAAAATAATGGCGATATGGAAAACCAGCCTAGAATCAATGCTTTGTAAAAACGACCAAATTCAGATTAATAAGTAGATGTAAATAATTCGCTAACCCCCCGGCTGACCTCGACCCTCTTTTTATTTTTATTAGAAACGGCTACAATACGTCATTGACGTATAGATATCCTTCGGTTGGTTTTTTATGGAATTTATTGAAGCCCTCTTTTGTCTAAACTGATTCAAGACTACCTGAATGATGAAGAATATTCAGCCTTACAATGGTCATTGGCTTTACACCCTGAGCAAGGAGATAGAATCATGAAAAAGCGGAATGCCAAAAAACGGGATGTTGACCAGGAAATCTTAATGAGCTTAAAAGATATAAAAAAAGGCAAAGGGAAACGCTGTAAGTCTAAACTTTCTCCAAATGCTAAAACCATTCGTGGGAAAATGGGTCTGAGTCAATCTGCTTTTGCAGGGTTTTTAGGGGTGAGTGTTAGAACTTTGCAGGAATGGGAACAAGGAAGAAGAAAGCCGAGTGGCCCAGCAACGGTTCTCCTGCGAGTTGCCAATAAGCATCCTGAAGTTCTTATACAATCCTGAAAAATATAATTGAGATGCGTAAGAAGTTGTTAGCAAGCCTCGATCTACTGATAGTTCATCAGTAATTTTTAACCTCTTTCAAACCCCAGTTTTTCCCACAGCCAAGTAAAGTCGTAGGCAGGCCTCCCTTTTTTTCGGTTTTGTTCTTCGCTGTTCTCACATGATTTTAGGAGTTCTATCACTTTCTTTTTACCCGAGGAAGTTTTGATGGCTTGCAAAGGAGTTTTATTATTGAGGGCGGGAATTTTTTCATTGAGCCAGTTCTTGTAATGCTTATCCATGAACTTTTTATAAAGTTCCTGCTGAATCTCTAAAGGGATTTCTTGACTCTTGGCAGGCAAATCTTTTGAGGCTTCCATTGCCTGATAAGGGTCTTG
>CAZEBI010000188.1:0-4475 GCA_964510355.1 uncultured Nitrospina sp. | reverse complement strand
CCCGTTCCGAGCATGAAAGCTTTGGAAGAAATACCACAGGGGTTGGGGGGATTTGGCTTTTTTTGCTTAAAGCAGAACGGAGAATTACCCCGGTCACATTTTGTACTTCGGGAAATGCTTCGAAAATAGCCGTTTGTCCTTGCCAGGGTTGCAGTTGCTGTTGGCAAACTTTTTACTCATGCAGTATCCGGGCTAGTATATGCCTTTTTCTTCCGGTGGGCGGGTTTTCCAGCGGCGGTGACCGCACATCCAGGGCGCGGGGTTTTTGCGGATAGCGCTTTCGATGAACTGCTCGTACTGATAAGTCCATTCCCGGATATCATTTTCCTTGTTGCCGGATTTTTCAAGTTGGATCTGGGGTCCATACTCAATACGATAGGTTCCTTCATCGGTAGGGGTGCAAAACAGGGGCAGGACGGGAGTTCCCATGCGGTGGCTCAATAATGCCAGCGATCGGGGGGTCGCTGCTTTTTTACCGAAAAAATCTACGAAGACTCCGCCCCTGGCCGTGTTCTGATCCATCATCACTGCGACACTGTTGTTGTTTTTGAGTTCCCTCACGATTTTAAAGGGTGACTCGTTGCGGTCAAATATCTTGTTTCCAGAAAGGGTGCGGAAATTTTTTGCCGCTTGATCCAGATAGGGATTGTCCAGTTTACGCACAATGGAAGAAAGCGGACAGATACCCAGATAGCCGTGAAATAATCCCATGATTTCCCAATTGCCATAATGGGCGGTCAGAAAAAATATGCCCTTGTTTTTTTTTAAGCACTGGCGCAGTATATCCAGCCCGGCGGGTTCCCCCGCAACGAGTTCTCGCACCCGGTTTTGAGTGTCGCGCGTAGCCCAGAGGCATTGCAAAGTCGATACGGCCAGATTCTGAAAAGATTTTTTGATGATCCTGTTTTTCTCACCGGAAGATTTTGAATCCGCAAAAATAATATCGAGATTGATCTTTGCCGAGCGTTTACGCTTTCCGGCAAAAAGGTAAACCAGGCTGCCCAGCTCTTTTCCCATTCTTACCACGGTTTGCAGGCTGAGGGGATGCACCAGCGCGAGCAGTAAGTTAAAACAAGCGTATTCCAGGAAATGCCGGATAGGTTTCAAATCTTTGAGTCCACGTTAGAATTATTGTTCGGCAATGGCATGGGCGATAGCATAATACCGGTCATGCGAAATGGAGATGTGGATGGACTTGAGCTGTAACTTTTCGAACAGCTTTTTTCCTCGGCCACTCATTTTGACGATGGGTTTTCCCGATGCCTGGTTGACAACTTCAATATCTTTAAATCCGACATCATGGTTGATGCCGGTTCCCAGGCTTTTGGATACCGCTTCTTTAACGGCGAACCGGGCGGCGAAATGTTTTCCGGGGTCGGCCTGCGACTGACAATAATCGATTTCCTTGCTGGTGAATATTTTGTTCTCAAAGCGGGGAGAATATTTTTTCAGGGATTTTTTGATCCGTTCGATTTCTACGATATCCAGGCCGGTTCCAAAAATCATCGTTGTGCTCCAGGGTGAACGGGCATATCTCGAACTGCCAGTTCGATGGCTGAAAACGCAATAGCACCAGCTCGAACAAGTTGCACAGGCATCTGCACTGCGTCAACCAGGGTCGAAGGTTCTCCGCCGGGGCAAGTGCCGCCATCAAGGATTAAGTCCAGATGACTGCCTAAAGACTGTTCTACCTGTTTTGCAGTCGTGGGTGGGCTTTGCCCGGAGCGATTTGCGCTGGGGGCGGTGATGGGTTGGCCCAGGGCTGAAATTAAATTCCGTGTCATGGTGTTTCCAGGTTGCCGGATGCCTATTCGGTTTGAGCCTGCCGACACATTTTCAGGGATGAGGGCACTGGGTTCAAAAAGAAGGGTCAAGGGCCCCGGCCAGAAGCTTTGCATCAAAGCCAAATGGGCCGGAGTGATTTCTTTTACCAGTGTCTCAAGCTGGGTCCTTGAACTGACTAATAGAATCAGCGGTTTATCTTTTTCACGGACCTTGACCTCAAAAATTCGTTCAACTGCTTCCCGGTTGAATGGGTCCACTCCCAGCCCATAAAAGGTGTCTGTGGGAAAGGCAATCATTCCGCCCGCAAGAAAAACTTCTCGTGCTTTGGCGAAACCAGCGTTTGAATCAACCTTTGAAATTTGCGGCATGTTTGGTTTTAAGTTTTTTGCTCTTTTGTTCAACGCCCTTGGCCTGATCCTTTTTGTATTTTATGAGTCGTCCTGCGAGTTTTTCGTCGGACACAGCGAGGATCTGCACAGCCAGAAGGCCGGCATTTTTGGCACCTGGTTTTCCGATGCTGACAGTGGCGACCGGAATGCCTCCTGGCATTTGAGCCGTTGATAAGAGAGAGTCGAGGCCGTTGAGCGCCGTGGAGGCAATGGGGACACCGATAACCGGAAGGTGAGTGTCTGCCGCCACCACGCCTGCGAGATGGGCTGCGGCTCCAGCTCCGGCGATCATCACCCTTATGCCGCGACGTTTGGCCCCTTGAACATATTTCCGGGTTCTTTCCGGGGAGCGGTGCGCGGAGGTGACCAGAATCTCATGCGGCACATCAAATTGTTCGAGGACCTTGCTGGTCTCTTCCATTATTTCAAAATCCGAATCACTTCCCATTACGATGCCGACTAAAGGTTTTCTCAAAACAGCCTCCCAGTTCAGGAACAAGTTTAAAATCGTGGAAAATGGTTATAGCAACTTTTCAGGACCGGATCAAGTTTTAGGGTAAACCGAGTACCCTGATGTTCGCGCTACCAAAACCCCCCTAGCCCCCCTTGACAGGGGGGGAGTATTTGAGCTTCCCCCTGACAAGGGGGATTGAGGGGGTTGCCGTTATTGCATTAAGGGCACCTCTAAAAATTGCTTTTGGCCATGAACAACCCTTATGAAATAAGGGTCTGCGAGTTGCCCGAGGCCAAATTATTGAATAAATAGAGGTCCCCGTAAGTAATAAGCCGCGATAAACCCTTGTTCTTCAGAGAAAATCATTGCCATTTGCTCCCGGCGGCTCGCCGGTCAAACATCATCACAAACGGTGCGAAAACCCAGGAACGAGGTGCAATAGCTCTTTAAAAATGCGATTCGTCGCCAGGCCGCGATATGCTTGTAATGAGTGATGAAACTTCCGCCGCGCGCTATTTTGTATTCCAGGCTATCGGAAGATCCGTGGGTGATTTTTTTGTCATGCGTGTCTTCTACCCATTCGAAAACATTCCCGTAGAGGTCCATGATTCCTCCCATATTTTCATGTTCTGGAAAATGATCGACTGGCAGAGTGTCCAGGATTCCGGTTTCTTCAATATTGCAAAACTCGACAATCCGGTCCTCATCCCAGAAAAAATTATCAGGTGAAATTTCACCGAAATTACTGGCCACATATTCCCATTCTTTTTCGCTCGGTAAGCGGATGTTCTTTCCCGTCAACTCGCTTGCCCACTTGCAATAGGCCTGGGCATCATTCCAGGTGACCTGGGTCACAGGGTGGTGATGTTTTCCGTATAGAGAGTCGGGTTGACCATCAGGGCAAAGCCAGAAAGCGTTTTTAACCGGTCCCAGGCTGGGGTTGGAAAAGGAAGATCGGTTGGAAGAATCCTCTTGCAAAACCAGGTTGCCGCTTTGATAGACGATGGCATCGATTATAGTTTCCGCCTCGGTTTTATAATTGGTCTCGTTGATAAAGCGAAAAAATTCAATGTTGGTGACCGGATATTTATTTATCAGAAAAGGTTTCTCAATCTGGGTTTGCTTATAGGGTGCTGAATCTTTGGAGCGGGGGTGCCCCATCAAAAGATTTCCTTTGGGAATACGTATCCAGTCATCCCATTTTTCACTGAATTTGTACAGATAGTCTATGGTATTCGGGTTGTGCTCGGCGCTCAGCCCCAAACGCTGGCGGATAGCCTGGGGCCATTCAGCCTTGGCCAGAGCATCGTCATATTCCATGGGCTTTCTGTCAGCGTCTTCGGGAGCAATCTCAATCTGGCCCTTTTCTTTTTCGGTATGAAACGCATCCGAAAGCTCCTCAAAGGCTTTGCCCAGACTGGTGAGCTTATTTTCGTAGTGAGACAGGTTGTCCATCAACTCCGCTTTTCTGGCTTCATCTTCTGCGTTCACAGAATTCTTGACTTCAGACAGTTCCTGCACGAATTTCTGATATTCTCCCACGCGTTTTCTTAAATCATCTTCCATGGAGTCAACCAGCGACTCCTTATGTTTGAGTCTTTCCTGTAACTTTTTTCCTGCGGTGATGGTTTCTGCGGTGATGGATTTTTCTTTTTCTTTCAGGTTTGAGGTCAGGCGCACTGTCTCTTCTTGCATGGAAGCCATGCGTTCCTTGAAAACTTCATAGTCAGAACTTTGAGAATTCAGGATATTGTTATAGGTTGCGCTGAAATCAGAGAGAAAGTTTTTTACCTCCTCCTGATGTTGGGCGGCATCGGCTTTGATAAGTTGGATTTCCTGTAGTTCCT
>CAZEBI010000187.1:0-4501 GCA_964510355.1 uncultured Nitrospina sp. | reverse complement strand
AACCTCTCAGTGTCGTCATCGCGAGTCGCAAAGCGGCGTGGCGATCCAGAGTTTCTCTGGACGGCTTCACTTTGCTCGCAAAGACGGGTTATGCAAAGGTCTCTGTCAGGGGGAGGCTTATTGAATGGACGTCAGTATGCAGAGGCAATACGGAAACCATGACAGACAAACCCGGCCAACAATTACTGTTAAGTTTTCCTTCCCACCCGGAATACAGTTTTTCCAATTTTGTTGTTTCAGAGGGGTCACGCATTGCCTATGAAACCGCAAAGGAATTCTGCTCCAAGAATCCGGTTCCCTATCAAGCCCTGTATCTTTTTGGCCAGAAAAACCTGGGAAAAACCCATTTACTCCTTTCCATTGGCAATCATGCCGCAGAACAAGGGTTGCGCGCCGTCTGCATTCAAGGGCATGATTTTGTCAGCAATATGGAAAACGAGCAAGCCCTGGAGCATCTTTTGAACGTCGATTTTTTTCTCATGGATAATGTGGAGGGCCTTGCCCACTCCCCGATAGCGCAGGAAAAACTTTATCATATCTACAATGAGATGATTCAAAAGGGCGGCAAGCTGGCATTCACAGCAAACCTGCCGCCTGATAAAAATACGGCTATGGAAAGTTACCTGACTTCGCGATTTCAGTGGGGAATGGTCACACAAATCAAACCGATTGATGATGCCACAACCGCCAAAATTATTTTAAAGCTCGCAAAGGATATCAACCTGACACTGCCCGAATCCATCATCCATTTTTTATTGTCCCGCATTGCCCGGGATTTTATTTCCATTCAAAATGCGGTTTCCACCATCAACCGGGAATCCTATATCCAGAAGAAAAAAGTGACCCTGCCTCTGGTCAAGGCAGCTCTCGATTTTTCGTCATGAAGTCCTGCAATATTTCCGCCCGTCTATCTGGTTGGGCAAAAGAAATGCCCGAACAACCTGCGATCATTGAAATTCGCAGCGCAACCCAGGTCAGCTTCAAACAGTTGGAAGAAGAAAGCAATTTGATTGCCTCGGGTCTCCTCCAGCACGGCTTGAAAAAAGGCGATCGGGTTATCGTGATGGTTCCTTATGGAGCCTGCTTTATAACACTGACATTCGGGCTGTTTAAAGCCGGGGCCGTTCCCGTACTGATTGACCCTGGGCTGGGGAAAAAAAATGTCCTGCACTGCATCAAACAGTCCGAGCCACAGGGGCTGATCGCCATTCCTTTGGCCCATGCGGTGAAAACCCTGATCCCGGCTCCTTTCAAATCGGTTCGACTCTCAGTAACCGTTGGAAGAAAATGGTTCTGGTCAGGCCCGACATTGGACCAGATAAAAAGAAAGGGGCAAAGCGACTATCAGGTTGATGCCACCCCCAAAGAGCAGGCCGCCGCAATTTTATTCACCAGCGGCAGTACGGGTCCCGCAAAAGGTGTGCTTTATACGCACGGCATGTTCGATGAGCAAGTCCGCATCCTTCGTGAATATTTTGGCATTCTTCCCGGAGAAAAAGATTTAACCACCTTCCCGCTATTAGGTTTATTCAGTGCCGGAATGGGAATGACCGTCGTGATCCCGGACATGGACCCCAGCTGTCCGGCAAAGGTGAACCCTGAGAATATTATCCGCCCCATCAAGGACTATCGCATCACCAGCAGTTTTGGTTCCCCGGCTCTTTGGGACACAGTCAGCCGCCATTGCCAGCAAAACAAAATACGGATTCCCTTCCTGAGGCGCATCCTTATTGCGGGTGCTCCGGTTCCCGGAACTTTGCTCAAACGTTTCGAGTCTGTCTTAGCCCCCGATTGTAAAGTCTTCACTCCCTATGGGGCGACCGAAGCGCTTCCTGTCACGGCTATTGAAAAGCAAGAGATCGTAGACGATACCTGGGCCAAATCGGAAAAGGGCGAAGGAACCTGCGTTGGCAAAGCGCTGCCAGGTGCTGAAATAAAAATCATCCGAATTTCCGATGAAGTCATTACAAAATGGGAAGAGGATCTGGAAATCCCCAGAGGCCAGGTAGGAGAAATTATCGTGAAAGCTCCCTGGGTCACTAAAACTTATTTCAACCGCGAAGATGTCACAGCACTGGCAAAAATCCCGGATGGAGAAACCTTCTGGCACCGGATGGGGGACGTTGGCAAATGGGACGAACAAAACCGGCTCTGGTTCTGCGGCAGAAAAAGCCACCGTATCATCATCGGTTCGGGTTCAAATACGAAAACGCTGTTCACCATTCCCTGTGAAGCGATATTCAATCAGCACCCTGATGTCAGGCGTTCTGCGCTCGTAGGCCGGGGTGCCAGAAGCGATCGCGAGCCTATCCTAATCATCGAAGCCGAAAACAAGGACCGGGTAGCTAAAGACCCTAAAATATTCATCCAGGAATTGCTGGAACTTGGAGCCGCTTATCCGCACACCCGTTGCATAAAAAAAATACTTTTTTATGCAGACTTTCCTGTGGATGTCAGGCACAACGCCAAAATTTTTCGGGAAAAACTAGCCGCCTGGGCCGAAAGCCAATAATAAAATTTTCCTAAAACCGGGAAGACAGGATCAAACCTCCCCCCCTGTAGCCAAAACGAGGGTAGATGGTAAAGTGTCGGCCTTTTTTGTTGCTATGGAGTTTAAGAATGGTTTTGGAAGTGAAATAGCCCAGCGCCGCAGCAAAAAAAACATCAGAAGCCCAATGTTTATCATCATTGATTCTAGAAAGCCCTGTCAAAGTAGCAATGCCGTAGGAAATAGGGGCTACAAAAGGCACATCCTCATACTCGTTGGCAACCACTGTCGCAATGGCAAAAGCGGTTATGGTGTGGCCGGAAGGAAATGATTTATTGCTCGTGCTGAAACCATCAAACGTGTCAGCAGGTTGCCCCCTGGAAGGGCGAGGCCGTCCGGTCGCTACCTTCAATACCGTGGCGAACAACCCGGTGACCATAAAACTTTCAGCAGCCAGCAGAGCCGTGCGCTCGATTTTCTCATTCTCAGCAAGGTTGCCAAAAATATAAAACCCTATCAACGTGGGAAAGGTGATCGCGCCATTGCCAAAGGGTTCAAATATCTCCGCCAAGTCATCGGTGGTGGAACTTCGCCTGTCCTGAAACTCTTCCTGGATTTCATCGTCCAATGCAAAAAAAACCCCCGTCACACCCGCCACAACAGAAGCGGTGGCCCAGTCCGCATAGTCCCAGCGTAAAGGGGATGTCAGCATATAACCGGCATCGGTGAAAATACCTTTGAAATAGTTGCTATCCAGTTTGGTCTTGCCGCGCGGATTTGCCTGCCTGGCTCTTTTCCTTAGAGTTGAAGCATACCTCTTGTTTTCAGCCAGGCGCGGTCCATCTTTAAAACTTTTACTATCAAACCCGTTTGCTAATGAACCGACAGAAAAATAATCTAGAACTTCCGCTGGCAAGGGGTTCTGATTTTTTTCTGCCTCCACCGTAGAGGTCGCCCAACTCGGAGAAGCCATGAGGCATCCCCCCAGAATGGAAAAAACCACCCAGCGAAGTTTTATGTAAATGTCAGGGTTTAGCATGGCGGTTTTGTAGTACGGGATTTCATAGTCCTATTATACCGTTTACGGCTTTTTAGCCTTTAAAATCAAGGCATTTCTTGGCTAACTGCCAAAAGACAAAAACCTTCGCATGATTTGGGTGACTGAGGGGTTTAAATAGGGGATGTCCTGCGCAGGAAGTTTGAAAAACCCTGAATTGCGGGAACTAATTGGCTAAATATGGGCGGGCATAATGCAAGCCAGGCTTTCGACCGATAAACAATGGGAAGACCACAACGCACCTATTCAAGGAGGAAAACGTGCAACAAACCACCTACCCGAAAAGAAAACCGGCGAAACCAGGCTCTCATTATGTCCTGACGTTCACCTTGCTGGCAGTGATGGTACTAGCCATCAATACTCTGTATCGCATAGCCCTCCCGGACCCTCTGGGAGAAAAAATTCAAAACCATATCGCAAAATTTCACCCGCCTTCCAGCAAGAAAGGCAGATAGCAAGAGTTAGACCCGTTAATGTCTTGTCGTAGAATAACGGCAACCCCCTCAACCCCCCTTATCAGGGGGAGGTACAGTTCCGGGGTTAGGTGGGGTAAACAATTGGGCAAGGACTCGATTGCGCCGAGAAAACTCTTTGCTCGCGCCAAACAAAGCAACGGCACACTGGCCCCACGCCGAGTGGGGGCCGAAGTAAACCATAAGCCGGGTTTTGTACTTCATGAGACATGAAGTGGTGACCATCAATCTAGGCCTGTTGTTGCCAACAGGCTCAAGCAATCAACCCGAAAGTTTCGGGCGGGCCGCCCTCAAGCACTTTCCTATTTGATCTTGCTCCGGATAGGGTTTACCAAGCTACCGTTGTCACCAACAGTACTGGTGAGCTCTTACCTCGCCTTTTCACCTTTGCCGCCGACACGAGGCCGGGTAGGCCGTATATTTTCTGTGGCACTTTCCTTAAGGTCGCCCTCACTCCGCGTTACGGAGTATCCTGCCCTGTGG
>CAZEBI010000186.1:0-4556 GCA_964510355.1 uncultured Nitrospina sp. | reverse complement strand
CATCATGTCATAAACGCCATACTGGTTGGGAGCTGTACTGCCAACGGGGTGTGTCGTTTCCTCTGAGTTATCTTTATACCAGGTATAATCCCCATGCACCATGTTCCCCCAGAAATAGCGGGTCGTAGCGCCACCGCGCGCGGCATATTCCCATTCCGCTTCGGTCGGTAAACGACAGGCACCTGCTGACTTCTGGATAAATTTCTGCACATTCAGAAAGTTGACCTGTTCTACGGGTAAATCGGCTCCTACGAATTTGGAGGGAATGAAACCCATTTGTTTATCCCAACGTGCTTGACTCACTTCATACTTATCAAGATAAAAATCATCCACGCAGACTTCATGCTCGGGTTTTTCATCTTCCTGAGCATAATCATTGCCCATGATAAAGCACCCTCCTTTTATGAACACCATTCCTTCGGGAGCTTGATCGGCTTTTGCCTGATCTTCAGGAGAAAGTTGCACCGGCACCACTCGCTGGTTAGAAATAGCGGCGGATTCTTGCGTCACTTCCGGCAATTCGGAAAAACTGGGGTGGATTTCCTGACTGCTCGAATCATCGGCTTTTTCGGAGCAGGCCGAAAGCAGGAAAAAAATACTGATAACGAGGAAAAATTTCAAAAAATGCATTGTCAGAATTGAGGGGAAAAAGAGAATGATACCATCATAATGTCGCTTTACAAAAAAAACTAGGCTTCAAGCACATATTATTCAATAAATAGCTTAGACTTTCCACCCAAATACCGATAAATAATAGAACATATCACTGTTACGGAGTTGGACTTTGCGATTCATCAAACTATTCAGCCTATGCGCCCTTTTCATTCTATGGGGAACAGGTTGCAGTACCCAGACCTATCAGAAAGCACGCAATGCGATGTTGGATATTGTTTCTGCCGCTGAGGAAACCTATCGTCCGGCACTGGGGCTTGACAAGGATATCGACATCCAGTTTGCCCGACACCAGTTCAACCGCCGGGAATTTGCTGTAGCAGAGTTTTATATAAAAAAAACGCTGGCCAGTCAGCCGGAAAATCATGAGGCGATTCAACTTCTGCCCTGGACCTATTTTTTCCAAAAACGCTTTGACAAGGCACTCACCGCCTTCGGGCAGGCTCACACCCTGTACAAAAAAGACCCGACTCCTTTGCTGGGTATGGGTTGGTGTTATTTCAGCTTAAAACAATACCAAAAAGCATTGGCAAGTTTTGAGCGCGCTGAAAGGTTTGCCCCACACTCCTATGAAGTTCATAAAGGCATGGCTTTTACCCATCTGCAACAAAAGCGCAACAAACTGGCACAAGAAGAGCTGGCAAAAATTTTTCCGCCGACTGCGGTGAACGAATTGCTGGAAATGTGGCAAGCTCGTGATCGCAACAACGCTCACTGGGAGATCGTTCCCTCAAGCCCCGAATCGAGTTCAATATTTGCCTTGTCCGTTGAGTTCCCGCGATATCGTAGCCTGCTTCTGGGAATGCCCGCAAAAGATACCGCAACCCTGGATTCAGCATGGACCCGCTTCCATCAGGGTAAATACTCCAAAGCGGCTGACTTTTTTGACGATCTGGCCACAGCAAAATTCCCCAATCTGGATGCAGTGAATGGACTGGCCTGGAGCCTTCTGCATTCAAAACAAATCAATAAATCGGAAAAAATATTCAAAGAAATCCTGGAGCGCTACCCGCATTTTTTAGGCGCTTTCAGGGGACTGCAGGAAGTCCAGGAAATCAAAAAACGCCAGGCCGTTTATGTCCAATACTATATGGATTTAGGCAAATACCAACTCGCGGCGGAAAAGCTGGACTCTTTGTTGAGTCGCTACAGCGATTGGGCTCACCTTTACAACCAATATGGCAAGGTTTTTCTGGCCCGTAGCAAGTATGACAAAGCCCGGGATTATTTTCTCAAAGCCCAGGAAATTTCTCCCAATGACAGTGCAACCCAACTCGGTCTTGAGCAGGTACAACTGGCCCTGGACAAACAGCTATACAAAGCCGACCAGGCTTTTAAAAAAGGCGACTATAAGACAGCGACCCTGATTTACTATGATTATGTCGATACAGCAGACGTGGACTGGCCTCGCGACCAATATTCCCCGGCCCATGCCTACAACGGGCTTGGCTGGAGCCAGTTTCAGAAAAAACAGTATGAGTATGCCATCGGAAAGTTTTTAAAATCCATTGAGCATGAGGATTTTAAGGTGTCATCTGCTAAAGGTCTTGGTTTGTCCCTGTATGCTATAAAAAATTATCAGGATGCCATCCCCTATTTGGAAACAGCTTTGAAGCATGACCCCGAAAACAAGGATATCGCATACAAGCTCGACTGGAGCATTCTGAGAAGCGAGCCGCTCAATAGTTCGCAAAAATATTTCGAAAAGATTTTAAAAGACCATCCCCTGCGTGCCTCGCCTTATATGGCTCTCGGTTGGATTCATTACAACTGGCAAAACCCCGACCTCGGGGTGGAATACTTTCTCAAAGCCATTTCTCTGGACCCTGATTTTGCGCTGACACCGGAGTTTCTGCAATTGCTGAAAAAGGAACGGTTTGGCTGGCAGGTCTATAATTCCCTGGGGTGGACCTACTACCAAAAACAGTTGTATGACAAAGCCATGCAAATGTTCAGGATTTCTTTAAAAATTCAGCCTAATAAATCCGAAGCCCGCAAGGGAATGGGTTATATCTATTTTCGCCTTGGCAAAAATGCTTTAGCCCTATCCATGCTGGAACAATGCCTGGCTTTGAACCCCGAGCCCAACCCTGTGTTTGAACGGGTAACCGGCACCAACGCCATTGCCCCCTTCCAGATGCAAACAACAGCCCGAACCAAATTGGGAAGGATCTACTATATCCAGGACGATATCCTGCAGGCTATCAACCTGTTTAACGAGGAAATCCGCAGGAATTCAGGCCAGCCCTCTGCCTATGACGGGCTGGGTTGGGCTTACCTCAAACAAGGCCGGGCTCTGGAGGCCAGGTCGGCATTCACCACCGCAATCCACCTGGAACCCCTCAACAACTCAGCTCAAATGGGTCTAAAGAAAGCCAAGCAGGTCATCACCGAAAAACGTCTGAAGACCAAAACCGCTTCCTCCTTCTTTTTCATTGAAACCGGTCCGAACTAGCCCGCCTTATTTGCGAAAAATCAAAACTTTCGATTGACTCCTGCCAGGATTCGCTTAAAATATAACACTATCCCAGTTGTTTAAATTTTAAAGACGCTCAAGCATTTTCTGGGGGGGGGAGGGTTACCTTGTTCTTCTCACTGTAGGAGTGAGAAATCATGGAGTTGAATCTTAATTCAACTCCATGGTCCCGTTTGTCCGCACTTTTCCTTACTTCATCATTTCCTGATGAGAAGCCTTGAGACTATCCACAACAGAAGGGTCGGCTAAAGTCGAGATATCGCCTAATTGATCGGCTTCATTGGCAGCAATTTTTCTCAATATGCGTCGCATGATTTTTCCCGAACGGGTTTTGGGAAGCATCGGAGCCCAGTGTATGACATCCGGTGCCGCAATCGGCCCGATTTCTTTGCGCACAAACTGCACCAAAGATTTCCGCAACGTCTCATCGGGCTGCACCCCATCCATCAAAGAGACATAGGCATAGATTCCCTGCCCCTTTATCTCATGCGGGAATCCTACAACAGCGGCTTCCGCCACAGCTTCATGAAGCACAAGAGCCGACTCCACTTCAGCGGTTCCCATTCTGTGCCCGGATACGTTGATGACATCATCTACCCTGCCGGTGATCCAGTAATAACCGTCTTCGTCACGCCTGCACCCGTCTCCGGTGAAATAATAACCGGGGTAAAGTTTGAAATACGTCTCCTCAAAACGCTCATGATCGCCATAAATCGTTCTCATCTGACCCGGCCAGGGTTCAGCAAGCGCCAGCACCCCGGTCACACCATTGCCTTGAAGTATTTCCCCGGTTTGCGCTTCAATCACCACAGGTTTGACCCCAAAAAAAGGCAAGGTTGCCGAACCTGGTTTTGCCGGTGTGCAACCGGGCAGAGGTGTTATCAGGATACCGCCGGTTTCGGTCTGCCACCAGGTGTCCACAATAGGACAATTGCCCTTCCCTATATTGTTGTAATACCAACGCCAGGCTTCAGGGTTGATCGGCTCGCCAACCGTCCCCAATATTCTCAAACTCGATAAATCGTATTTGGCGGGAGCTTCATCACCATGGGACATGAGTGCGCGAATTGCCGTTGGAGCCGTATAAAACTGCGTGACTTTAAGCCGCTCCACCACATCCCAAAACCGCCCTGCATCCGGGTGAGTCGGAATGCCTTCGAACATAACCGTTGTCGCTCCATTAGCCAGCGGCCCATAAATGATATAGGAATGCCCCGTCACCCAGCCAATATCCGCCGTACACCACCAGATATCACCGTCCTGATAATCAAAAATGTATTTGTGAGTTAGAGCTGTGTAGACCATGTATCCGCCCACACTATGCTGGGCCCCTTTGGGTTTTCCTGTTGAGCCGGAAGTATAGAGAATAAACAGGGGGTCCTCCGAAGACATGACTTCAGCCTCACAA
>CAZEBI010000185.1:0-4565 GCA_964510355.1 uncultured Nitrospina sp. | reverse complement strand
GGCGATGGCGGTAAATTCACTTTCGATTTCAAGGATTGTGATATTACGCAGAAAATGGGAGCTGTTCGCAAACCCAGCAAAGCAGAGAAAAAAGCCGGCGGCCTGGTGAAAATCATCAACCATGATCCTGACACCTTGCACAACCCGCACGGATATTCTGTTGTGGGCGCAAGCCGCAAAACCCTGTTCAACAAGCCTCTGCCAAGTCAGGGCGATGTTGCGGACGTTACCAAGAATATTGGTCGTCTGAAGCAGAAAAAAGACAAACATTTTTTCCTGCAATGCGACCAGCATAACTATATGGAAGCCGATGCGCGTATCGTATGGAATCCTTATTATTCCATCACGGGTGCTGACGGAGCTTTCAAAATTGAGGGTATTCCTGCTGGCAAATACAAAGTGACGGCATGGCAACCTTATGTTGGCTCATCCACTGTTGAAGTTACAGTCGGTGATGGTGCGGCAAAGGCTGATTTTACGCTGACTGCCAAATAGAAAAGTTTTAAAAATCACAGCATCGGGGCTTTTTAATAAGCCCTGATGCTGTTTTTTTTTGTGCTCGGCGTACGGCACGTTGCTTTATTTGGCGAGCAAAGAGTTGTCTCGGCGTGATCGAGTCCTTCCTGTTTTTTCCTTCGACAAGCTGAGGATGACACCCCAAAAGCTTTGCAGTTGTCATGCTGAGGCGCATCTTGCTTGCGCGATCAAAACGCAGTGCTATATAAAATTAGTGAATGGGAGAAAGAAGTGGGCGGGGTGGAAAGCTCAGGTCAGATTGTCGAGAACGCGTTTTTTGAGTGTCTCAACCACTTGTAAATGTTCCATCTCGGCTTTTTCCAGCATGGCCATATTGGTTTTTAATTCGAAGTCATTGCAGGCATTGCCAAGTATGCGATAGAATTCAGCTGCGATTTTTTCTGCCTCAATGGCAAAATCGAAGGCCGCCTCAAGCCCTTCAAACCGGGATAACTGGCTCAGGGTTTCTTCGAGAGGAGGGAAGATGTCGGTTTGGAAATTTTCCGCAACCAGTTTTTGCAGGTCTTCGTCATCTCCCCAACCATAATCATTTTCTGTTTCCAGCAATTTCGTGAAATGGGTTTCGTGGGCGGCTTCTTCTTTAACCATAAGGTTTAAAAATTCCTTGACCTTGGGGTCGTCAACATGTTCTGCCAATTGCGCATAAAACCGTTGTCCTTCCCGCTCGATTTTGACCGACAGTTCAAGCAACTCTGAATTTGTGACAACCATGACGCTTATTCCTGATCTTGGCTAATAGGATGCACTAAAAAAAATTACTGTATTGGGAGATTATAAGATAGATTTTTGTGTTTTGAAAGTAATTATAAAAATAAACGGGATGTATTTGGGCTAGTTGGAGTCGGTCAAAAATCGGGTTCTGAAGGTTTTCACTTTCTCAAGATGCTCATATTCGGATTTTTCGAGAATGGTCAGCAATGTTTTGATTTCAATGTCATCGCAGGAATTATGCAGAAGGCGAAAAAACTCCCCCACGATGCGCTCCGCATCCATAGCAAAATCAAGAGCTTTGCGAATTCCTCCGATTTTGGGCAACAGGTCGATGACCTCCTGGGTGGGTGGAAAGATATCGGTTTGAAACTCCTTGTCGATGAATTTGCGCAGGGAGGCATTATTTTCCCACCCGTAGCTTTTATGACCTTTTGATTCAATAAGACGTTTGAATTGTTTTTCATGCAGGGCTTCTTCCCGTGACATGAACTGGAAGAAGCCTCTCACTTTGGGGTCGGTAGCCGTTTCAGCCAGCTCACTGTAGAACCGCTTGCCATCGCGTTCTATCTTTAAAGAGATTTCCAGCAACTCCCGAGTGGTAATATTCATGGGAAAACTCAATCGTATCTGATGGATTAAGGGGGATTAGCGGGCTACGAATGCCGAACTATTTGCCGCCCCTTTAAATGTTATAGCCCTTTGCGCAATATTTACCTTTGAAAGAGGTTCAATATTCGATATTATTCCCCAAACGCTGAAAATTGTCATTACGAGCTTAAAAAAAAACAGGTTTATGGAATTTCTCAATCATTTTAGAAACGATCTGGGTGAAGGCGGAGACCGAGATTGCTTTGAACAACACCTGTCCCCGCATGTTTCAATGCTTTACAAGTCCGCGATCCGTATGTGTGGCAACCCCAATGACGCGCAGGATCTGGTCCAGGAAACTCTTTTTTGTGCATTAAAGAGTTTTCACCAGCTCCATGACCCGGAAAAAAGCAAGTACTGGATGTTTTCCATTTTAAGAAACTTGTTTTTAAAGGATATTGAGAAAACCAAAAAACGCGCGGAAATTGAGTTTGAATCGGTTTGTGACAAATTAAGTGACCGGAAACACCCTGAAAGCGAGTTTTTGCGCTTGGAGGTCAAAAGCAATATCCAGGGAATTCTGAATAAACTCGACGAAAGATTGAGAACCGCTCTGGTACAGTTCTATTTTGAAGGATTGTCCTACAAGGAGATATCGAAGTTACTGGATATTCCGATCGGGACAGTCATGTCCCGGATAGCACGGGCGAAAGTTTACCTCAAACGGGAGCTTCTGCGGTCCGAATCGTTACGCCTGGAAATCAGCAAATACATCGTTGATGAAGATTGATTCTCCTTCCGTCCTTTGAACCTATTGATATATAACCGTCTTATTTAACCCCCCCCCGGACGGCCATTTTTACTTCCTCGTAAAGTGTTTTACTTTAAAGGTTTGGCCCTGCCTTGTAGTCCCCTTCCTACAAACCTGATTTATTTGTCCTCAACCTCCATATTGTGGGAATAATTCCTGGTTTTCCGTATCTATATATTGATCAGTCGAGGGCCGAGTTTGTCTTGTGCCTGGTCTTTGGTGGAGGCACCACCCCGCCTGCGTCAAAATTATAAAAATAGCCTATGAGACAGATTATGTCTGTTCTAGATACCAACCACAGTGTTTTATGAATATTAACGTAAGGAGGAGGTACTTATGAGAAGTAATCCAGTCCCGAATCTGGTGCGGAGCGTGGGCGCAAGACTGTTTATGGTTCTTGTGCTTTCGGCGGTTCTCGTTTCTCCGGCAGGTGCTTTGAGTGTTGACCATGGTCATGGTTCACACAATAAGGGCAGCTCTGCTGTAGATCGCCCCGCTTGGCTCGACAAGCTTGAAAACCAGCTCGATTATGAAGATACGATGAGCGGTTTGGAAGGCAGCCAGGAAAAGCTAGATCGAACCCTCATGAAGATCATGGACCAATTGAAAGGCAAGCTCAAAGAACATGCCAGCCCGGCTTCTTCCGGCGGTGGATTTCATGATTCCTGGGCCGCGCATCAGTTGGGGCAGAGTTATCTGCTTGGACCTACGGAAGCGGCTGCCAAAGTTTATAAGGGTGCGCATTGTCCCAGCAATGTTCCCACAAAAACTTATGTGGTTTCCGCGATCAATGTAGAGGTCACCCTCAATCAATGGGGAGATTACTACCCGGGCTATATGTATGTTCTGGACAAGGACATCGGTAAAGTCCGTACTGAGGAAAAAGCGAATGCGAAGGCTCGTGACGATGAACTCGACCCGGGTATGGTGTCTACCGGACTGCAGGGTGATGCGATCCAGCCGATGACCCTCCGTGGTAATCAGGGCGATTGTGTTCGTGTTAAATTCACCAACCGGTTGGAAGATGAAGACGCGGGTTTCCAGATCAGTGGTTCCGCGATGATTATCAGTGCTTCCGGTAAGCCTAATACGGCGGCCACTGCGGGTTCGATCATTGCCTCTGGCAAGTCGGCGGAATATGAGTGGTTTATTCCGGTTGATGAGCAGGAAGGCAGCCATATGATCCAGAATCATGCGGGTCGTGATCCTTCCGCATTGGGGCTGATCGGTGCTTTCATTGTTGAGCCTAGAGGTTCCACTTACCTGAGTCCTTTCACTGGCAAGCCAATAGAAAATGGCTGGATGGCCATGATTGCCAATGAGAATGCTCGGGATTTCCGTGAGTTCACTCTTTTCTACCATGAGGTCGGTGACGAGTCTTTTCGTCCGCTCAACCGTCATGGTGAAATGATTCCTCAGCGTGATCCTCTGACGGATGCGTATCGTCCTTCTGCACGTGCGATGAATTTCCGTTCCGAGCCTTTTGGTATCAACAATCTGGCTCAGCAGGAAAAACATTTCCATTATGAAGACGAGTCTCTGTCTTATAGCTCTTACACTTTTGCAGATGTTCCAACGACTGTTCCCCGTTCTTACCTCGGTGATCCGGCAAAGTTCCGCCTGATTCATGGTGGCGGTGAAGTGTTCCATTCTCATCATCCGCATGGAGGTTCCATTCGTTGGACCCGTTCTCCGCAACGGGAAGTACAACTGCCAAACTTGACTCAGGCCGCTTATGATGGTCCGGTCAAGTATCCGGTTGTCCGCACCACGACGGACCGGGTTGATGTTGAAGTTATTGGCCCATCCGAAGCACTCGATCTTGAAACCGAGTGTGGTTCCGGGCTTTGTCAGCGTTTGGCGGGGGACTTTTTGTTCCATTGCCATGTTGCTCATCATTATGTAGCCGGTATGTGGG
>CAZEBI010000184.1:0-4734 GCA_964510355.1 uncultured Nitrospina sp. | reverse complement strand
TCTCAACCTAAAAGAGTTTTTGCACCATTTCATTCTGTTCCGCAAAGAAGTGGTGACTCGAAGGACTGAGTTTGATTTAAGAAAAGCTCGCGAGAAAGAGCATATTCTCGAAGGGTTGGCGATAGCACTTGATAATCTGGATGCGGTGGTCCAGCTTATCCGCAAAGCCAGCGACCCGGCTAACGCGCGTGATGGGCTCATGGCCGAGTTTGGTTTGTCGGAGATCCAGGCCAAAGCTATTCTTGAAATGCGCCTGCAACGTCTTACCGGGCTGGAGCGGCAAAAAATAATTGATGATCTGGAGGAAACCCGAAAGCGAATATTGGAACTGCTGAATGTTCTTGCCCGCGAAGAGGTCAAACTCACCATCATCAAAGGTGAGTTGGTAGAAATTAAAAATAAATATGGCAATGAGCGCCGCACCGAAATTGCGGAAACAGATGAAGGTGATATTGATATTGAAGACCTCATTGCCGATGAAGATGTGGTGGTTGTCTACACCCGCAGTGGTTATATCAAGCGGCAAACGGTTGACAATTACCGGGCGCAAAAAAGAGGCGGTAAAGGCATTCGGGGAATGAACCTCAAAGAAGAAGATGTCGTCGAAAAACTTTTCATCGCATCCACATTGAGTCATCTCCTGGTATTTACCAGTGCGGGAAAAATTCACTGGTTGCGGGTTTTTAGTATTCCGGATGTGAGCCGAATCGCCAAGGGAAAATCCATTGCCAATCTTTTACGGCTACAGCCGGGGGAATCGATTGCCAGCATCCTTTCTGTCAGGGAATTTGAAGAAGACAAGTTTGTGGTGATCGCTACAGAATGCGGCATTGTTAAAAAAACCACCTTAATGGCTTATAGTAAACCCCGGCAGGGAGGCATTATCGGGCTGACCATTGATAAGGGGGATCGGGTTATCGGTGCCGAGTTGTGCGACGGCGAAAGCGATATTTTGCTCGCCACCAAAAAGGGGTTTTCCATCCGCTTTTCTGAAAAGGAAGTGCGTCCCATTGGCCGCACAGGTAGAGGTGTCCGTGGCATCCGTCTCAAAGGAGAGGATCAGGTGGTTGGAGCAGAAATCGTCCAACCCGGTAACAAACTGCTTACGGTGACTTCAAGAGGTTATGGCAAGCGAACCCTGATGGAAGAATATCCGGTGCAGGGCCGAGGCGGGTTGGGTGTTATGACCATCCGTTGTAATGAAAAAATAGGAACGGTGGTGGGTGTGCAACAGGTGGATGAAGCGGATCAGCTTTTAGTCATCACCTCCAATGGCAATATTGTTCGTATGCGCGTTAACGAAATATCCTTGATTGGCCGCAATACCCAAGGGGTACGCTTGGTGGGTATTGGCGAAGGCAATCAGGTCGTGAGCATCGAAAAACTGGTTGAATAGAATTTTCCCCGCTATGCATGTGACGGTCAACCCTGTTTTGATACGATCTAATTTGAAAGTAACAGGCTGGAGAAAACGTGTTGCCGGAATTTTTGTTCTGGCATGGGTTTTTGTTGTTTCCTGTTCGGAACAAATGGACCCTCTTCTTTTGCAGGCGAATGAAGAATGGATTCAAGGCAAAAACCACAGCGCCATCGAGATGTTCAATGCGGTGCTGAAAAAGTATCCTTCCGGATTGCAGGCGGAAGAATCCCTGTTCCGCCTTGGTGAAATCCACCACTTTAGTTTGAGCAACAGTTCGCGGGCGCTTGTTTATTTTCAAGAAGTCCTGCAAATGAATCAAAAAGGGCCGTTCGGTTATCCGGCGCAAAAATACATTGCTGAAATTGCTGAGTTTGGCTTGAGAGATTATGACCAGGCGATTATTGAATACCAGAACTTGATCAATCACTATGAAGATAAAGCTGAAAACGATGACCATCAATACCGCATCGCTTCCATCTATTATAAAAAACAAAATTCTGAGCAGGCCCTGGTAGAGCTGAGTCTTTTGTTGGAAAACTATCCCAACAGTCCCTGGGCGGAAGAAAGCAAATTTAAAATTATTGAAATTCTTTATACGTTGAGCCGGTGCCCCGAGGCGAGAGAGCAATACAGGCATTTTAATCTGGAATATTCAGAAAGCCGTTTTAAAGAAGATATAGATTTTGTTGTCGCTTCCTGTCTGGAAGAAGAAGGGCATCTGCAAGATGCATACAACCAGTTCAAGTCCCTGGAGGGACGTTATATCTACCCCGCCATACTCAAAATGAAACTGGTCGGCATTGAAAAAAGGATGAAAAAGAAACACTGATGCTTGATATAAAAATCATTCGCGAAAACCCGGAGGCGGTGAAGACCCGTCTCAAGCGCAGAGGCGGCGATTTTAAGGAACTCGATGAACTGCTCAAACCGGAAGAAGACCGGCGCTCAGGACTTCAGCAGTCTGAATCGCTGAAAAATAAAAAAAAGAAATTGTCGGCAGAAATCGGTCAGCTCAAACAAAAAGGGCAAGACGCCGCCAAACTTATGGAAGAGGTTCGAACCATCAATATTGCCATTAAAGAACTGGATGATGAAATCCAGGTTTTTGAGCAGCAAGTCCAGGATAAACTGCTGGCTATCCCGAATATTCCTGATGATTCTATTCCTGACGGTGCCGATGAGAGCGCCAACCAAATGGTGCGTGATTGGGGAACGAAACCGGAGTTTTCATTCAACCCAAAAAACCATGTGGAAATCGGGGAACAGCTTGGCTTGATCGATTTAAAAAGGGCCGCTAAAATTTCCGGAGCCCGGTTCGCAGTTTACAAGGGGCAAGGGGCAGGATTGTTGCGTGCCTTGATCAACTTCATGATTGATGTGCATACTCGAGAGAACGGTTATGAGGAATTGTACCCGCCCTTTCTGGTCAACAAAGAGAGCATGCTGGCTACCGGCCAGTTGCCTAAATTTGAAGAAGAGTTATTTGCCACCCGTGACGACCCTTATTACCTCATCCCCACGGCGGAAGTTCCTGTTACCAATTTTCATCGTGATGAAATTTTAGAAGAGGAGTCGTTGCCAATCTGTTATGCCGCCTACACACCTTGTTTCAGAAGAGAGGCCGGGTCCTATGGCAAAGACACGCAAGGGCTGATTCGGCAACACCAGTTTGATAAAGTGGAACTGGTTAAATTCAGCCGGCCTGAGGAGTCTGCGGCAGAGCTGGAAAAATTGGTCGAAAATGCCGAATCTATCCTTAAAAAACTCGATTTGCATTACCGGGTGATGGAATTATGCGCTGGGGATCTGGGTTTTTCCGCCGCCAAAACGTATGACCTGGAAGTTTGGCTTCCCAGTCAGGATACCTATCGGGAAATTTCGTCATGCAGTAATTTTGCCGACTACCAGGCTCGGCGGGCTCGCATACGCTGTAAAAAACGCACCGGCGGCAAAGCAGAACTGGTCCATACATTAAACGGATCGGGTTTGGCCGCAGGCAGACTGTTTGTTGCTCTACTAGAAAATTACCAGCAAGAAGACGGAACGGTCCGGGTGCCGGAAGCTTTGCGCCCCTATTTGCATGGGCAGGAAATTTTAAAGCTTTAAGGTATTGACTTAAAGACCGTAACAGTCCACTTGACATTCACCCGCAAGTAGATAATATAAGCGAGCCCATAATATTTAAGGAGGGATGGCCGAGTGGTTTAAGGCGGCGGTCTTGAAAACCGTTGAACGAAAGTTCCGTGGGTTCGAATCCTACTCCCTCCGCCACCCACTAGGCGTGGGGCCAGATGGCAATAGCTTTTTACTGTTAGCAAAGGGTTGTCTCGGCCCGAAGAGTTTTTTTTGCCCTCGGAGGCTCGTTGCTTGAGCTGAGAAAACGGTTGGGGGCAAGAAAGAGACATTGCAATTTGCCCCCGGCGGCTAGCCGGTTGGGGAGATTTGTTTTTTTATTTTAAGGAGAGGTGGCTGAGTTTGATGAAGTCTCTCTCCTTATAAGTGCGTGTATTTTTATATACCGGGGGTTCGAATCCCTCCCTCTCCGCCATCCCTTTGCAGGGAAGGCAGGTAGCAATAGCTTTTTACTGCTAGAAAAATGTTGGCTCGCCGGACCAAAGGTAAAATTATAATGCGTTTTTTAAAAATCAGTATGGTGTTGGTTTTATCTTTTATGGTGAGCTGCACCTATGAAAGCAAGGAAGATATCGCTAACCTGCCGACGACCGATATAAACAAACTGGATATTTCCCAGTTTGAAGGGTCTCGATCAAAACCGCAGGTTGAGGCCGGTTATGGTAGTCAGGTGGACGAAGACCACCCCGCTGTTCAGGAACAGGTGAAAATAGAACGGGAAGTTATTGTTCCAGATGGAGTGCAAGGCAAATGGAAAGCGGTCAAACTTCTGGTCAAGAATAAAAAAGACGAAGAACGCAACGCAATGAAAACGATCACCCTGGGTTCCAGTTTTGAGTTGGAAGATTCCGGAATCAGGGTTACAGTAGGGCCGTTTTTGCCCAATTTTGTGATGAGCCAGAAGGCTTATACATCAGGCGGAAATGAATTGACCAACCCGGCAGTTCAATTAGTGATTGAACAAAACGGCAAGACCCTTTATACAGGGTGGGCTTTCGCAAAATATCCCACGATGTACGCGTTCGAACACGATGCTTTTGCCCTGCAATTGATAGATTATATACCCACTGATGTATCCTGATTTTTAACCGGGATCATTTACCCAATTATGCGCCCATGGCTCAGCTGGATAGAGCGACGGTTTGCGGAACCGTAGGTCGCAGGTTCGAGTCCTGCTGGGC
>CAZEBI010000183.1:0-4746 GCA_964510355.1 uncultured Nitrospina sp. | reverse complement strand
AAAATGCAAAACCCGCGCCTGTGAGGGAGGCCTGTACTCAGACGAATCAAAAGCGTTGAAAGCAATCAGGTTGATCTTGCAGGGAATCTCTTTCAACCACTGCGCCAGCCTGACAGCATCTTCATCGGAGTCATTGATGCCGGCAAGCAGGACATATTCAATAGTATGTCGCCTCTGCGGTTTTAAAGGATATTTTTTGAGGCAACCCATCAGGACCTCAATAGGATATTTTTTATTGATCGGCATCAGCCGGTCCCGTGTGGCGTTGTCAGAAGCGTTGAGGGAAATAGCCAGGTTTATCGCTAGACCTTCCTCTTGAAAGCTTTTCATTTTATCCACCAGCCCCGATGTCGAAACCGTTACTTTTCTCGTTGAAACTTTCATGGCTTGCGGCGAGATCATGAGGCGCAAGGCATCCACAACCGGGCCGTAATTGTCCAGAGGTTCACCCATCCCCATAAAAACGATATTGGTGATTTTATCTTCTTGCGCGAGTTCCTCGTTGATGGCGATATGCTGACCTATAATTTCGCTGGTGGTTAAATTTCGTTTCAGCCCCAGGCTGGCTGTTAAACAGAATGAACAATTCAAACGGCAACCAACCTGTGTGGAAAGACATAAAGTTTTTCTGGAATCCGATGGCATCCAGACACTTTCAACAACGGCACCATCATCCAGTTCTAATAAATATTTGATCGAGCCATCCTTGGAATAGGTTCGGGTGGCGATTTTGGGCAGGGCAAAATAAAATTTTTCTGTCAAACGAGCCCGCAAAGATTTCGAAAGATTGGTCATCGCATTAAAATCCCGGCAATGATAATGATAGACCCAGGTGAACACCTGATGGATACGATAGGTTTCCACTCCCCACTCAGAAAAAATTTCCTCGAGCTGGAGCTCGGTCGTTCCAAAGAAGTTTTTTGAGTCGGGCGAGGAGGCCGATATGTCAGAGGTTTTCATCATCATACACAGGAAATATTTGTCGCGCCAGAACGCATTGTTCGGTCCATAGGCCCAATATAACTCATTGAAAAATAATAAACTATAAAATTTGGCGCTGGAGGCAGGTTTTTCCCGGTTGCAATGGCCCTTAAAAGGCGATACTTTTATATCTTCTTGATAACAAACGAGTCGTCACTATTTCAGGGCTTGCGCCCTGAACACAGGGAAGTGTCATGCAAACTGCCGAGTGTTTTAAAATCCTCAACCTGTCCCCCGGGGAAGATTGGCGCACGGTGCGTAAATCCTATCATTCTCTTGCCAAACAATTTCACCCGGATACCAACCCGAACTCCAGTGGTACCCGGTTCAAAGAAATCAGCCGGGCTTTTGCATACCTGGAAACCCATTATAAAGCCGATATTCGGCCCGATCATCGGGGGGAAGCTTTGCTTGTAAAGAAAAGCCCGAACAAGTGGGGGCACTTGTTCAAAGGTCTCAAGGATAACCCGGCGATTCAAAGGGCATATCTTTCCGGTCTGAACTTTATGGTTGCACTGGACACGCGTGTTTTTCAACTGGATATTCAAAAAGACATAAAAATATCAGCATCCATCCTGCAAAAAGGGGGTGCGAGCCTGCATTTGAAATCGGGTAAAGAGCGTTTTGAAATCAAAGTTCCTTCCGGCGACTGGAACCAGATGTCTCTCAGAATACCGGGCAAAGGGGAGGGGAGTTTGTTTTCCAGGCGGCGTGGCGACTTGGTATTGAACTTAAGTATGCCTGTTTCAGAAATGGTGAAAGCAGAAACTTCATGTTTTTCTTATACGATGAAAATATCGCGTGAGCAGATTTCTCGTGCGCCAGTTATGACTTTGAATTCCTCAGAAGGCCCCATCAAGTTTATTCTTCCCAAGGATACCCGCGATGGTCAGCGTTTTACTCTCCGGTCCAGGCATGAACAGACAGAAACTCGTCACATTCTTACGGTTCGTCTGAACTGACCCTAAGCAAAAGTTTTGAGTGCATGCACCATGACCCCGGCACTCAAAAGGCATATTCCC
Source organism: uncultured Nitrospina sp. (assembly GCA_964510355.1). Taxonomy (GTDB): domain Bacteria; phylum Nitrospinota; class Nitrospinia; order Nitrospinales; family VA-1; genus LS-NOB. Next base: position 2,743 of record CAZEBI010000183.1, on the reverse strand, counting down.
AATGTACATATTGACAGGCTCAACAAGGGGGCCGGGATGTTATTTTTACTTTTCAGCAGCCACAGGCCCGTCAAACCCAGACCCGCAAGCGCCAAGGCCAAACAAACCCAGGTAGCCTGAGCTATGCCGGCGGTGAACACTATATTAGCCGCCATATTTCCCAGCAGGGTGACCGCCCAGGCCAAAGCCGGTAAACACAGGATATAGGCCCAAAGTGCAGGGTTGTTTTCCTTGCATCGATAGCGGGAAAAAAAACGCAATCCCAGAAAGCCCATTCCCGCCATCAACATCCATCCGGTCATCTCAATCAAGTCCTTTTCCTGTTTTTCCACACGGATATGTTTCAATGCTCCCAGGACATATTTTGAAACTTCTTCCCCCTCCATTTCATAAAATCCGCCTTGGTCGCTGTCATAAGCGAATACGCGTGCGGTGGTTGATTCGGCAGGGAGGGAAATCGCCCTGTAGCTGTTTTTTCCCGCCGATTCTATTTCGATGTAGACGATGCCGGAATGATACTTGAGATTGTATTTTTCAATTTCTCCGAGACGGGTGGCATATCGCTGGTTTTCCTGATAAAACTTATCCTGTATTTTCATCAGGTCAAACAGGGCTTGCCGGGCCTGCACATCGGCATCGACCTCGAAGATCTGTCCGCAGGAATTGAGGAAAACGAGAAAAAAAGAATAGGCCAAAAATCGGATAAATGGTTTCATTAATTTTAATTGGGTGAACAATGGATATAACGGCGTGTAATGGAGAAGGCCAATGTATAACAAATGTGCCATACCGCGTCAAGCGGCCCTCTAGTCCAGATATTGCATGAGAGGTTTTTAAATCACCCCAGCCCCTCTTTGTAAAAGAGGGGTCCATTGAAGCTCCCCCTTCCACGAAGGGGGCTGGGGGGATTTGATTTGCCTCCTTTGGAGCTATTATGTTAACGCAATTTAAGTTTGTTACGGGAAATCCTAATAAGGTGCGAGAGGCAGGAGCGATCCTGGGTGTTGACCTGGAGTCGGTGCAGGTTGACGGGCTTTTTGAGATCCAGACCCCGGATATCAATGAAGTGGTTCGGCACAAAGCCCAACAAGCTTACCTGGCTTTGCAATGCCCGGTGATGGTGGAGGACTCAGGGCTGGTGTTCCATGCCTGGAACGGTTTGCCCGGTGCATTGGTCAAATGGTTTGAAGAAACAGTAGGCTGTCAGGGCATGTTGCAGATGGTCAGCGGTTTTGATGACAAAAGGGCGACGGCGATATGCTGTTTCGCTGTTTATGACGGAAAAAATATGAACATTGCCCGAGGTGAAGTGAACGGAACAATTGCGGACAAGGCCCAGGGGAAAAACGGTTTTGGCTGGGATGTCATTTTTATCCCGGAAGGGCATGATCAAACCTATGCTCAAATGACAGCGCAGGAAAAAAACGCCATTTCCCATAGAAGAAGGGCGCTGGACGAACTGAAACGAATTTGCAAGCCCAGCTAACCTGTGTATTGCACGAGAGGCTCTAAATCACCTCTTGCGGGATAAAATTTTTTTGCGCGGAAGTTTTTACTGCTTGGGTGGTATTCGACCCTTGGTGTTATGTCTATGCCAGGTCTGAATGCAGTTTTTTGAAAGCTTGCAGGTAGCCGGGAAGTTTCTGGTAGATGGTTTCCGCTTCCTGTTGGCTGGGTTTTTGATTGATGCATTTATAATCTGCTATCATTTCCAGCCATTGGGCTTTGGTCCAGCTATTTTGTATTGCCATGCATTGTTCATCACGGGTTTCCTCATCAAGCCCGGCGAAACCGCGAAGGGTTTTCATCGCCATGGCATAAGTATGACCGAACCGTTGCAGGGCGGCACTTTTGAAATAATCGGTGTTTTCTTGTTTTAAGACTTCATCCAACCTTTGCAGGTTCCAGTCCAGATGCGTCAATAAAACTTTTTTCTCGGGAGCTTGAGACATAGAACCTTTGATAAAAAATAGCTGAATATGGTATTTTATCGTAATTTTTAAACCTAGGATGAATTTTATAACATTATGAGCGACGCTGAAAATATTTTTGTCGATAATGAGGATGGCACCGTCACTTGCGAGGCGCAAGGTTTGATGTGGTGCAAAACCGATAGCATGATTGATCTGAAAAAATGGGTCAATTATCAAGACAGTGCCGATTATGTGCGGGAGTTGCGAGAAAAAAAATATGCCGGATATGATGATTGGCGACTTCCCAGCAAAGATGAAATGACGACCCTGTTCGATAAAAAATTTGCGAATGCAGATCAGTTTGGCAAGACTATTTATATCAGCGATCAATTCGCTTCCGGGGGAGGTTTTTCCATGATCGCGCAACAGGTGCCGGGCCGTATGCGTGTATGGGTGCTCAATATCCGTGATGGAGAGTTCGCCCAGCCTGACGGGCTCTGGACCTTGACCGAAGCGGCTCGAGCTGTTCGATCTCTCAAATAAAAAGACGACCGTTTTTTACGGTTTAGCTGGAGATAAAAATGACTGAGAAAATCTATCATCCTTCGCAATCTGTTTCCGAAAAAGCATTGATCCAGAACATGGAACAATACCGGGAAATGTATGAGCGTTCCATTAATGAGCCGGAAAAGTTTTGGGCAGAAGAAGCGGAAAAATTCACATGGTTTAAAAAATGGGACCAAGTGCGTGACTACAACTACAACATCAAAAATGGCAGCATACGCATAGAATGGTTCAAAGGGGCCCAAACCAATATTACGGTCAATTGC
>CAZEBI010000182.1:0-4795 GCA_964510355.1 uncultured Nitrospina sp. | reverse complement strand
GCAGGCACTCGGTTAAGTCAACTTATATGCTTCCCCTCCCTTCATAGGGACTCAAGCCCGATGAGTTGAGGGGTTGAGCACGGGAGGGTTGGATTATGAATTTCAGAAAAAAATCCACACCCCTCCAAACCTCCCCTCATGAGAGGGGAGGATCAATAAGAAACCCAGAGTTATGCAATACGCAGATTAGAAACCTCTCGTTCAATATCCGGGCTAAAGAAAAACAAACATCAAAAGAAACAAAACAGTCATACAAATCACAAAAACCCCCCGTTGCCAATTTGACCAAAAATCACCCTCCGGTTTCCTGCGGCCCTCGTGCCCGAAAAACCCATGGTATACGGCAAAATGCAGACTCATGACGACCCCCTGAAGTTAAAAACGCTATACCGCCCTGTTTATAAGGTCATTTTTCCCGCAAAAATATTCCTGAATATTTACCTTAAATTTAAGTGGAAGATTTTTTTTTCAACCCTATATTAGTGATGGGTTCCACTTCAGAATGAAGGGGGAGGTGAGAAGAATGTTATTCCCGGTTACTATTTATAATGCAAAGGGAAAGGTTAAAAAAGTCCTGTCGGCAAAAATATTACATGAAAGACATTGGAGACTATTCCGTGAGGGTGAACACCTTTCCTCCATCACCAAAGGCAGAACACGCGAAACGCCAAAAGGTTTGAAGAAAAAACTGGATTTGCAGTTCCCGGAAATGACGGCGCGTTGTTATCAATAACGGGTTGTCATCGGTAGTCTCCCGTCAGGTTGAACCCGGCCCAGTATGCAGGATGCGGGTAGAGACGCTTGACCAGCAATTGCGCTTTTCTCAGGCTTTCAGCTTTGTTTACGTGACCGTAATTGCGGTAGAAATGTTTGATCAACACCGCCGTGGAAATGTCGCTCACCCGCCACAATGAAGAGAGAATGGATTTTGTGCCAGCATAGATGAAGGCCCGGTTGAGCCCTACAAGTTCATCTCCTCCAACGATATCCCCAAGACCGGTCTGACACGCACTCAAGGTCACGATATCGGCATTGATCTCCAAGCCAAACACTTCGTTCATCTCAAAGTTCCCGTCTTCTGTTGCGGAACGTGTCAACTTTAACGAAGAAAACAAAGGGTTGACCGGATCAAACTCACCATGCGAAGCAATATGTATGATCTGGTATTCGCTGATATGTTCCTTCAGCCAGCTCTCTGTAGCGTTCTCGCGCGTAAAAACATCGACATTTGGAAAATCCCATTTGAGGGCATTGGCCTCCATTTCCGCCAGGGGCAAGTCATAATTGAAGTCCCCCAGATCCGGGTTCCCCAGCGCCAGCACCTTGATATCCCGATTCGGCTTCGCCTTTTCCTTAAATGTGTATTGCATGACTGAAGCGCTGGGAGAATAAAACAGCGGATACTTTTCAATCAGATAGCTCCTCGGCCCATCCCTCAAAGAGGAAAAAGAAATATAATGCAGACGGCCGTGGGGAACGATGCCTAATAATATTTTTCCCGCAATGAACGGCTCTACCGGTTTGATCAACAAAGAATACAGGCGTTCTGCCTGTTCTTCGACCGGTGCCATTTTTTGCATCCGTTCGCGATAGTCAGCGACCAAACGATTCAACTGCTTTTCTTCTAACGCAACGCGGGCAACAGCTATTTTAGTTTTGGTGACCACCCAGGCCACCAACTCGTTTTCCGTCACCAGGTATTCCACCAATGCCACCGAATCCGCCAATAAAGACTGTAACGCCGCCAAAGATATCGCCTCCACCGTGATAAAACTGGAAATTTCCGGGCTCTGCTCCTTGGCTAAAATCAGCAGATCCTGATATTGGTTTCTGGCTTGCACCAGATCCTCGGCCCGTTTTCGCGCTTCATCCTCCCGCCCGGCAATGCGGGTGGCCGCCAGCGATTCTTCAATTTTTCGGATGGATTGTTTTTGCTGGTTCAGCGCTTCATACAAATTTTTGCTGACATCGTCCTTCAAACTGATTTTCTGGTTGCCCAGCAAGTCGATAAAACTTCTCGATTTCGCACGTTCAGCAAATTGAAACGACTCTTCAACTTTCCCCATATTTAAAAGCAGGAGAATCAGTTCTTTATAAACATCCTGCTTGTCGGTCAAAAACCCGTTCTGAAACTCCTCCACCTTGATCGCCGCGCGCAGGGCATCCACCACAGCCACCGATTTTTTATAGGCTTCTACTGCCGACTCATTTTTCCCCAATTGAATGAGGGCAAACCCCTCTCCGCGCAAAGCCCTCCAGGAAACCTCTTTCACATTGATGCGATCAGAAACTTCAAAGGTTTCCCCAAATAAAGAAACTGCCGCCTGCCATTGCTTGCGTTCCAAGGCTAAATTCCCCAACTCCAGCATAGCCTTTACCAGATTGGTGCGATTGCCGATCTCACCACTGAGCGCCACAGCCTTCTTGAGATGGATCTCTGCGGTTTCCAACTGACCCAGACGCAAAAAACTCATGCCCAAGTTTCGATGCGTGTAGCCCTGCCCCCATTTTGATTTGAGTTGCTCATCCCTTTTTAAAGCTTTGCTGAAAAATTCAATGGATTCGGCATAGCGCTTTTCCTTGCGATGAACAAGACCGATATTATTATAGGCCGTCGCGATATCCAGCAGGGAATGAGACGCTTTCGCCAGCTCCAGACTCTCATTCAGGTTAGCCAGCGCCCGCTTCGGGTCGTTCAACGTCCAATGGATCAAACCGCGAGTATTTAAAATAAAAGCCTGCTGGAGCTTGTCACCCGATTGCAGGGCAATTTCAAGTGCCTGCCTCTGAAACTTGAAGGCCTGCTGATAGTTGCCCTGAAACCAATGGGAATTGGCCTGATATAAAAAAGCTTTCGCCAGACCCGGCCTCAGATCAGCCTCTTCAGCCAGGCCTTGGGCTCGGACATAAAATGCGAGAGCCTGTTTAAAATCTCCTTGTTTTTCCGCCACCAGCCCCAACTCTAAAAGGGATTCCACCTGCTGGTCACTCTGCTCTAACTCGGTGAACAATTCGTAGGCCTGATTGAAAAAATTTCGCGCTTCGGAGAAACGGTTGAGGCGCAGATAATAAATCCTGCCAATGCGGCGCAATTCACGACCCCGGTTCAGGTCTTCGCCAATCTCTTCATTGATAGCCAGAGAAGCGTTGAACGCCTTGAGGGCGTTGTCGTAATCCAATGCGTTTTCTTCCACGATTCCCAACGTGCTATAACTTTCTGCCAAACGATCGAGGATTTCGTTTTCTTCGTAAATGCGCAAAGCCTTTTGCAAATGCTCAACCGCTAGGGGGAAATTTTCCGTGCGCGAATACAGAATGCCGAGAAAATAGAGTGCCTCCGCTAAAACTTCCGGGTCGTCTTTGGAGTGAGGCAACACCTGCTTTTGGTAGCGAATGGCCTTGGCATAATCTTTGAGGTTATAGGCCGCCTGCGTCAGGGTCTGGTATATCGCCATCTGTTTCTCTGCAAGGAACGCTTGCAATACCAGCGCTTTTTCCAAATGGTCGATGACAGCCAGCCAGTCTTTTCCTCTGAATGCCTCTGCCCCTTTTAGCAAATTGGCTTGAAAATGCTCTTTAGCAAATATTTCTTTTTCTTCAGTGCTCATGCCGGGAAAACCGTAATAGCGGTATTTTGCCCACTCGAAATTTTCAGGATGTTTTTTTGCCAACTCTCTTTGTGCGCTACGCAACGATTCGGCAGGGTTTTTCTTTCTGATATTTGCCATGAAATATTTCATCATTTCAAGGTGCAGTGCCGGGTCTGGCTTACCGCTATGCAGCAAAATACCGGGATAACCTTTGAAAACCAATCCTTCTAAAAGCAAACTGGTTGCCGAGAGCGATAAAAATGGGTCGGGCTCATGCGTAACTTGAGCCATCACCATCAAATGCGATTCAAAAGGTTCCTCATAAAGGACCGACAAAGGAATCCTCTGCAAACGGTTGCGGGTCAAGGTGATAAAAGACGCTGAAGCATCCAGGCGACGCAAATGCACCGGGCTCTCTATCTGCACCACCCCGAAATGTTCCCAGTTCGTCAAAAAATTGTTCGCCGTATCGCCATTGAGGTTCAACACAGTGGAAAAACCGGCCTGCGCATTTTTAACGTCTTCCGCAGCCAGAGTCAGGAGACGGGAGTTATACAGATTTTTTAATTTTATCGACCGTTGCCATTGCGATAACGAAGAGACAAAAGTCAGGCTTGCGGTTTCTATCAGGGGTTTTGCATCCACTTTCATTGCCGACCACGGCAAAAACTCCAGCTTGCCATCGGCGATCAAAACCACTGACTCTATCCCCTGTTCCAGCAACTCGGACAGCGAGGTCAAGAGAAGGCGGGACAAGTCATCCACATCCCGGGCCGTCATCCGGTTTTTGTTATCTGCTGAACGGGAAATCAGATCAAAAAGTTTTTCGTTGCCGACAATGCGTTTACCGCCTACTTTATCGCCTCGCATCCACCAGACAAAAATCTCATTATGAATCCGCTGGAATTTCAACAGCAGGGTATTTGCAGAAAACTGCAACTCATCCAGCGGTCGCACCTTCGGCGATATCCAGTCAACCAGCTCGGGGTCATCTTCCTCGACCAACTGCAGAAACTCCTGATACTCGTCCAGCAGATCCGAAACTTCCTCTTCGGAAGCGGACTCTAAACGCTTGGAGTAAGTAACAATTTCATCAAAATAAGCCTGCCTGTCTTCATCGGAAAAAATGAATTTGGGAGCTAGTGCCGTTTGAACCTGCTTCTTTCCCTTTTCAGCCAACAATAATGCAGGAGCAAACTTTTCCT
>CAZEBI010000181.1:0-4853 GCA_964510355.1 uncultured Nitrospina sp. | reverse complement strand
GACATTGAAACTGGAAAGAGCCTTCCGTCGGCTTCGACCCTCGCATCCATGCACCTCAATACCGATCTCAATGTGGGCTATGTTTTAACCGGGCAGGTGACGGCTGACAAAAAGACTGGCGGCAAAGCCCTGCGAACTCTTCTGGTAGAAGTGGGCATTGATATAGACCAAGTGATCTTGAAAAACAAAAAATACGCATGAGCCCGTTTCCTGCTTGCTCATACAGTATGCAGGTTGTCTCTTACCGCCCCCCCTAAAAAAAATCCCCCCTGCCGCTTTTCACAACGACAGGGGGGAACAAAAAACACTCAATCTTTAGGAGCCTCTCCAAAAATTGCTTTTGGCCATGAGCAACCCTTGTGAAACAAGGGTCTGCGAATTGCCGCAAGAAAAATTATTGAACAAAAGAGCCCCCCGTTTAAAGATTTTTAAAAACCTCATCCAGGCTGGTTCGGGCATCGCCGAACAGCATGCGGGTATTTTCTTTAAAGAACAACGGGTTTTGTACTCCCGCATATCCTGTCGCCATACCCCGTTTTAGCACAATAGTGGTTGTGCCTTTCCAGGGTTCCATAACCGGCATGCCAGCTATAGGGCTGTCCGGGTCTGTTTGCGCAGACGGGTTGACAATGTCGTTGGCACCGATAACGATGGAAACATCAACATTAGGAAAATCGTCATTGATTTCATCCATCTCATAAACGATGTCGTAGGGAACCTTAGCTTCCGCCAACAAAACATTCATATGCCCCGGCATACGCCCGGCAACCGGGTGGATGCCAAAACGCACATTTATTTTCTTGGCTTTCAGCGTTTTGGTGATCTCGCACACGATATGCTGGGCCTGGGCCACCGCCATGCCATAACCCGGAATGATCATGACTTCTTTCGCGCTGGTCAACAGGTCAGCAACCTCGGGGGCTTGCACCTCAACCACTTCGCCCTGTTCTTCCACCGAGGCCGAAGAGGAACCGCCACCTGATGTCGTACCGAAACCTCCGGCAATGACCGCAATGAATTTTCGGTTCATGGCCTCGCACATGATGTAACTAAGAATAGCACCACTGCTTCCTACCAATGCCCCTGTCACGATAAGCAAATCGTTACTGAGCATGAACCCGGTAGCCGCAGCAGCCCAACCGGAATAACTGTTGAGCATGGATACCACCACCGGCATATCGGCCCCGCCGATAGCCATGACCATATGAATCCCGAACAGCAAAGCGATTCCCGTCATGATCACCAGGGGCATCATTCCATCACCGGCGGCAGATTCTTCGACAAAACTGCCACACAACCAGATGGAGGCAATCAACAAGCCTAAATTGAGCCAATGCCGTGCCGGCAATAACATGGCATTGCCGGTGATTTTCCCGCTGAGCTTTCCGAACGCTATGATGGAACCCGAGAACGTGATCGCCCCGATAAGAACTCCCAGATAGATTTCAACATTGTGAATGGTATGTTCCACTCCGGTGAAATGTGCATCCGGGTCCATGAAGCTGGCATACCCAACCAGGACCGCGGCCAACCCGACCAGACTGTGCAGACTGGCGACCAATTCAGGCATTTGGGTCATTGCAATCCGCTTGGCCAGAATCAGGCCAATACTACTGCCGATGAGCAACGCCACTATCAAAAACTCGATATTGCCCGTAACCCCGGAAATGGTGGCGACCAGAGCAATGAACATACCGATCATGCCATAGAGGTTGCCCCGCCTTGCGGTTTCCTGATTGCTCAACCCGCTTAACGCTAGAATAAAAAGAATTGTTGCCCCAATATAAGAGGCGGTGATTATACCCTGACTCATTTCATCGCCTCCTATTTGCGAAACATTTCAAGCATGCGGCGCGTTACCGCGAATCCGCCTACAATATTAATAGATGTGATCAGTACCGCGAATACCGCCACCCACATGAGCAGTTTATCCCCTGAACTGACCTGCAAAATCGCACCAACAATAATGATACTGCTGATCGCGTTGGTCACACTCATCAGCGGCGTATGCAAAGCCGCTTTCACATTCCAGATGACCATATAACCCACAAAACAGGCTAGAACAAAAACCGTAAAGTGTGCCATGAAGGCCGCAGGTGCAACCGCACCCAGCCCCAATAAGCCCAAGGCTCCCACGCCAAATGTAACAAGAGGCCCCAATACCGAAGGTTCCTCTTCCACCGGCTCTGCAACCGGTTTAGCAGGTTCAGCAGGTTTAGCAGGTGCCGCTGAAAGTTTTGGCGCGGGTGGCGGGAAAGTGATCTCACCTTCTTTGACAGCCGTGGCTCCGCGAACCACTTCATCATCAAAATCGACCACAATATTACCATCCTTGTTCGGACACATATCCGTCAAAAGATGGCGCAGATTTGTTCCATATAACTGACTGGCTTGCGTCGCCATGCGGCTGGGCAGGTCGGTGTACCCGATAATGGAAACCCCATGAACCTTGACCACTTTTCCCGCTTCAGACAGCTTGCAGTTGCCACCCCGTTCGGCGGCAAGGTCTACGATCACACTGCCGTCTTTCATGGACATGACCATATCTTCCAAGATCAGCTCCGGTGCCGGTTTACCAGGGATCAATGCCGTGGTGATGATGATATCCACTTCCTTGGCCTGTTCGGCAAAGAGGGCCATTTCCGCCTCGATAAATTCTTTGCTCATCACTTTTGCATATCCGCCGGACCCCGTACCATCTTCTTCAAAGTCGAGTTCGAGAAATTCCGCATCCATGCTCTCGATCTGTTCTTTTACTTCCGGTCGGGTATCGAAAGCCCTTACGATGGCCCCCATACTTTTTGCGGCACCGATAGCGGCGAGCCCGGCAACGCCTGCACCGATCACCATGACTTTAGCCGGCGGAACTTTGCCTGCTGCGGTGATCTGCCCGGTGAAGAACCGGCCAAAATGCTGAGCCGCTTCGATCACGGCGCGGTATCCGGCAATATTCGCCATCGAACTGAGCGCATCGAGTTTCTGCGCCCGCGATATTCGCGGTATCATGTCCATTGCCAGGACCGTGACTTTTTTACTGGCTAATGTTTTGAGTAACTCCGGGTTCTGTGCCGGCCAAAGAAACGAGATTAAAACTTGTTTTTCTTTGAGCAGGTCAACTTCTTCGATTTTCAAATCCGGATTGAACTCAGGGCCACGAACTTTCAAGATGATGTCACTTTCTGCCCAGATCTCTTTGGCATTTTTGACAACGGTCACGCCTGCTTCAACATAAGAAGCATCTGAATAATGAGCCGCTAAACCCGCACCTGCCTCAATCGCGATTTCAAAACCTAGCTTAATAAGCTGCTTTGCAACATCCGGGGTCGTCGCCACCCGTTTTTCTTCAGCATGAACTTCTTTGGGAATACCAATCTTCATCACTTTTCTCTTTCAGTTAAAGAATGGGTTGGGGAAATAAAGCGCATAAGCCTACCATAAAACCCCGATTTTTTCTAACCCCTTAACGGGAGGGCACACTTTGCGGCGACATGAAGCAGGCACCTTGTTACTCTTGACGTAACACGTACTTATATCCTATAATACGAGAGTATTCGGATTAAACAGGATGGAACCTAACCGTTGTTCAAATGATCAAAAGTTTTAAGTGCAAAAAAACGCAGAAACTTTTTGACATGCGCATAGCGGATCAAAAATTTCGCTCTTTCGCTTCTCAAGCATTAAGGAGGTTGGCGATGTTGAATTATGCGGACAAGCTGATTGATTTGCGTATCCCCCCCGCAAACAAGCTGGAAGCCCTTACCGGAAAACGTAAGGGGCAACACAGCATTCGCATCAACCAACAACATCGCATCTGTTTCATATGGAAAGATGGCAATGCCTACGATGTTGAAATTATGGATTACCATTAGAAAAAAGAGTTTTAAGGAGATGTAGCATGAAAAAACTTGCGCCCGTCAAACCGGGTGAAATTTTGATGGAGGAATTTATCACACCTCTCGGCTTAAACAGGAGCCGATTGGCAGATGAGCTTGCAGTACCGCGAAACCGCATTGGACAGATTGTAAAAGGAACCCGGAAAATAACAGCCGATACAGCTCTACGCCTTTCGCATTATTTTGGCACCACCCCTGAATTCTGGATGAATGCCCAAGCGCATTATAATTTAGAATTAGCCAGGGACTCTGTTGGAGAAACCATAAAAAAGACGGTCAAAAAAAGCAGAACAAACGTGGCGGTCAAAACCACAAAAACTCCAGCGGTACAACCTGTCTCATAGCGAGGATTCCTTAAATCGCCTTAGCTGGGATATGCCCGCTTGCAGTCAAGCGGCAACTTGACCCCATTCCCTCTTTGTCTCTCCCCAGCTAGGGGACAGCACCAAAATTTCAGCTTCGCTTCAATCTGTAATTTTTAGGTGGGGTTATTTGTCTTCTAATCCGTTGGGCCGATCTAAATAAAGTCCACATAGGTATTCCCCTTATGCTGGGCAAAAGAAAGAACCGGTTTAGCTGAGCACCCCTCACATGAGAAGGTGATTGTTAGTCCATGACGGCGTATACTTAGGATTACCTTTTAGGTCAGTATTGATTAATGATTTACCGCCATCAATCACGATATGAAGACCGCATTCTGCATCCTCACCCCGTTCCCAGACTTCTACGCTTTCGTGGTGTAAATAATTTCCGCCGCACGATGGACACTTTAATTCCGCTCCATGCGCTTCTTGGTAATTTTGAAAATTAGGTATCAATTTAATTTCTCCTTTTTCATACCAACTGTTATCACTTAAAAAAGTTTCTACCCTCTTTGCCTCTCCCTGCTAGCCCGCATATTGCATGAGAGTTTCTAAATCACCCCAGCCCCTCTTTGTAAAAGAGGGGTCCATTGAAGCT
>CAZEBI010000180.1:0-4885 GCA_964510355.1 uncultured Nitrospina sp. | reverse complement strand
CCTGGGCATCGAAGTCTTCGATCATTAAAATCTTATCGTCAATATCGCCTTTGAGTGAAACTTCTTCCCCCGCTGAAATATGCAGAAAAACAACATCTTTATTTTCCAGTTCCTGGACCACTGCAGAAACTTTTGCGGAATAATTGGTGTTGGAAAACCCGGTTGCTCCTTCCACTTCCACGACATTCATTCCGGTGAGCTTGCCGATGCCCTTGACCATCAAAGATGCGGAGATTAAAGATGCACTTTTTTTATAGCGCTCCACGAAGGAAGGCAGGTTGGCAAGTTCGCCGTTTCCCCAAAGCCAGATACTGTTAACCGGGTCTTTTTGTTCGGCAATACGTTTTTTATTGTAGGCATGGTTATGCAAAATAATTTGCGCCTGGTTCATCACAAAGACCAGTTCGCGCACAGTGTTCCCCTCCGGCATGAACTGGCGGATTCCTTCGCCGATGAGTTCGTTGGGTGGAGATAACCTTTCTGTAATCGGCGGCATTTTTACAAACATCAGGTTGTGATACCCGCCGCCATGATGGAAGGTGACCGAAGCATCGACCACTTGCTCTTTAAGGGCATTCATGAGAAGACCGGAATCATCATGAGAAAGATGCTCGCCGGTATAATCTTTCATGACCATATCGTCATGGGTGGCTTGCAGGGTGACCAGATCGCAGCAGAGCGCGACCTCATCGGCTGCGGGTTTTACTCCTAACCCTATTGCTGAAAGCTGGCCGTGTCCGGAAGCATATTTTTTCGGGTCGAGACCCAGAAGTCCCATGCAGGAGATTTCATTCCCCGGATGCAAATCATCCGGTATGGTTTGAACGGGTCCGCAGGTTGCGTTTCGCGCCAGGGCATCCAGATTGGGGGTGTCGGCCAACTGCAAAGGAGTTTTATTATCTTTTTCCGCGAAAGGCCTGTCGGTCAGACCCGCTACGATAATAACCAAATATTTCATTTTTTTAGGATTGCAAGGGATTGAGAGTGCCGGATATGACACCGGAGACCATGATTATAACTTAATTTTTCCATTTCCCCAACTGTCAGAGGAATTATACTGAGCCTTCCCCTGATTTAAGGAAAGCTTTGCATAAGTCGAAAAAGCTAAACATGCACTTCCCCTCCCTTTATAGGGAGGGGCTAGGGGAGGGTTGGGTTATGAATTTCATCAAAAAATCCACACCCTCCAAGCCTCCCCTCATGAGAGGGGAGGATCAATTTCCTAAAGCGAGGAAAAAAATCGAGTTTTATTTTTAAAATCTAACTGTTATGGACGAAAAAAGGCTTTTATGATAATGTTTTACAACGCAAAATCGAGGAGTTTTTGCCGATTCCCGAATGAAAAATTTTGTTTTACTGAATTTTTGATTACCTAGCATGGGGAGAAGAAAGGGAGCTTTTATGTATGAAGTCAAAGAGATTTGTAAAAATGGCGAATCTCTACCTCTTACCACCGATGGATCTCTAAGAATTGTATTTATTGGAACAGGCTCTGCATTTGCCAAGCGCAGGCGGCAGTCTAATATATTGGTCATTCAGGGAAACCATCATGTCTTGATAGATTGTGGAACCCAGGGGCCTTTAGCACTCAACGATTTGGGATTGAGTGTTTTGGATGTTCGTTGTTATCTGCCCACCCACAGCCATGCGGATCATATTGGTGGGTTGGAGGAAGTTGCCCTGATGAATCGATACACTCCCAATATTTCTACGCCTGATATGATTATTTTGCGCGACTATCAGGATATTCTCTGGAGCAAGAGTTTGGCCGGGGGTTGCGAATATTGCGAGGCAAACCAGGGTCGGCCTTTGCAGTTGACGGATTTTTTCAATATTCTTCGTCCGCAAAATATCGAAATTGAGGGGAGGAAGTTCTGGGCCTATAAACACGGGCCTATTGAGCTCGTCATCATGCGAACGCGGCATTTTCCTGATACGGCCATCAGTGTGGATGAGTCGCAGTGGTGTTCGGGGGTGTTCATCAATCGCCGTGCCTGGATTTCAGGGGACACGATGTTCGATGCGGATTATCCTATCCGTTTTGGCCGGTTGGCGGAAGTTATGTTTCATGATACGCAATTATTTTTCGGCGGTGTCCATGCTTCTTATCAGGAACTGATGACGTTGCCCGAGGATGTCCGCAAAAAAATGTTTCTTTACCATTACGGAGACAATTGGGACAAACCGGAAACCTGGGCCAGCGGGTCGGGCAAATATACCGGGGACCCGGTTAAAGACGGGTTTTTGGGTTGGGCTGAACAACGTGTGGCTTACGATTTCTACTGATTTTCATAAGGCAGGAATTAGATAAAGGCTGGTTGCCGCTGAGAAAACTGCCGAATAAAGAGATATCCGTAAGTATTAACTGCGGTTGGAGGAGCTTTGAGTTACCAGATTACTCTCAATACCTGGTCGGGAGCCGATAAAACAAAAGCGGCTGAGAGGCTTGCAAAAGTATTCCGGTTCGACAACGAAAAGGCCATGACCGTTGTGGATCATTTATGCCAGGGTCTGCCCTGGCGTTTTGATAAGCGTATTTCCGACCACCAGGCTGATAGGGTCTCTACCTATCTTCAGAGCCTGGGTTTTGCCGTTGACATTCAGCCTGTTGAAGGCGAGGTCGAACCTCTTGAGCCTCTCGAACCCCTATCCGATGTCACGCCCGAGGAGGTGTCGGTTCCCACACCGAGAGACAGCTACCCGTTTAAGTTTCAGGGCGAGGGCCGAACTTTTTTTAATATCAGTTTTGCCAATCTGATCAAGACGGTGTTCACTCTGGGTGTCTACCGGTTTTGGGCCAAAACCAATGTCCGCCAGTATCTCTGGTCGCAGACTTTGTTTGCGGGAGATCGTTTTGCCTATCACGGTACCGCCAAAGAACTGATACGAGGGGCGATTCTGTTTGGGGTTATTCTCATTGTATTGGGTGGAGCAAACGCCTATGTCTTTTTTAATATAGGTCTTCAGGAAGGCGAGATGGTATCCGACCTGATTTCCCTGGTCATCGTTGCTGTGATCCCGGCGCTCATGGTAAGAGCCTGGAGGTATCGCCTTTCACGAACTGCCTGGCGCAATATCCGTTTTTCTTTCCGGGGAAAGGGAATGGATGCGTTTGTTTTATACTTTGTTGGCAGCGCCCTTACGGTTGTGACCTTCGGCCTTTATTGGCCATTTTTCAAAATGAAGACTGAAAAATTCTGGCGGGAGAATTCCTGGTTTGGGGATGTGCAATTTAGCTTCTCCGGCGTGGGGAAAGATTTTTTTAAAAAATTTATTCTTGCCGTTATTCTTACTCCGCTCACACTGGGGTTTTACCTGTTCTGGTTTACTGCCGATTTGAAACGCTATCTATGGTCCCATTCCCATGTCGGAGGGGCGAGCTTTCATTTTCCCATAACGGGAAAAAAGTATATGAATTTAAAAGTGGGCAATTTTTTCATCATTCTATTTACGATTGGGTTCGGCTACCCCTGGGCCGTCATACGCAACCACAAGTTTGTGGCGGAAAACATGACCCTGACAGGGAATATTGAATTGAACCAGATTGTCCAGCAAATGAAAGACAGTGGAGCATTTGGGGAAGAAGCACTCGATGCCATAGATATTCCCATCGAAATCGGTTAAAAAAGTACCACCTGTTTTCGCCTGTTAATAATAGCTCGCTGGGTCCAGCGCCACGCTGGCGGCTAGGAGCCCTCTAGCGAGGGAGGCCGACAGGAAAGGCTTTTTCAGCTAAGACAACTTTTTGCTCGCCAGAGAAGGTTATTGCATACTGCCTCTCCGGCTAGGAGTGGTATGACTGCTCGAAAACTGCAATTTGCCGGAGCCTTGTTCGATGGTAGAAGTTCCCAGAAGCACCCGGTCGATGTTGAACTCACTCCCCAGGAAATAATTCTCAAAGAGCCCGGCCATGATCCGGTCCGTTGGGTTTACTCGCACCTTCTTCGGGTCGCAGACATAACCAGTCCTTTCCATATTGAACACCGTGTCGATGATGAAAATGGCGAACGCACAGAAACCCTGGTGGTGGAGGACCCCGATTTTTATGCAAATATTTTAAAGGTTGCGCCGGAAAGTTTTTTTGCCACCCAAAGAGGACCCACTTTTAATTGGAAATTCTATTTTTCGGGAGCATTGGTTTTAGTTTTTTCTGCCATACTTTTTATTAAAGTTGCACCTTCTTTTCTGGCGGATCAGATGGTTGATAAAATTCCCGTTGCATGGGAAGTGGCCGTGGGGCAGTCCATATTAAATATGTTGCCGGTGGAGCAAAAACCCGACCCGAAAATTCTCACGATTTTGCAGGATACGGTGGATCTGTTGGCGCAATCGGTCAAAGGCAATCAGCCCTATGACTTGAAGGTCTATATATTGCCGGCGAAACAGGCCAATGCGCTGGCTTTGCCAGGCGGCCCCATCGTGGTTTTTACAGGTCTACTTTATAAAGCCGAGTCGCCAGAGGAATTAGCCGGTGTGCTCGCCCATGAAATTCAGCATGTCCTGCTCAGGCATTCCACACAGGGAATTCTGCGGAGTATGGCGCAAGGTATGTTGGTGGCTCTGCTCATAGGGGATGTGAATTCTGTTATGGAAGGGGTCATCAGCCTTGCGGGGCAACTTGAAACGCTGGGATTGAGCCGGGAAATGGAAACCGAAGCTGATCTGAAAGGCATGGAATTGATCCTCGCCGCCGATATCGATCCGCATGGAATGATTCAAATTTTTACAAAGCTCATGCAAGAGGAGCAGAAAGAGCAGAAAGAGCAGAAAGAGCAGAAAGAGCGGAACGAGCGGAAAGAGCAGAAAGAGCAGAAAGAGAATAAAGAGAAAAAAGAGAATAAATAGCTGAAAGAGCGGCAAGCGCACGAAAAGCAGAATAAGCAAA
>CAZEBI010000179.1:0-4920 GCA_964510355.1 uncultured Nitrospina sp. | reverse complement strand
TCCCGATGGGCATCCATGATACGATGGACCTTCTCCTGCAAAAGATCAAAGAAACAAAAACCAACGCCGAATTTTTGGCAACAATGAACTCTTAATGGTGACTCAATGAAAGCCGAAATTCATCCTGAATATTATGAAACCACGGTGCGGTGTGCATGTGGCAGTGAGATACAGACCCGCACAACCCTGAAAGACCTGCATGTGGAGGTTTGTTCCCAGTGCCATCCTTTTTTTACGGGAAAACAAAAACTCATGGACACAGCAGGTCGTATTGAAAAATTCAAACGCAAATACGCCAAGGCGGCAAAGGCTGCTGTTGTGCCGGAAGCAAGTAGCCCTCAGTAAACGCGTTCACCTTCTTTTTATTGCCCTGATCCCTCGGGGTTTTTAAGAAACTACTCCATCCATGTTTGATAAGCTGAAATCGGTTGAGAAGCGTTATGACGACCTCAACCGGTTGCTCAGTGACCCCAAGATTATTTCCCAACAGTCCGAGTTCCAGAAGTATGCCCGGGAACAGTCCGAATTGGCCCCCATCGTGCATCGGTTTCAGGACCTGCAGAAGATAAATCGACAATTAGAAGAGAATAAAAAAATTCTGGACGAGGAAAAAGATCCCGAATTGCTTGAAATGGC
The DNA here is from genome assembly GCA_964510355.1 of uncultured Nitrospina sp. Lineage (GTDB taxonomy): Bacteria > Nitrospinota > Nitrospinia > Nitrospinales > VA-1 > LS-NOB. The sequence goes on along the minus strand of CAZEBI010000179.1, from coordinate 4,284 downwards.
GCGGGAAGACCTGGCTGAGCTGGAGCCTCAAGAGCACGAGGCGATAGAGGATCTGAAAGTTCTTTTGCTGCCTAAAGACCCTCGCGATGAGCGCAATGTTATCGTGGAGATTCGTGCGGGCACGGGCGGTGAAGAGGCGGCATTATTTTCTAATGATCTGTTTCGCATGTATTCGAGATATGCGGAGGATAAAAAATGGAAGGTGGAAATTTTGAGTTCCAGCCTGGCCGGCAAAGGCGGATTCAAAGAAATTATTTTCAGCATTTCTGGCAAAGGGGCTTACAGCAAACTGAAATACGAGGGGGGCACCCACCGGGTGCAACGGGTTCCCGATACAGAAAGCCAGGGGCGCATTCATACCTCGGCGGTGACGATTGCTGTTTTGCCGGAGGTGGAGGATGTGGACATCAAAATCGACCCGTCGAAAATAAAGATAGATGTCTACCGGGCATCCGGGCCGGGAGGCCAAAGTGTCAACACGACCGATTCGGCGGTGCGCCTGACTTATATCCCGACCGGAATGATCGTGACTTGTCAGGATGAAAAATCACAACACAAGAACCGGGAAAAAGCCATGAAGGTGTTGAGAGCCCGGTTGTATGATGAGGAACAAAGAAAACAGCATGAAGCTCAGGCCAGCGAACGCAAAGAGCAGGTCGGTTCAGGCGATCGTAGCGGGCGCATCCGCACCTATAACTACCCGCAGGAGCGCATCACCGATCATAGGATCGGTTTGACCTTGCACAAGCTGTCTTTGGTGATGGAGGGAGACCTCACTGAAATTATTGATGCGTTGACTCTTCATTTTCAGACTCAGGCTCTGAAAGGAGAGTAGGGTGGTGGTTCTTGAAGATATAAAAATAGACAATACCCTGAGCGCCTTTCTCGATCATGCCACGGATAAATTTTTGCGCGCAGGTGTTGCATCGCCTCGATTGGATGCGGAAGTTTTAGTGGCAGATGCTCTGAAGGTTTCAAGAACGCAGTTGATAATGCAGTCGGGTCGGGTTTTGAATCGTGTCGAGAAAGATATCCTGTGCAGGCGGATCGAGAGAAGGGTTTTGCGTGAACCGGTTTCTCATATAACCGGCTTCCAGGAGTTCTGGTCACTCAAATTTGCAGTCAATGCAAAAGTTCTGACACCGCGACCGGAAACGGAAATTCTGGTTGAGCAATGTTTAAAAGCATTGAATGTTTCCAACCCGAAAATTCTGGATCTTGGGACCGGCTCAGGAATTCTTCCCATTGTTTTAGCCAAAGAAATCCCTCAAAGCCGTATCACGGCAATCGAAAAATCCACCGAAGCATTGCAGGTCGCCCGAAAAAATGCATCCTGCCATGCGGTGGCAGACCGGATCTGTTTTGTCGCAGGGGATCTGATGGAGCTGGACTGGCAAGGGCCGTATCATCTCATTGTTTCCAATCCACCCTATATTGCAGACTTGTCAAAGTGCATGCCTGAAGTCAGGCAATATGAGCCCGCCCTGGCTCTCGATGGCGGAACAGATGGTTTGGACTATTACCGCTTCATCGTTTCGATGGCGTGGAAAAAGCTGCAAGAAAATGGCTTGCTGGTTTTAGAAATCGGCCATACCCAGGCTCCGGCTGTGCTGGCTTTGCTTAAAAGCAGTTCCCGTTATCAGGATATTCAGGTGGTTCAGGATTATTCCGGTTATGACCGAGTGGTGTTGGCGAGAGGGTTATGAATGGATAAGATTGTCATAGAGGGCGGACGGCCTTTAGAGGGTACGGTCAAGATCGGTGGCGCCAAGAATGCGGTGCTTCCCATTCTGGCCGCGACACTTCTGACTCGTGGGCGCAGTATTATTGAAGGGGTTCCAAAAGTTCGCGATGTGGCAACGATGATTCGGCTCCTCACACATCTGGGAGCACAATTGGAAAGCTATGACGACGAAAAAATTATTCTGGATACGTCTTGTGCAAACAACACCGAAGCACCTTACGATCTGGTTTCTACGATGCGGGCTTCTTGCCTGGTTCTGGGGCCTTTGCTGGCCAAGTTGGGACGAGCCCGGGTTTCCCTGCCAGGGGGTTGTGCCATAGGAGCGCGGCCCATTGATCTTCATATTAAGGGGTTGCAGGCAATGGGGGCGAAGGTATGGCTCGAAGAGGGCTATGTGCATGGAACAGTCGACGGTCTCAAGGGAGTCCCATTTTATTTTGATACCGTTTCGGTGACGGGTACTGCGAATCTGATGATGGCGGCATCTCTGGCTGATGGGGAAACCATTCTGGAAAATGCGGCCAAGGAACCCGAGGTTGTGTTTCTTGCGGATACTTTGAATCAGGCCGGAGCGAAAATTACAGGGCAGGGCACCGATATGATTACCATTCAGGGAGTTTACTCTTTGAATCCGATCGAGTGCCGCATTTTTCCTGACCGCATTGAAGCGGGTACTTACATGATTGCGGCGGCCATCACGCAGGGAGATGTGTTGATTGAGAATTGCATTCCGCAACATGTGGAACCGATTATTCTGAAGCTTCAGGAAGCTCAGGTAGATGTCACAGTGGAAGGTTCTTCAATTCGGGTCCGGCGTGAGCGCCCCTTGCTTGCGGTCAACGCCAGAACCCATCCTTACCCGGGTTTTCCCACAGACATTCAGGCCCAGTTCATGGCGTTGATGACATTGGCACGCGGACAGAGTATTATCATAGAAACCGTATTTGAGAATCGGTTTATGCATGTCGCGGAATTAAAAAGGATGGGCGCGGACATCACGTTAGACGGGCACACGGCAATTATCAATGGAGTCCAAGGCCTTTCGGGCGCTCCCTTGATGGCTACCGATCTTCGAGCCAGTGCATCACTGGTGCTGGCGGCTCTGGCAGCAAAAGGCCAGTCTGTTATTTCGCGGATTTACCATATCGACCGCGGCTATGCGAGCATGGAAAAAAAGTTATCCAACCTGGGTGCCCGGATACAAAGGGTCAAATAAGCCCGATCTCTGGGCGCAACATTTAACGGCTTGGATTATGGACACAGCACATCCCCTTCACAGCCAGGATATCCAAAGTTTTTTATTGTGGATGCCTAACTGGATAGGCGATGTGGTGTTGACGTTGCCGGTCATACAATCCTTGCGCCGTGCTTACCCCGTGGCGCGCATTTCTGTTGTGGTTAAATCTCCTGCCGATGAATTGCTCATGGGCCATCCTGCCGTCAACACCGTTTTAACTTTGCCTTCCGGGCGGGAAACCGGATTTTGGGAGAAGGTTAAATTTGCCCGCAACCTGAAAAAATTTAATTTTGATGTTGGAGTGGTGTTTCCCAACTCCTTGAGTTCCGCTTTCTTTTTAAGCCTGACAGGGGTGAAATACCGTTTGGGCTATGCTACCGAAGGAAGGGATGTTCTGCTCACTCATCCTGTTAAAACGACATCGCGCTTAAAAAAATCTCAATACCGTGTTGAATATTTTTTTAAAATTCTTTCCTCTCTGAAACTGGATGCTCCCGATCGTGAATTTGCTTCGCTCATTTCACAGGAAGGGGATGCAACAACTCGAGAAGTTCTGCTGGATATGGGTTTGGATGCGGGCGAGGAATTTCTGGCCCTGCACCCGGGAACCTCAAAAGTGGAGCGAGGCTGGCATGCCGAACGGTTTGGGATTTTGTGTCAGAAGCTGATTAAAGAAGACGGTGTGCGATTGGTTCTTTTGGGTACCCAAAAAGAATCACAATTGCTGGACCGGATCAAAAACTCTGCCCAGCCAGGAGCGATCAAGGTCATTCCTCCGGTTAATTTAAGAGTTTTGGCTGGCCTGTTAAGAAAGAGTCGGTTGTTCATTGGCAATGACAGCGGGATGATGCATCTGGCAGCAATGGTAGGAGTTCCTGTTTTAGGTATTTTCGGGCCGGGAAGCCCGGAAACAACGGGCCCTTATATGGTCACTGAAAAACAGGAGATGGTGACGCGGAATTTTTTCTGCTCTCCCTGCAAACAGAGATTTTTTAAAGAATGCAAACCTTCCCCTCTCAATAAGCCTTATTGCCTTGAAGACATCACGGTGAAAGATGTTCATGAGGCGGTGCATCGGTTGCTGAAGCGTTATTAAAGTCAGCGCCTGAAAAAAATATGCGTGTATGCCCCAAATGCGATGAAAAGTTTTCCGATACGTCTTCTGATTGTCCGGCTTGCCATGCAGAATTTGTGGCAGTGGCGGAACAGGATGAGGCGCCTGACCTGGTAGTGCTTTGCACGGTTTTAAACGAAGCCAAAGCCTATATCATGCAGGGTTTTCTGGAAAGTGAAGGCATTCCCT
>CAZEBI010000178.1:0-5006 GCA_964510355.1 uncultured Nitrospina sp. | reverse complement strand
TGAGCAACGCCAAAGCAACGACTTCGCGCAGGGTGATTGCTCCTACAGGCTCCTCCATGACTTGTGGAGAGTTCTCTGGAGATTCACTTGCGACAACATAGACAGGCAAAATCACCCAAAGAATAATGAAAAGGCCAAAAGCCTTAGTGAGCGACTTCATGCTAATACCTCAATTCAGGTTAAGAATATTTTCAAATGACTCGTGCCGGATAAAATACGGGTGCAGAAAAATTTCTACGGAAAGAAACCTGCCCGTCAGGCACGGATCAAAAAACGAATTATGTGATGAAAAATTAAATGAGGAAAACGGGTGGGGAACGTGAAGAGTGTGGACTTTCGCTGGATCGCGATTTAAAAAAGAAGGTGGCGAAACTTGCCGGAGCAAAAACCAGAGGATTGGAAATTTCAAAGCGTGCAGGATGCCCGACCTGTTTGAAGGTCAGCCCCTGTTTGGAAGACTTGGAATATTTGGTCAGGACAAAAAATTCGGAATCATTTTCTTCGTTTTCTTCGGAAGAATGCGAATGATGAAAATGGTCATCTTGTGCAAGGTCGGAAAAATGCCCGCTGACGAGATAGGCATAAGCTTCCAAAGTCGCGGAATGGTACCGCCCCGAATGCTGATGCTCCTCCACCTGTTCAAGGTGGCTGTGCGTGGTTTCGGAGTGATAATGCGATGGAAAGAAAATGAACTGGAATGCCCACAAGCAGAGCAAAACAACCATCAGCCCATAATTTCTTTTGAAAAATGTGATCATAGCAAAAGTCCTACAGCGTCCGTGTTGAGACCATTCATTTTATTCGTATCGGAGGGTATACAAAAATTATAAAGGGAAACTGTTCTAAAATGCTACTTTTTTATTTGAATGGAAAAAATTAAGAGTACTGGAAAAATACAGGAACCCTGATCATTTAATACCGATAATCCTGTAGTTCCCCTCAGTTTGTAGCGTCACGACAATGTCAGTTGCCCCCTTATTCTTCCAGTACCACCCATGGGAACCCGCAAAGGTTGCAGTGAAAGAGCCCCGCACGTTATTGGCTGTGCTGATGGTATAGCTTTCAAAATAACCTGTAGTATCGCCCTGCGGCTCTCCATGGAAATCAAAATAAAGTAATTCACCGCCCTTTGTTGACCAGCCATAGCGCATGGCACCACCGCTCTCCAAATGAAATTTGTATTCCAGCCCTGTCTCAGCCGGAATGGTGATGTCCACACTATCCTCTTGACCCGGTGGCGTTGGTTTAGTTGAAGCAGCTTGGGTTGTAGTCGCTTGGGCGGACGAAGTTTGACCTGCCAATTGAGTCAACTTCATCGCTTTTCCAAAACCTGTTGGATCAACTCCGAATTCTGCGGGTAATATCGCAACGAAAAAAATGATCCCTGCCAATACCGCCGCCAAGGCTGTTGCCTTAAATAGCGTTTTTTTTGATTGAACAGTATGTTCGTGCTGGGCTTTGCCCGTATATTCTAGTTCAGTCATATTATTATCCTATGGTATGCCAAAAGTAACCCGTAAGCTGATAAGCGACTAACATCATGCCACCACTCATCAAAAGCGAATTGGCTACGGTTGAAAATTGCAAAAAACTCTTGTGCCTGCGCCAAAAACTAATCGCAATGAGCACTAAGGTCAGCGCAAAAAACTGACCCAGCTCTACACCAACATTGAATGCGATCAGATTTTCAAGCAAACCTTCACTTGGGATATTAAACTCCTGCAATTTGGTGGCCAGGCCGAAGCCGTGAAACAGCCCAAAAATCAAGACGGCAAGCTTTGTATTGGGTTGATAGCCAAGTAAACGCTGAAACCCGCCTAGATTATCAAAGCCCTTGTACAAGACAGAAAATCCGATAATGGCGTCAATTAAATAGGGGTTTACAGCAATATTATTCAGGACACCCGACATCAAAGTGAGGCTATGCCCCAGGGTAAACAAAGTGACATACACCACGACATCTTTTGTTCGATAAAGAAAAAAGATAACACCGATTAAAAAAAACAGATGGTCGTAACCTGTCACCATATGCTTTGCGCCGATATATAAAAATGGAACGATTGACACACCTTGATTGTCGAGTAAAAATTGTTTGGTATTATCATCAACGCCGTGAGCCAAAACAATTGCTGGCAATCCCATAAGACAGACGAACAAAAAAATGATTGTGATGAATGCTGATTTGAATAACATGTTAAAAATTGCTCCTGTTTAACTCAATAAACTGTTATATCCCGCCAGACCCTATTACAGATTTTTAAAGTTTCCGTGGAAGTTTGCCGCGATATACTCTCCGTAAGTATTGAGTAAAAGATAAAGCGTTTTTTGCTCCTCAATATTCCTGAAAGATACGATGAAATACTGGAGACCTTTTTTGAAAATTTTCTTATCCGTTACTTGAGTCCAACTTGAGTTTAATTTTTCATCATTACTGGCCTCTGATTTCTCAACCATTATTTCCAAATACTTGGAGGCTACTATTATTGCCTGCTTATCATTGAGAGGTTCGCCATGGTCGGAGTGACTGAAAGCCATATTTGGTGCCAGAAAAACCAACCCTAAAAAACAAAGAATGCTGATATTCGCAAATAAACGCATAAGTTTTCCTTTAACTTAAAAAATCATGGGATATACCAAGCGGAGTCATGGGCATTTTTCTGCAAGTCATGACCACGGAATCACCTGGACTTCTTCCAGAAACCCGGGATATCACTCCAGAACCAAAGCCGCTGATTTGCAAAAAGCAAACACATGGAGTCCGTCTGGCGTACTTAAATTTTGTTGGCGACTAAATGAAGAAAGCGGGTGGGGAACGTTCTTTGGGGCTGTCAGGCAGGCCGGAACTCTCTATAGAAAGAGCGTCGGGAAAAACGTAGAAAAAAAGGATTGGTTCCGCAAGAATGAAATTGTTTTGGACATTTCCATTCTTGACAGTCTGAAAAGGTGATTCTGGTTTCAGGCTCGATTTATAAATACTGATTTCGTATGTATCGGAATGATTACCGTCAAACGGGTCAGAGTGATGATCTTCACCCGGTAAGGGCTCCAGACTATAATTATTCACTGCATGATTGAAGGCTTCAAACTCATGCGAATGAATCGAACTCAGGTGCTGGTGAGGTGATAATTCATGGGAATGTGCGTGAATGTTCTCCAGATGATAATGATGCGATGGGGAAAAGACAAATTGGAATCCCCAAAGGAAAATCAATGCAAATATGAATCCATATTTTCTTTTGAAAAATGCAATCATTAAAAAAATCCCAAAACGCCCTTGAGTCGGGCCATTCGTTCCATATATGTGTATCGGTCAGGCATGCTAAAACTGTGACAAATCCTTTCGGTCCTGTCAAGTCTTTCTGCGCTCATTCAGAATCGGCTACGGATGGGGGAGGTGCTGGAGGAGGTTTTGGGGGGGCTTTGAGGCCGCAACCTGCCAGACCACAAAGGCAGATCATTAACAGGAACACAATCGTATGCAGTTTCATACTCACACCTATTTTAATTTTTTCATCAACCGGGCAATTTGCACTTGCACCTGTTTTTTTGCTGTTCCTCCATAAACATTTTTTCGATCCACAGAGTTTTTGAGAGCAATATGCTCCATGACATCCTCCTCGAAGCGCCGGGAAATTTTGCGCATCTCTTTTAACGAAAGGTTTTCCAGGGTTTTGCCATTATCCAGACAATAGGCTACGGTTTTTCCGGTCACTTCATGCGCTTCACGAAAGGGCACCCCCTTTAAGACCAGATAGTCCGCCATGTCGGTGGCAGTCAAAAATCCGCTGGCTGACAATTCTTCGAGCGAAAGCGCTTTGAATTTTGCCGAACTCATCATGCCGGTAAAAATCTTCAGGCAGACTTTGACCGTATCCGCCGAATCGAATAGAGGTTCTTTGTCCTCCTGTAGATCTCTATTGTAGGCCAGTGGCAACCCTTTCATCAATGTAAGAAGCGAAACCAGGTTGCCAAACACGCGAGCAGATTTTCCGCGAATCAGTTCCGCCGCATCGGGGTTCTTTTTTTGCGGCATGATACTGCTGCCCGTGGTGAAGGCATCGGACAATTCCACAAAGCCGAACTCACTGGAATTCCAAATGACCAGTTCTTCTGAAAACCGGCTAAGATGCATCATCAGCAAAGCCGAAGCACTGCAAAATTCAGCGGCGAAATCCCGATCCGCAACCGCATCCATGCTGTTATGAGAAATTTCCGGAAATTTTAAAAGTTTAGCCGTGTATTTTCGGTCGATAGGAAAATTGGTTCCCGCTAATGCCGCCGAACCCAAAGGCATGACGTTGATCCTTTTTCGTGCATCCAAAAAGCGCTCTTTATCGCGCAGGAGCATTTCCACATAGGCCAGAAGATGATGCGATAGCAAAACCGGTTGTGCCCTTTGCAGATGCGTGTAGCCCGGAATCACCCGGTCAATATTCTTTTTAGCCAGAGCCACCAGGGCCTTGCATAATCGCTCAATTTCATTTACCGTCTCGTCCACCTCGCCACGCAAATAAAGACGGATGTCCAGGCAGACCTGATCATTGCGACTGCGGGCGGTGTGAAGCTTGCCGGCGCATGGCCCTATGAGTTCACGCAAACGGCTTTCAATATTCATGTGAATATCCTCAAGCTCGTCCTTAAACTTAAAACGCCCCTCGTCACATTCTTTTAAAATCCGTTTCAACCCTTTCTGGATTTTCTGTGATTCCGTGGCAGAAATGATTTTGCATCGCGCCAGCATTTTGCAATGCGCAACACTCCCCTCGATATCGCAGGCGTAAAGCCGCTTATCAAAAGAGATGGAAGCCGAAAAGGTTTCCATCAAAGCATCCGTCGATTGTTTGAACCTGCCACCCCATAGTTTTTTCATAAATAGTTTCCCCTCCGCTCGGCGCGGAGGAAACCTTTGCGTAACCCTGGATTTTTCATTGATCCTCTCCTCTCATGAGGAGCACTGCTTCAGTGACGGCCAGGAGGGGTGTGGATTTTTTTGCTGAAATTCATCA
>CAZEBI010000177.1:0-5022 GCA_964510355.1 uncultured Nitrospina sp. | reverse complement strand
AAGCCCTGTTCCTACGGTAATAATGGTGATTGCAGCCCCTAGCCAAAGATTCCAATGAGCCACAGTAAGAAAATTTTCAGTCCAAGTTTTTTCTTTGGCAACGTACCCAATTACGAAAAGGCCTACGGATGTTGAAAATAAGCCCACCGTGAAATGCACAAAGATCGGGTGCAAGTTTGGAATTAACTCTATAATTTCCATTTTTTCACCTGGTTTGATTATTGAAAGCTTGATTAAATAGTTTCGTGGTGCTGGCGGAATGATTGGCCAAAAAACGGCCAACCATGACCGCCAACAAGAGATCATCGATCTATTTGCAACAAAAATAATTAGTTTAAAAAATCTATGGAACTTTCAAAAATTAATGCGAATGTCCGTGTCCATCGCCGCCTCTACTACCCGATCTTTTCGAGTAAGCAGGGCTTTCGCACCCGACCGAGGTTAAAAGCATTCCACCAATAAATACTGATAAGACCAGAACACTGATTATTTTTTTCATTGAGGCTTCTCCTTCTAAATGAATTTTCACAAATATGTTAAGGGACAACACCACGATCAATAAGAGCAGACGGGCTAATTCCTAAAGCCGAAAAAGGCATAATTAGACGTAACTCAAGCGTGGTGTTGAATAAACTTATGAAGAAGAGCTAAATTTTTGGAGGGGGTAAGGGAGGTGCTATTGGGTTGGTCGGAAAAAAGGCGGATAACACTACAATGGGAGAAATGTTTAAATAGGAGAATTCTGCATCAGAAGAATAAGCTACGGCGGAAATAAAACAACTGTTACATGTGGTTTGCACCATGCAGTCGGAATCATCCATATGGTGCATGGACGCAGAAGACAGGTTGGCTGACAACATGCATACAATGAGTGTCAGGATGGCGAGAAAGAATTTTCTTTTCTTAGTGATATTCATTTTATTTTAAATTTACCATCTGGATTGCAATCCTGCTCCTAAATTCCTCTAAAAGCAAATTAAAAATTTTTAATAATACCCCAAGTTTTGCTTGTCCTTATATCCGACAATAATAATTATCCTTTTGCTTTAATCCTTTAAGGCAATCAAAAAATATTAAGAATACCCGTTGGAATCCCTATTTGGAAAGGGATATCTCTTGACTCTGAACCATGGTGCAGGGTTTATACTCGTATTTTATGAAAGGGGATTGAGTTATGAAAGTAGACCTGAAGCGCGGTGAACTAGCTAGAAAATGCGGGATTCATATAGCAACGCTACGCTATTATGAAAAGTGCGGACTGCTCAATCCTCCACCCCGTTCCCAAGCTGGTTATAGGCTTTACCCGGATAAGGATATAGCGAAAATCCATTTCATAAAGAACGCCCAAAAGCTTGGTTTCTCTCTTAAAGAAATATCGGAATTAATGAAACTACGTATCCGGGAGGGGAAAACCTGTGACCCGGTTTTGAGAAAAGCGCAAAATAAACTGGATGAGGTTGAACAAAAAATCAAAAATTTAAAATCCATGCGAAAGGTGTTGAAGGAATTAATTAATAAATGTAATAAGGATGCTCCCACCTCGGAATGTCCTATTCTGGAAAGTTTTGATTCGAAAATGGAATCCAAATTAATGAAAAAACCTCCAGTATTTTTTCAGTAGCTTTTGCAGTTCCGTGGTGTTGTGTGGTTCCCGCAAGTTTGGCGGTGTTAGGTTTGTCGGGAACAGCCGCTAGTAAAACCGCTTTAATGAAATACGTTCCGGTTTTCCTCTTTCTGTCCGCATTGTTCCTGGGCCGAGCCAATTATTTGGTTCATATCAAAAAACAGGGAAACCAAGCAAGCCATATTGTTGTTGGATTTTCCACGTTAACTGCTTGTAGCTTAGTCGCCCTTTGGTTTCAATGATTATGAATATGCTTGTGCAAAAATACATACGTAAAACGAAGGTTTTCTTATTCTTTTTTCTTATTTTGGTTTGTGGACACCGTTCTGTAGAAGCTGTTCCTATCAATAGTGACATCGGGCTCACTCCTTATAAGGGGCAATTCATTTTACGAACTCAGGCCCGATATACCCAAAAGGCAGACGATCCAACCGGGCAAAACCGCAAAGTGGAAACATTTGCCGTACCTATAGTAGGTGTTTATGGAATCACCTCAAAAGCTTCTGTTCTTTTTAAAGTGCCCTACATCAATAGAGATCAAACAACTGAAACTGGGTTGAACCGGGGAGATCAGGGATTAGGGGATATCACCCTTCTGGGTAAATACCGCATTTATACCAAGGATTACAAAGGGGCTACATCCCGGTTTTCTTTGCTAGGTGGTTTGGAACTGCCGACAGGTGATGATGATGAAAGTGATTCTTCAGGTGTTCTGCCTCAAACTATACAATTAGGTTCAGGATCAGTTGATTTTATCGCTGGTGGTGCCTATACCTATCAGTCGCTTGATTACGAATGGGATGTTAATTTTCAATACAAATTTAACCAAGAGGCAAACAACTTTAAATTTGGGGATGAGTTTAATTACAACTTTGCTTATCAAAAAAGAGTTTCTCCATGGATACTTCCCGAAAGGGGGCTGTACGATCAATGGAATGCTGTTTTAGAGTTCAATGGAATTTATACAGCCAAAAATGAATTGACAGGTAGTGACGTATTTGCCTCTGGAGGAAACACACTTTTTCTGTCTCCCGGTATCCAGTTCGCCAGTCAGAGAATGGTTTACGAATTTTCTTATCAATATCCAATTCTGCAAGATTTGCACGGGAACCAATTGGAGATTGATTACAAGCTGGCTTTCAGTTTTCGTTACACATTTTAAAGATATAAGGATTTGACGCTGATGAAAAAAAGAAATGTCTTAAGTGTTGGGATTATATTTTTTATGTTAACTGCGATTTCTCCGCTTTTTTCACAAGAAAACATCAATACAATTTTAGTTCAGGTTAATGGACTTTCTTGCCCCTTTTGCTCCTATGGCCTTGAGAAGAAATTAAAAAAACTAAATGGTGTTGAAAAAATTGAAATCCATATGAGACAAGGTAAGGCCGAAATGAAAGTAAAACCCGGAATCACTATTTCGGATGAGGCCATCAAACAGGCGGTGGAAGATGCCGGGTTTACGCCAGGACCTGTCGAGAGACTTTTTAAGAAATGATCCAAACAAAAAAGTTATGGCTGATACGCTGGGTTGGAATACTGTTCATAGTTTTGGCCCAGTTGTCTTTCAATTATGGATATGGTCAAGCCGAACCTTATTCATTGGTAGAGCACTGGGGAAAGAAAGGAGATAAGTTAGGTGAATTTAATGAGCCTTTTGCCATAGCTGTTGATCAATCAGAAAGAGTTTATGTAGCTGATACCCGAAATCATCGAATCCAAATATTCGGTCAAAAAGGTAAATATTTAGGACAATGGGGAAAACAGGGTAACGGGCCGGGAGAATTTGAAAAACCTTCCGGGCTTGCCGTTGACAATGAGGGCAATATCTATGTATCCGATTATGATTTGGATCGTATTCAGAAGTTCACTCCACAAGGCGATTTTTTAATGCAATGGGGAACCCATGGCAAGAACCCCGGACAGTTTGATTCACCTACGGGGATAGCCATTGATTCTCATAATAATCTTTATGTAACCGATACCTATAATCACAGAGTGCAAAAATTCGATTTACAGGGCCAATTTTTGCGAGAATGGGGTGAGTACAAACCAATTTCAATAGTGAGGTCTTTTTTTAATTTTTTGATCAGTCCCGGGGCGGAGGGCAACTTTAATTATCCGGCCCGAATTGCGGCAGGACCAAACCGTACTATTTATATTTCCGATGCATACAACAACCGTGTTCAAGCTTTTTCAGAAGAGGGTAAATATCTTTTTCAATTTGGAGGTAGCGGGTTTTTGGGAGGAAGTTTCCGTGTATCTTCAGGAATAGCGGTTGATATAAAGGGGCATCTATATGTGGCTGATTTTTATAATAACCGTATTCAAGTATTCACAGAAGATGGGTTTTTCTTATCCGAATGGGGTGAAAAGGGGGAAGAGACTGGGCAATTCGATGGTCCTACTGATATTGCAGTCGATGAGCAAGGTTATGTCTATGTTGTGGATTGGGGTAATCATAGAATACAGGCTTTCCAGATAAAAATTGAGCCGCAATGAACTGAAAAAAAAGATACGCTCAAATCATTTTTTGTAGCTACCTGCTAAAACAGTTGATTCTTTGATAGTTTTAGCTTAAGCTAATTAATCAAATCCCGATAAATTAATTATATTATATTCATTGCAAGAATTATGTTGAGTTTTCAAAAGAAACATTTCCGCTTTGTTGCGGCCCTTATCTTAGGGTTAGTGTTACCTGTCTTTTTATTGCCGTTGCTTCATTTTCACCCAGAAAATAGCCGCAACTATTCCAATCAGGTCAATGCTTATGAGCACGAGGCGCACTTTCATTCAGAAGTTCTGGAAGCCTATGCCCATTTCATTAACGGCCATCCAACTGATCCTGAACAGGATAAAAAATATCATAAAACTCATTCCTCTCCAGATCATGATAACGATGATGTTGAGTCCTATCAGGTTCAGAAAAATGTTCCTCTCATCAAATCAATTCTTGTTGTAAAGTATGTTGATTTTCCTGTTTATTTTGAAGTCCCAAAAACTTTAATCTCCTATGGGGACAGGTCTGAAACTCCTACGTTCACCTCCCCGAAAATTCCCAGAATACATTCTTCACGCTCTCCCCCCTCCATTTCTATTTAATTTATTCACAGCACAATTCGTATTTTGACCCGTGCCTTACCGGGCAGGTTTCTTTCAGTAGAAATTTTTCTGCGCCTGTATTTTATCCGGGCACGAGTCATTTGAAATTATTGATAATTTGAATGAGGTATTTAGCATGAAGTCGATCACTAAGGTTTTTGGCCTTTTCATGATTCTTTGGCTGATGTTGCCCATCTATGCCATTGCAGATGAGGCTCCACAGGATTCGCCAAAGGCCGTAGAGGAGCCTGTAGGAGCAATCACCCTGCGCGAAGTCGTTGCTTTGGCGTTGCTCA
>CAZEBI010000176.1:0-5076 GCA_964510355.1 uncultured Nitrospina sp. | reverse complement strand
ACGCCTGCACTATTGGGTCGCAATGTCTCATTGGCATGGGCGCGATTGTTATGGATGGGGTGCAAGTGGGCGAACAGTCCATTGTCGGAGCCGGTTCTCTGGTGACCCCGAACACAAAAATTCCGCCGAAAAGTTTGGTGCTGGGGTCGCCGGCAAAGGTAAAGCGGGGGCTGACTGAAGAAGAAATTCGCGGCATCCGCGAATCGGCCGCCAATTATGTCGGCGATATTGAAACCTATCTCGATTGAATTTTTGACTCATGACTGAACCCGTCACGTCTCCTCTTGCAGTGATCGGTGGCAGTGGTGCCTATCACCTTCTCACCGGGAAGGCCCTGGGCGAGGAAGTAGATTGCGCGGTCATTGCAACGCCTTATGGAAAAAGTGCTCCCCTCCATCGTTTTAGTTTTTCGGATCAGGAATTTTTATTTTTATCCCGCCATGGCGAAAGCGATTATTCCCTGACCGCTCCATTTGTGAACTACCGCGCCAATATTTACGCCCTCAAAGAGTGCGGTGTTCAAAGGATTATCGCCTGGTCGGGTCCGGGAATTATCAATACGCTGTTCAAGCCGGGAGATTTCGTCGTGCCTCACGACATCATCGACGAAACCCGCAACCGAGAGACCACATTTTTTAAGGATACCGGTATCGGGTTCATTCGTATGAACCATCCGTTTTGTCCGCAGATTGCCACCGCCTTGCACGATACCCTGCATGCGAGTGGACTGCCCCACCATGAACAGGCGGTCTATGCCTGCACCGAAGGGCCGCGCCTGGAAACGCCTGCGGAGATCCGCAAACTGCGCATACTGGGTGCGGACCTGGTAGGCATGACTCTGGCCCCGGAAGCTTTTCTGGCGCGGGAAATGGAAATATGCTACACGCCATTTTGTTATCTCACCAACTACGCCGAAGGGGTAAAGCCCAGAAAATTTAAAAAAGGCGAATTGTTTGAAGGCATGCAAACACAAGAAGAGCGAAAACAGGTCGATGCGGCCATACAAAAATTTCCCGAATTGATCCGCGCGGCTTTTGCAGGTTTGCAAGGTGTCGGGCGCAACTGCGATTGCCCGGATGCCCTGCGCCGCTATAGGGATAAGGGTATGCTCCCGTGACCGGCGAGCCCCTTAGCAGGGGAGGCAGATAGCAATGACTCGTTGAGCCGAGAACACGGTTGTTCGCCGATAAAAGCGACTGCCATCTGGGTCCAGCGTCACGCTGGCGCCTAGTGGTGGGGCCAGGCGGAGTAGCCTCCGGTCATGCTATAGACTTCATTGAACCCGTTTGCAGAGAAATATTCGGCGGCACCCTGGCTGGAAATACCGTGATAACAACAGA
Organism: uncultured Nitrospina sp.; assembly: GCA_964510355.1. Lineage (GTDB taxonomy): Bacteria > Nitrospinota > Nitrospinia > Nitrospinales > VA-1 > LS-NOB. Next base: position 3,736 of record CAZEBI010000176.1, on the reverse strand, counting down.
CGACTAAAGGTTTTTCCTTGTCGGCGGAGTTGATAAACTCCTGAACATTGGTGTCGCTGACGGATACTGCGGTGGGAATATGTCCAGCTAAATAGGAGCCGGGGTCTCGGATATCGACCACGTTGATGGAGCTTTCTTCCAACATTTCCTGTACTTTCTGTGGGGCAATTTCTTTAAACATGGTTCCTTTACTGAGGCATCTATATATAAGATGACTCATCTATAAAAAAGTTTTATTTAAATGATCCTGACTGAACTGGAAAAAAAATTTAATAGCGCAAAGGAAAATGCGGGTGAAGTGGTGGAAGCCGTCATTCCCCTGGTCAACGCCTACCAGCAGGTACGCAAATTTGACAGTGCCATACGTTGCTTGCAGGAAACGCTGGTTCGAGATGAGATAGGGGTGGAGCAAGAGGCGGTGATCTTGACTGCACTCGGTACGGCTTTCTGGGAAAAGGCGCAATTGCAAAAAGCTCTCAACCATTTTAAACAGGCGTTGGCTTTGTTTGAACAAACAAATGACAAAACGGGGCAAGCGGTCATCCTCTCTATAGTGGGTATTACTTTCTGGCGGAAATGTGAATGGGATAAAGCGCTGAAAATTTTAAAAGATGTTTTGTCGCGGAAAAATAAAGAACAGAAAGTGGAGCCACGTTTTGCATCTTTATATGGGGCGCTCGAGAGGGGCATTATCACTTTGCAAAACCGGGTGCGGATGGGGCGGGAACTCAAAGCCCCGGTGAAAATTCTACAACCTTTGTTTTCCCTGTGCGCTTTGTATTGGGTGACAGGGAATAGTGAGCAATTAAAAGTTTGTCTTGATGAAGCGGTGTCGCTGGCAGAACAATTAGGTAAGGCCGATATTCTGAGCGCCGCTAACGATCTGAAGATGATGCGTTGATATTGAGCCAGGTCAGCTCGTTTTTGTTGTGATGCAGATGCCGGACCTGGCTGTTGGGGATGGCGGCAAATTTATCGATGATCGAAAGATCCTGCCCGCCTTTGAATTTAATGGTGCAGATGAAATTTTTGCAGATGCCGGATTCCACCCATTGCAGGACCCATTCATAAAGTTTTTCTGGATAACAGATTACATCTGAGAACAGCCAGTCAATGCGGCGGCCTTGCGACTGAAATTCTTCAGGTAATAGTGTGAAAGCATCGCGTTTCTGGAAGGACACTCCTTGCAATTGGGCAACCGATGGCGAAAGCGGGGAGCGGTCGATGCTTAAAACTTCCGCGCCGCATTGGTGGATCACCCAGGCCCATCCCCCCGGACTGCCGCCTATATCGAGGCAGAACTCTCCCGGTTGGGGTGTCACTCCTGCAAGGGTGAGAGCTTCGTACAGTTTTAAATAAGCGCGGTTGGGGGGGCCTTCTTTATCTTCGATGAAATGGATTTCACCGTTTGGGAAAGGACTGGAACATTCTGCTGATGCGAGCAATGTGTTTTCATCGAGCAGGGTGAAGGCCCCGAGCGGGACTTGCGGTAAAGGGGAAGGGAAACTCCGAGGTTCGCATTTTACCGGCGGCAATTTCTCCGCAATCAGTTTTGCCCTGCGGTGCAAGGTGTGGGAATACAGCGACCAGTTGCGCTGAATGGCTTTCAGTTTTTTGGCAGCATCATTTATTGAGTCGATATGAAGTGTTTTTGGGTTGTGCCAGATATTCTGCGCCCAGTAGCAAGTTTCTTTAACGGGTTGACTCGAAAGAATGAGTCGGTCATGAACCGCAATCACCCCATCCAACTCTTTCTGTAGAGGTTCGAGAAATCCTTCTGCCGCCAGATAGGCTGATTTTATTTCAGGAGTCATTTAACGCTTAACCCAGAGGGTTGGTTGGAAGTTAATCGTCTTTAAGAAATCTGTATTCTTGCCCCCTCGACCCAGTTTAATTGTTTGTTAAAGATTTCTGGTAGTCGTTGGAAGCTTGGTTAAGAATTTTTTCAGCCTCCTGCAGGTCGCCAAATCCTTTGGATTTCATTTTTCCTTTGTAGTTCGTGAACCATAATTCCAGAATTTTGGTGATTCCTGGAAAACGTTCGTCCAGTTCTTCGATGGAATCGGCTTTTTTAAGGGGCGAAGTAAACTGAACGGCAATCAACTTGTCGTCCTGTTCTCCGTCGTCCTCGAGCTTTAAAACGCCGATTAGTTTTGCTGATGCGACTTTGCCCCGATCAATGGGTGGGCCAAGGAAGATAATGTCCAGAGGGTCGCCATCTCCTCCTGATTCTTTCGGCAATAATGTTCTTGGGACCATTCCATAATTTCCGGGATACCCTATATAATTTATTACCCGAGGTCGGCCTTTTTTAAAGTTCCATTTCAAATTTCCTTCTTCCTTGTCTACTTCCCATTTTTCAGTTCTCCCGGCTGGAACTTCTATTACAGCATAGACGTTTCCTGACGGGTCTTTACTGGGCCAGTCTTTCAAAAAGTTATTCTTAGATGACAGGGTATAGGGGTCTGTAAATGCTAAGTCAGGTGCTACGCCACACAGAACATTACAGGAGTCGGCTCCTGAACAAAGCCGGGGAAAAATAAGGATCAAAAAAGCCGCGCAAAATAATTTCATTTTGTTCCCCCTCATGGGTTTGGTTCTTGAGCTTTGTGAACTAAATACAGGAAGAAGTATTAGTAAATCATTGTTTGTAGAGTATTAGATTGAATCAGTCAAATTTCTATTTTTATGATCAATAGTAGAGAAAATTTTATTTTAAAAAAAAGTTAATTTTTTTATGGTGTCGGAAAACACATATTTACATATACACTTTTGCCGTGGTGAAGCTGTTAAATAGTATAAAACACATCTCAAACAATGCTATAGCTTGGAAAATTTTGCATTGTATTAGAAGGAAACTCCCCGGGTTATTTTTTTAGTGTTCCAAGTTTTTGTGAAAATTATATTATAATACCCCCTTCAGTTTTGTATGCAGTGCTTGGTTATAATTTCTGGTCAGGAGCGCGGTAAGTTAAAGCGAAAGGCCTGACTTAAATGCGACTTGAGGGTGAGATGTCGATCAACAACGATATTGACCTGCATTCCTGTGTTGAAAATTTACAGGCGAATGTTTTTGTTGCGGATAAGGATTTTAATCTTACCTATATGAACGCTTATGCCAGAAAAACCCTGAAAACGATTGAGCCGGCCATTCAGGAAGTGTTCCAGTTAAATGTGGACGATATCCAGGGTGGGTCCATTCACCGGTTTCACAGATATCCGCAGAAGGTGGAAGCTATTTTAAGAAATCCAACCGCTTTGCCTTATGAGACGGAGGTTACATTCGGAGATGTTATTTTAAAGACTGTTATTAATGCAGTCTGGGATGAAACAGGCCAGTTGGAAGCTTATGTGGTCAGTTGGGACGATATCACTGCGGGTAAGAAACTGGAACAAGACCTGAATACTAAACTGGCGGAAATCAATGAAGCCAATCAAAAAATACAAAATAGCGACCGCCAAAGATAACAGGATGAGGCGGACTTGCAAGAGGCCCATGCCCAGCGAGTTGGCGGGCTCGTTGAGACCGGCGAAGGGGAGCGTCCAGCCGCCGAAAAAGAGCACGACCATCATCGCGCTCACGGCAATCATCGCGGCGTATTCGCCGAGGAAAAAGAGCGCGAATTTCATCGAGCTGTACTCGGTGTGATAGCCGCCGACCAGTTCCGTTTCTGATTCAGGCAGGTCGAAGGGCAGCCGGTTGGTTTCCGCAAACGCGGCGATGAGAAAAATGACG
>CAZEBI010000175.1:0-5092 GCA_964510355.1 uncultured Nitrospina sp. | reverse complement strand
GTGGGGCGGCAGAAAGATTTGTGTCTGGGGAAAAACTGCGAAACCCACTCGCCCTGCTTTTATTTCAAGGCGCGCAAAAAATGGTTCAGCGCCCATCTTTTAATCGTCAATCACCATTTGTTTTTTGCCAATGTTGCCAACGCCGGAGCAGTGCTCCCGGCTTTCGATGCAGTGGTGTTTGACGAGGCGCAGAATCTGGAGGAAGCGGCCACCCAGTTTCTGGGATTGGAAATCTCCAACTCCAATTTATTTTATTTCCTGGACAGGCTTCATAACCCGCGTACCAAACGCGGACTGTTGGCCCGGGTCGATCACGACTCGGTGCCGCATCTTCGCAAACTGGCGATGGCGGTGCGCCAGGCGGTGGATGCTTTTTTCAATCACCTTCTCGAAGAGTATGGCAGGGACAACCGGGTCCTGCGTTTTTATAAACCGCCTGCGATCGACAACGGGGTATATGTTCCGCTGGAAGCTCTACGCGAAGGACTGAAATCTTTGGAAGCGGGACTGCATTCGGAGGAAGACCGGGTAGATGCATCCGCCGCCGCTGAGCGTTGTTTTGAGTTCAACAACACTTTGTCAGCCATTCTCAACCAGCATATGCGCGGCTATGTCTACTGGCTGGAAATCGCTAAAAGAAAACGCTTTCCGCGTGTGGTCTTGCGCGGGGTGCCCATCCATGTGGCGGAAGAATTACAAGCCCAGGTGTTCGATAAAATTGACCGGGTGGTCATGACCTCCGCCACACTGACCACCTCCAAGGGGTTCGATTTTATAAAAGAGCGCATCGGTTTTGAGCCGGATGAGGAATTATTATTGGATGCGCCTTTTGATTATGCCCGTCAAGCGTTGCTCTATATCCCCGATGACCTCCCCGAACCGGGTGATGAAGCAGGGGCTTATGTCGAGGGCATTGCCAGCAGGTGTCGGGAGTTGGTAGCACTTTCCGGCGGCAGAACATTTATCCTGTTTACCAGTTACGCACTCCTCAACCAGGTTTATGAACGGCTCGATGAGATGCAGTTCCAGTTTCCACTCATCCGGCAGGGCGAAATACCCACTGGCCTGATGATAAAAAAATTCAAGGAGCGGCCTTCAGTGCTTTTCGGGACCAACTCTTTCTGGCAAGGGGTGGATGTTCCCGGTGACGCGTTGCAAAGTGTTATCATCACCAAACTTCCCTTTGATGTCCCGAAAGAACCGTTGACGGAAGCCCGCATTGAAGAACTGCGCCGGCAGCATATCGACCCGTTCAAACATTACCAGATTCCCCGGGCGATCCTGCAATTAAAGCAAGGCTTTGGTCGCTTGATCCGAAAAAGGACCGATACGGGTGTGGTTTCCATTCTCGATTCCCGCATGAGTCGGCGCGGCTATGGCAAACAATTCATCGCTTCCTTACCGCCCTGCCCGGTGACAACTCAATTGGATGATGTCCACGATTTTTTCGCCCCTAGCGAGGCAGGCAGTGTGCAATAGCTCTCATAGCTAACAAAGAGTTATCTCGGCGCAATCAGGCTCTTGCCCGGTTCCTCAAGGCGTAGCCTTGGAGCGGACGGCACGCTGGGTGATGTACAGGAGGTAGGTGGCGAAGATATTGGACCCGACTGCGGTTAGAATGATGAATATATCAAGTCTTTCGATGCAGGCCATGACCAGCAGGAAATAGATGAAGTCCCGGTTGGCCATCTGGTCGGCCAGATTGGTTGTGGATGTTTTCCCCTGTCCAGCCTCCTGCTTTTTTTTGACGATGGTGCCGCTCAGGATCATGAACGCCACCAGACTGCCAAAAACGGCTAACCCCCCGCAGAGTATATACAGAGCGCTGCCCGTCGCAAAAAACAACCCCATGCCAATGGAAAAAAACACAGAAAAATGAACGATATTATCGCTGTAGATATCAAACTGCGCACCCCAGGGTGTTTCCATGAACTTGAGGCGGGCAATTTCACCATCGGTACAATCCACCCAGGCAGAAAGCAGGAGCAGGAGTGCCCCGGCGATGCCTGAAAAAAAACTGCCCTGATAAAAACACCCCGCAGAACTCAGACCGATCAACAGGCTCAGAAAAGTGATCTGGTTGGGTGTCAAAGGCGTTTTTAAAAACAGCCGGGTCAATTTCCGGGAAATGAATCGCGTTATCAGCTTATCCATCGGGCTGTCGTTGCTCAAGCCTACGGATTTTAAAAGCCGCTCCTCGGCGGCACAAAAATCTTCGTCAGTGCTCAAACGTGACGACTCACAGGGCGGAATGACTTTTATAAATTCTTTTTCTTTGAGTGCGTCGGGAAAGAATTCAAACCCCTCGGTTTGATATTGGGTGGCCGGCGTCATCGCTTCTTTGATGGCTGATTTTTCAAGCAGGGTGGACCCGTCAAGGACCATGACATGCGCATCGTGAAGATCAATGGTGTTGCCCCAGTCCACATCCATGTTTATACGCGGGTCTTGCTTGAGCTTTTGGTGCAGGGCATCCGGGGTTTCAGCCGGTTTTTCCTGCATCCAGATCACCAGTTTTTTAATGCCTGCTCTTTGCAGGGTGAGCGTGTTTCGGAGCAGGAAGGGAACCCCCGCCAGGTCTTTCCAGTACCCATCAAATTTTGCCGGCAATAATAAAACGGCGGTTTGAATTTCCAAACTGGCTTGGGGTGGGGAGCCGCTTTCATTCATAAGAGAAAAGTTTTTAAGATAGCGTTTTATTGAGGGTCTGGCGTTTAACGACAAAAAGTATCAGCGCAAAGACGAGAGAGCCGATACCCGCCAGCCAGAGAAACCCGTCCAGATGTCCACTTACGGCAAAAACTAAAATAACATATATGAAGTTTCGGCTTGCCAGAGTCTGGATGACGGCATGCATTTTAGATCCTTCAAAAAAACTGCCTTTGCCACCTTTAGGGAAATAGATGAAAACAAAAATCAGTCCGCCGCCGATGGCCAGCATGATGAAGGGGATGAGGGCTTGCTCCCAGCCCTGGGTTCGCGCAACACCCAGCATCATTCCCGTGAAGATAAAAACATTGATGATGTTATCGCAAGTGGTGTCGAGTGTCTCGCCAAAATCGGATTCTATAAATTGCAACCGCGCGACATCCCCATCGCAACAATCCAAAATGGCTGTAAAAGCCAGCAACACTCCGCCTGCCACACCGCTGAGATAATTTCCCTGCGCAAAGCACCAACCTGCCAGAAGCCCTACGAGCAATCCGAGCAGGGTCACCATATTAGGGGTGATGGGAGTTTTGACCAACATGGCGGAGATGGGAATGGAAAACAGGGAATTGAACCATATATCCATAAACTGCTTGTAATGGTTTTTACCATAGCGTAGCAGTTTTTTTTCCGCCACCCGAGCAGAAGCCTTGTCCTGGACTTCCATCCAGAAGTTTTTATCTGCGGGCAATACAATGCGCTCGGTTTTATCTTCGCCATCTTCTGCCCTATTGCGATGATTCAATGTGGAAAATTTATCCGGGGGGAGCAGAACCAGTCCGCCCGATTTTTCTTCGGTGTGTGCCATGCAGGAAATTTTGGCGGAATTATTGCTGGACTCCAGAAAACTCCGGATCACTTTCTGATGCGTGACGAGGTTTTCGTTTACCAGGAGAAACGGCTTCGACGGGGTGAGCGTATTGACCTGCTCCTTGTTCGTCGCGGCAAAGAATTCGCTGCGGTCATGCCAGTGTAGAAGGCTTTTGAAGCGGGAATCTTTTTCAATATTCTGGGTTTTAATTTCCTGCGCATTCAGCTGATGGGATAAAACCAGGATCTCTTTGATGCCCGCTCTTTGCAGAGTAAGGAGCAGGCGTTTGAATAAAGGAACGCCGGCTATTTTGTGTTCAAGAATGAGAGAATATCCACTATCAAGAGGCGAAAGTAAAATGACAGCAAGAGGATTCATAGTAATGGAAAGTCAGGGGCCAACAGATTCAAACTGGGGAGTGTAAATGAAATTGGCCTGAATGGATAATTTTTCCCGTTGAATGGTTTTCGGGAAAGGGTAAAAGGGAGCCGCTTGTTTTACGGCTTTGAGCGCGGCCATATCCAGAATTTCATAGCCCGACCGATCCATCAGGCGCACTCCGAGAAGATTGCCGTCCTTGGAAATTCTGAAGTTCAAAGTGAGGTCACCGCTGATGCCACGTTGCGCCGCATCGGAGGGATAAATCCAGACCCGTTCGATCTGGTGCTTGATCCGCGCAAAATAAGAGGCGTATTTGACTTCCTTGGTATCGAGAGAAACCGGTTCATCGTCATCACCCTCTTCAAAGGCTCCGGTATCGAGGGAAGCAAATTTCTCAGGATCAAATCCGTCCAGAAGGGCTAAAGCACTGCGAGCCCCCGCTTTGGGAGTGGATGTTGGTTTTTTGCGGGTGAGAGTTCTGTACTTTCCAATATCCGATTCAGGGAAAACCTTTTTTTTTGGCTGAATGATGGACCGCGTCTGAGGTTTGCGTGCGATTTTTTTTTCTCGAACGGACGCAGTTCCTGTTTTGCCTGTCGACCCTTTAGCTTTTGGAATTACGGTTTTTTTTCGCTGATAGGTTTTTGCCGTTTTTTTATTGGAATGGGCTCGGCTGTCAAATTTTGCCAGCAATTTTTCGGTCCTGGCTTTCTCGATCTTTTGCGGTGGCTTCGGTGTATCGACGATTCGACCCCTCTCTGCTGACAGGGATTTTTCCGGTTCGATATATCTCACTTGGATGGGAGCGACCGTTTTTGTTTTTTCCTGCCGGACAGGGGTCGCAATATGCGCGACCACCAGCATAAAATGAATGGCCAGCGATAAAAGAATAAACCCGGATAATCGGGTTCGATTCAACAAACTGGTTTCCAGCCACAATTTCGACATTTTTGTCTATCCGGGGGTATGAATTTTTGTGCATTAAGAACGCAGCTACACATTATAGCGCTATTTTCAGTGGGACGATCAATTCCCCCCAGATAAGGGGAGAGCTTTGCATAACTCGTCTTTGCGAGCACTTCGGCTACGCTCAGCACCGGCTCCGCGAAGGCGTGATACCCCACCTAAACTCTCGTGCCCCGAAGGGGTAAATCCAGCGAAACTCTGGATCGCCACGCCGCTTTGCGGCTC
>CAZEBI010000174.1:1597-5102 GCA_964510355.1 uncultured Nitrospina sp. | reverse complement strand
TGAACCAATTGTCGAGGATGATCGCGGCGACCTGGCGGCCTTTGCCGGCACCGGTGCCGTCGCCGAGGAACCAGCCCCGGCGGAACGTCACGCTGTCGTCCGCGTCGGGCCGCGCGGCGGTCACGACGTCGCAGGTCGCATCGACTTTCCATGCGCCGGAGAGATGCCCCGAATGGGCTTCGCCGGCATAGATCACGGATTCGAGCTGCGCGTCCGACAGGATCCCCAGCACCGCAAGCTGCGGCGGCAGGTGCGGCCGGTACGACGGCTTGGGTGGCGCGACCGACGCCATGGCGGCGGATTGCACGAGCGGCGTCGGGTGCGCGGTCGCGCCCGGGATCACGATCGACTGGAGTGCATAGGGCTCGTAGATGCTGTCGCCGAGCCGATCGGCGGGCGGGGTCCAGTCGATCGTCTGATAGACGAGTTCGACCGCTTCGGACTCGGCGTCGCTGCATGTGGATTGCGAGGCGACTCTTCGCGCCTTGGCATCTGCTGGCGAAGCCGATGTGGAGATGGCGAGCGGCGTTACCGGCGACGGGGTGATCGGCGAGCGCGGGGGCACCTGATCCAGCACCCGGCCGAGCAGCGTCGCGGTGTCGGGCGCTGTTCCCGCGCTGGCGGGCAGTGCGGTGGGATCGTCAGCCGGCACCTTGTCGATCACGGTCAGCCGGGTGTCGATGGTGGTGCCGTGCTTCGCATAGACCCTGCCGTCGATCGCGGCGGTGAACACGACGCGGCCGCTCTCTTGCAACCGGACGAACGCCTCGCGCCAGGTGGCCGCGTCGGGCGAGCAGGATGCGCCGGTGATGGTGACAAGCCGGCCACCGGGTTCGAGCCGGGCGAGCGCCGAGGCGATATGGCGAAGCGCGGCGTCCTTCATCGTGCGCTCGACATGGGCGACCGCCGAGAATGGCGGGTTCATCAGCACCACGGTCGGGCGGATCGCGGCCGGCAGCCGGTCGTCGATCGACGCGGCATCGTGGTGCGAGACGGCGACGCCGGGAAAGAGATGGCCGAGCAGCGCGGCGCGGGTCTCGGCAAGCTCGTTCAGCGTGATGCCGGTCCGCGCCAGCATGGCATGGACTGCGAGCATGCCGGTGCCGGCGGAAGGCTCCAGCACATGATCGGCAGGATGGAGCGAGGCGGCGACCGACGCGACGAACGCGAGTCCCGGCGGCGTCGAGAATTGCTGGAGCGCCTGGGAGGTCTCCGAACGGCGCGTATGGGTCGGCAGGAGCCCGGCGACGCGCTCGATCAGCGCGAGGGCGCTGGCGGGCGCACGGCCGACGATCGTCTGGCCATAGCGACGCAGGAACAGGATCTCCGCCGCCTCGCAGGCATCATAGGCGGTCTTCCAGTCCCAGGCGCCTTCGGCATCAGTGCCGCCGAACGCAGTGGTCATCGCGAGACGTAGGTCCGATGCGTCGATCGGGCGCCCGGCCTCGATCATGGGCAGGAGCCGAGCGCCCGCCGCGTGGATGGAAGCGGCAGCGGCCGCGAATCCGGATGCGGCGGGAAGCGGCGCGGCGCGCAGCGCCGCGTCGGACATGGTCTGGGTCATCAGGCAAGCCTTCCGGGAGAGCAGGAACGGAGTGAGCCGCCGGCGCTCTCTCGAACCAGCGAAGCTCGCCCGATCTCGGCCCGCCTTTCCCTCTCGCTTGGGCTCCCCTCGCCGGGCGCGCCGATCAGGCCGCGCCTCGCCACCACGCGATCCGCTCTTCCCGGCTGGCATTCGCCAGCCAGAGCAGCAAGTCGCCATGGCAGGACAGCGGCGCGCAGAAGCAGACGAGATCGCGCCCGCGCAATTCGTCCAGCGCGCGCAGCAGATGATGCTGTGTACGGAGCCAGCGCGCATATTTGGCGATGACCATCGCCCGATCGCCGTCGCGACCGATGACGAATGGATTACCCCATTTGGAGCCACGGCCGATATAGACCGCATTCGCGTTGTCCTTCGTCGCACGCTTGTTGAGCACCCTGCACATCGAAACTTCTCCGCACCGCCCCTTGGCGGCATGCGGACGTGCAGCACGGTCGGGACACTCGGCCGTCACCACCGGGGAACGGGCTGCCCGTTGACGGGCGAGGAGACCGTGCAAGGAGGAGCGATGCCGACCCGTAGCGGTTGCGGAGACGGCGCAGGGCTCTGCAATGCGGGCATGAAAAAGCCCGTTCCGACAAGCGGAACGGGCCCGGTTTCAAGCGGCGAGCGGACGATGCCGTATGGGATCGATCACGAACCCGTGCCGCCCTGCACTATATTCATCAGCGGACACGAGATAGCTCCGGCTTTGGGAAATATCTCGGCGGCCACCGATAGTAGCCACCGTTTCTACGAGACCGGGATAACGATCCGATCGCATTGCCGAGATGACCACCCAGTCTTCGGCGTGTTCGTATTGGAACCGCTCTCGATCGCGGGTGAAGGAGTCTTCCGCCGTCAGCGTCCGACCATGCACGGCTTCCCAAGCATCGGGCTCCCAGTCCCGAAGCGTCCGATCCGCCTTGTGCCTTTCCCGATCCGTGAAGAGATCGGGATAACCGACCGCGACACGTGCCCAGTCACCGTCCTCCTCATACCAGCCGCCCTTGATCCGAAGCGCCGGATGGAGAGCGGCATTGCGGGCGCGGTCGAGCTTGAAGCCGCCATGCGAAGCGGTCGAATGGAACACCACGCCTTGCGCATAGACAGTCGCGCCCTGCGACATGCCCCAAGGTGTGGAGAGCCGCATTCGGACATCTTTGCGGCCGAGCGCTTCGCGCTGCCGGAGGTGGGCCGCGATCACCTCGACGTGCGCGCGAAAGCCCGCTTCGTCGGCGACGATGCCTTCGCTCCCGAAGACGTCTTTCTCGTCCCACTCGGCAAGGGGTCTGGACAGCCGCCAGCCCGATGCGAGGCGGAAGCCGTCCCGCGCCGGAATGGCGATATAGCCCAAGTCGACGACCCGCGCCGCCATCATGCCGGCGGCGGTCATGCCATATTCGATCACGATCCGGGTCATGCCGCCCTCCTGTCGTTTTGGTGGAGAGCAGGCGCGAAATCCGGACCATAATTGCGTGAGTGCTCGAAGGTCGGGTCATCGGCCTCATCGACCAGATATTCGGTGACCTCCTCAGCATAGTCGGCGTCTATGACCGCCGGATGGTCCGGGAACAGTTCGACCGCGTGCCGGTCGCCGAACACCACCGCGTCGGCGGCTTGCATCGCCGCGCGGTGATCGGTCGCATCGACCGCCACCTTGATCCGGATGGTCGTATAGACATGTACGAAATGGCGCCGCACGGTCATGCCGCCCTCCCGAGATTGGAGGGCAGCAGCACCGGGTCGGGATCGCCAACGACCTCGAACCGGGCGTTGCTGTAGCGGTTGCGGTCGAGCCAGGCTTCCGCCGACGCCATGTCGGGCGCGAGGAAACGCAGTTCGTCGCGCCCGCCAAAGCTGGTCAGCACGCGGACCATGCCGGGCGTCGGCGTCTCGACGATTTCGAAGTCGAGCGCGCTT
>CAZEBI010000174.1:0-1587 GCA_964510355.1 uncultured Nitrospina sp. | reverse complement strand
CCGAATAATGCCGATGCACGATGACCGCGATGATCCCGCCACTGCCATAGTCGCCAAGATGCAGGCAGAAGCCGGCGGGCGATCGATACGTGGGGCGGATTTCCTCCGGCCGGCGCTCGGTGAGCCGCCCGACGCCATTGTCGTTGGTCCAGGCTTTGACCTTGCGGGTGAAGCGCTCGGGCGGGCGCGGCTCGCCGTTGGAATAGCGGATCAGACTGCCGAGCGGCGCGGTTTCGTAGATCAACGGAGCGGACATTTCATATCTCCTGAAACGCGAAAGCCCGGCGGTGGCCGGGCTTTCGAGGTGTTGGCGATGGGGTGAAGAACGGGTCAGGCGGGCGTGCCGCGTGCGATCCCGATCGCGGCGACGGCGGCGGCGAACTCGATGTTGTGGAGTTGCTCGTCGGGATCGAGCCGACCGATCACCTCGATACAGGCTGCGCGGATTTGATCATCGCTGACCGCGACCGCCGCCGTGTCGGTTCCGGCATAGGCATGCTGGATGTCGGCCACCATCGAGCGCACATCCTCTTCGCCGAGCACCAGCGCGGGATGCTTCCCATGCCCGGGCGCGCAACCGAGGTCGCCATAGTCCGCCTGGTCAAGGAGGCGGCCTTCCATCTCGGTCGTCGAGCTGGAGAGGATGTGGTCGGCTGTGACCACAGTGACACCACCGCCAAAGCCGTCCGGCCGCATCTTGCTGCAAGTCCAGGCGGAGGTGATGACCACATGGTCGAGCGTCGCGCTGCGACGCACGATTTCCTGGAAGATCGCGGCCTCGCCCAGATCGGAGAGGTCGAGTTCCAGTTCGAGTTCGTCGGGATCGGTCGTCTTCAGCTTCTCGCGGACCATCTCGACGACGATGCCGGAAGGCGCATCCTCATCGCGCAGCATGCCCTTCACCTCCGCGATGTCGAGCCAGATCGTGCTTGAGGGTCCTTCGCTTGCGAAGAAGTAGACGGCCTCGCCATCGCGTTCATGCTCGAACATACCGGTGAGCAAGGCCCATTCGAGCCGCGTGATAGCGCTCCCCGGGATGCTCGGACGAACGACGGTCGGGGAATAATAATCAGCCATGACAAGTCTCCAGATACGCGAAAGCCCGACACGCGGCCGGGCTTTCGCAGGAACAAGGGAACGGATGCGCGACGCGGATCAGGGAGGCAGATCTCGATCGTCAGGCGTCCCATCGAGAATTTGGGTTCGAAGCGTCCAGCTCCTCACCAGCAGGTCATAGGCGAGGAAGCCGCCGCCCATCAGCCGGTTGCGGATGGCATGATCGGTATCGCCGGCCGCCTGATGGAGCTGCTCGGCCATCACCATCGGGGTTCGGTCGTCCGCCTCGAGATCGAATTCGAGGACTGCCTGGACCTTCATACCGCCTCCATCGCGACGGCCGGCTGGGCGGCAAAAGGATCGACGTAGCGGTGGATGGGCTGGGCTCGGCCCATCCAGGGCTCCGGCCGGATGCAACGTACCCAATCGGCGAAGCTGGGGATGAAACCCAAATCCTCTCGGACGTGCATTTCACCGATCAGCCGCACCGGCACGACGCGCCCCGTCGAAATGGTGATCGTCGCCCCGAAG
>CAZEBI010000173.1:0-5104 GCA_964510355.1 uncultured Nitrospina sp. | reverse complement strand
CAGCCCCTCTTTAAAAAGAGGGGTCCATTGAAGCACCCCCTTCTACGAAGGGGGTTGGGGGGATTTGGTTTTTCATACCCACTAATTATTCGCCAGTTTAACCTCAAACAACTCGCAGACCATTATGACCTTTCAATTTGTTCTACCGCTACCGTCAACTCATCCCATTCTTCCATCAGGATTTTCTCTTCCGCCTTAAGACTATTCTGTTGGTCCAGAGTTTCCAGCAACCGGCTTTTCTGGTCCGCTTCGTAAATGCGGGCTGAGGCAAGTTGGCTTTGCAAGTCGTCATTATTTTGCATTAAAACCTCCAAACGCGACTCCACTTTTTCCAAGCGTATCTGTAGGGGTTTCAGGTTTTTATAGCGCTGGTTTCTTTCTTCGGCTTGCTGTCTTTTCTTTTCCTTGCTCAACTTCGAGGCAGAAGGCTCTTTTATGCTTTTCGATGAAACCGCAACCTCCTGATTCGCTCTCTCCCGTTCGTAAGCACTGTAATGGCCGGGATAATCTTTAACCACCCCGCCCTCCACTTCCCACACCCGGTTGATAAAACCATCGAGGAAAAACCGATCGTGGGAAATAATCACCAGACTGCCTTCATAGTCTGCGAGCACCGCCGCCAGATGTTCGCGCGAGCGCATATCCAGATGGTTTGTCGGCTCATCAAACAAGATCAGCGAAGGGGGAGGATTGGGTTTCCCTTTTTCGGATTTGCTCTTTTGCGAGGCCGTGCCGCCACACAACATTCGCGCCAAAGCCAACCGGGAGCGTTCCCCTCCCGAAAGTACGGAAACTTTTTTCTCGACATCCTCCCCGGCAAACAAAAATGCTCCCAGAATATTGCGCTTTTCAGTGAGCAGGAGCCCCGGCGCAGATTCTTCCAGGGATTGAAAAACCGTATGGTTAAAATTCAGTGTTTCCCCCTGATGCTGGGCGAAATAGGACCGGGACACATTCGCCCCGAGCGCTACCTCCCCTTCATCCGGGGTGAGAACGCCTGCCATCAGTTTGAGCAGGGTGGATTTCCCCGCACCGTTTTCACCGACCAAGGCCACTTTCCAGCCTCTTTCAAGGTTGATGGAAAAATTTTCGTATACTTTGAGAGGGCCATAACTTTTGTAGACTTTTTTCACCTCCAAAACATGCCGCCCGGTTCGCGCCGGTTGCGGAAAACGAAAGTGAATCGCCTTGGTGCCCTGAGCCGTTTGCACCCGCTCCATTTTTGCCAGCATTTTGACCCGGCTCTGCACCTGCGTGGCCTTGGTATTTTTAGCGCGAAACCTTTCTATGAACCGTTCCACCTCAGCAATCTTGCGACCCTGGTTAGCGGCTTGAGACTCCAGTAGTGCCTCTTTTTCCTGTTTCTGTTTTTCGTAGTCATCATAGTTTCCGCTATAAATCGAAAGCGCTCCCCGGTCGAGCTCAACAATTCGACTTGTTAAAGAATTCAAAAATCTACGGTCATGGGAGATGAGCAGGACACTGCCCTCATAAGCTTTCAGAAACGATTCCAGCCAAACAACAGACCTCAAATCCAGATGGTTGGACGGCTCATCGAGCAACAATACATCGGGGCTTTGCAACAGCAAGCGCGAAAGTTCACAGCGCATTCTCCAACCGCCGGACAGTTCATCGAGCGATTGCTCCCACTGTCCGGGTTTGAACCCCAGCCCTTGCAGGATGGTTTTTGCCCGCGCCTCCCGGTCGTAACCTCCCAGACGTTCAAATTCGTGTTGCAGGTCTCCGTACCGGTCATGATAGGTCTGGTCCGATTGCAACTGCTCCATTTCGGTTTTCACCTTGAGGAAATGCGGGTCGCCCAGCACCACGCGGGCGAGAACGGTTTCACGGCCCCCCGCCATCTCCTGTTCCAGCAAACCCAGGCGCAGGCCCTTTCTGAGGCTCACCTTACCGGAATCCAGCCCGGTTTTTCCGGTTATCACTTTAAATAGGGTGGTCTTGCCGGTACCGTTTTCACCCACCAGCCCGATCTTTTCTTTTGAGCGCAGGTGGAAACTGACATCCTTAAAAATCACCTTGGAGGCAAATTGCAAATTTACTTTTTCAACAAATATCACGAGGTGCCCTCGAGGCAGTGTGTCTATACGTTCTTGAGCTAACCATGAACACTGTGCCCTTTACCACTGTCTATTTACTTTTTCAAAAAATGTCACGGAGCAAAAGGCCTTTCGGGAAAATTAAATTTATCGGGTTGCTTGCAGTTTCGGGTTGAAGGCTTCGCGCAAGCCCTCACCACAAAGGTTAAAAGCCAGCACCACGAACAAAATGGTGAATCCGGGAATGAACGTCAGCCAGGGGGCATCGAATAAAAATGTTTTGCCGTCCGCGAGGATGTTGCCCCAGGTCGCGTCTGGAGGTTGCACACCGAAACCCAAAAAACTTAAAGAGGATTCGGTCAGGATGGCCGTCGCCACACCGATGGTCGCCGAAACCAGCACTGGCGCAATGGCGTTGGGCACCATATGAATGAAAATGATGCGCCATTCGGGGATAGCCTGGCTCCTCGCGGCGGTCACGAAGTCCTGATCGCGCAGGGATAAAAATTCTGCCCGGACAAACCGTGCGGTTCCCATCCAACTGGTCAGGCCAATCACGATCATGATGTTATAAATACTCGGTGGCAATAATGCCACCACCGTCAAAATCAAAAAGAAGCTGGGAAAGCAAAGCATGATATCGACAAAACGCATGATCAGTGTATCCACAGTGAGGAACCCCAGTTTCACCCTGCCATAAAAACCCGCCAGCCCGCCAAGGAAAACCCCCACCGTCAGAGATATCCCCACAGCCACAAAACCTACCGTCAACGAAACCGAAGAACCTTCCAACATACGCGCGAACACATCCCGACCCAGTTCATCGGTTCCCAGTAGATAGATCCCCATTGCCGGCGCATCTTGTTTGGGAGTGATCGTGCTTGCAAAAACAGTGAGGGGAGGCAGAAATTTTTCCGACAAACGCACTATTTTAGGGTCGAACACCACCACGACCTGGGTGAACACTTTGCCCATGAGAGCCAGGGAAAATAATGCCATCAAAAACCAAAAACTGGCATAGGCCATGCGGTTGCGTTTGAGAATATCCCACCGCTCCTCAAACAGGCCTTTCGTGGAGGGTGCCAGAGCATCGATTGCTTCGTTCATGAGCTGTCCTTAAAATTTGATGCGCGGGTCTGCCACACCGTAAAGAATATCGGAAATCAGCGTGCCCAGCAAAACCAGGATGGCGGAAAAAAAAGTCAGTGTCAAAATGACCGGAAAATCGCGCGCCAGTATGGCTTCAAACCCCAACCGCCCCATCCCCGGCCAGGCAAATATAGTTTCAAAGATCACCGACCCGCCGATCAATCCGGGAATGGTCAGGCCAAACATGGTGATGAACGGCAAAAGGGCATTGCGCAATCCGTGACGGTAGATGACCTGATCTTCCGGCAAACCTTTGGCGCGGGCGGTACGCATATAATCCTGATGGATCACTTCGAGCATTTGCGAACGCACATAACGCGACAAGATCGCCATGCCCCCGACTGCCGAAATCATGGCGGGAAGAGTTAGATGCCACACCCGGTCCATGGCCTGAAATAATAACGGCGCTTCTTCCAAGCCAAAGGTACTCATCCCGATAACGGGAACATCAAAAGTCTTGACCATGAAAATGATCAATAAATAGGCAAGAAAAAATCCGGGAAAAGAAATCAGCGCATAAGAAAGAAAGGTGCTGACCTTGTCAAAGGGCGAATTGCGACTCACCGCCGCTTTAATTCCTATGGGAAACGCCAGAAACCAAATGATCATCATACTCACTATAAACAGGGGAAGGGAATTGAGGAACCGCTCCCAGATTTTTTCCACAACCGGCTGGTTATCTTTGAAAGATTTGAGTTCTCCGGTAAACAGGTCTCTCACCCAATAAAGATATTGCGTGTGAAGCGGCTCATCGAGGTGATAGGCCGCGCGAATACGCTGGATATCTTCCGGTTTCATCCTTGGATTGGAAGGGTCCACCAGCGCCGGTTCTCCCGGTGCCAGATGAATCACCGAATGTGAAATGATGGAAATAAAAACCAGCAGGATGACTCGCTGCCAAATATTTCGGAGAATAAAATTGATCACTATTGCCGCCTTGAAGAAGTTATAATCTTGACATGGACATTCTACAACTCAGCCACTATCTGGACAACCTTTTGGATATCTCATCCATCAGCGATTCGCCCAACGCCCTAAACGGACTGCAAGTGCAAAACAACGGCGAAATAAAAAAAATCGGTCTGGCAGTAGACTTGTGCCAGGCCACCATCGACATGGCTATCGAAAAAAATTGCCAGATGATGTTTGTACATCATGGAATTTTCTGGGGCGGACTGCAACCGCTGCGCGGAACCTTTTATGAAAAAATCTCTGCCATGATGAACGCCAATCTGGGGTTATATTCTGCCCATATCCCCCTCGATCTGCATCCTGTATTGGGCAACAACCGGGCTCTGGCCGATTTGATCGGGTTGCAAAACCTGGAACCATTTGGCGAATATGGCGGAATTAAAATCGGCTTCAAAGGCCGGGTCGAGAAAAAACCCGTTGCCACTCTGGCACAGGAATTAGCAGAAAAACTGGGTTCATCCATCAAGGTGATCGGTGAGGGAGAAATTGAATCCATCGGGCTGGTGACAGGCGGGGCCGCAGATATCATTCGACAAGCCAGCAATGAAGGGCTCAATGCTTACATCACGGGAGAGGGAGCCAACAACCATTACCATGAAGCGATTGAGGGCCGGTGCATACTGATTTTTGCCGGTCATTACGCCACCGAAACCGGCGGCGTGAAAGCGGTGGGCAATCATTTAGCTGAGAAATTCGGCATCGCCTGCGAATTCCTCGACTATCCAACCGGCCTGTAAGGGATCTCTAAAAATTATTTTTTGTTTTGCGAATTGCTCGCCTACCCAACGGGCCGACAGGAAAATTTCTATCAGGGTGCTAAAAAACTATCCGGCCTGTCATTCTGACTGAGCGTTAGCGAGGAATCGAGCCCGCATATTGCACGAGTGGTTTTTAAATCACCCCAGCCCCTCTTTGTAAAAGAGGGG
>CAZEBI010000172.1:2362-5207 GCA_964510355.1 uncultured Nitrospina sp. | reverse complement strand
CCCCTCTTTAAAAAGAGGGGTCCATTAAAGCTCCCCCTTCTACGAAGTACCCGTTTCGGGCATGAAGGCTTGAGTGGAATATCACAGGGGTTGGGGGGATTTGCTTTGCCTGTCCTGATTTTACTGCTGGCTGTAACCCCTGTCTGGTCTTTTTCCGGTGACCCGATTCATCACCGGTTGCAAATAGAGCTGGAACCCGCATCCCGGTTTGCCCGGATAACAGATGTCATTGCGTTCAAACCTTCCTCTGAAAGCTGTAATTCTTTTGCCTTTTACCTGCATGCCGACCTGAAGTTAAACCGTCATGAAGTCCCGCCGGGTTGGCAGGTGAAAATTTCAAAGTATAAATCTGCGCAAGCCCGACTCGTCAAGATCGAGATCGTTAAAAACAGTTTAACAGCTTGCCCGGAAACATTTTCAATGACGTTGGATTATTCCGGGGTTCTTCACGATGCGGATGACCCCGGCTTCTCTTTTTCTGGCTCTAGTTATTTTTACCCGCAGATGAAAGAGACTCTGCTTACTTTTGCGATGCAGGTTTCTCTTCCCGAACCCTGGCAGGCGGTGAGTCAGGGCAGGCGACTTGACTATAGGGTTGTTGAAGGAAGAACAATTGTCTCTTGGGAATCTTCTCATCCGGCGGAAGAAATTTATTTGATCGGCAATAAGTTTCATATTTATGAGGCCGAGCATAAGGGGCTTTCCTTGTTTGCCTTTTTACTGCAAAAAGAAGATGTTCTTGCCGAGCGCTATTTGCAAACCGCAAAGGGATATATTGATTTTTATTCTCGCTTACTTGGGGCCTATCCTTACGAAAAATTTGCTCTGGTGGAAAACTCCCGCCAGACCGGCTATGGCATGCCTTCATTTACCTTGATGGGGTCACGAATCATTCGTTTCCCGTTTATTTTGCACAGTTCTTACCCCCATGAAATTTTGCATAACTGGTGGGGCAACGGGGTGTTTCCCGATAGGGGGCAGGGCAATTGGTCCGAAGGTTTGACGGCTTATCTCGCCGATCACCTTCTGCTGGAGCTTGAGGGTAAGGGTGCGCCGTATCGATTTCAGGAAATGATGAAGTTTGCCAACTATGTCAATAAAGAGAATGATTTTGCGCTGAGTGAATTTGCTTATCGCGACAGCATGGCCTCCCAGGCCATTGGCTATGCCAAGCTTCTCATGGTCTTTCATATGCTCAGAACCGAAGTCGGGGATGAGAATTTTTTAAAAAGTTTCAGAAAGTTTTATGCGAGCTATAAGTACCGATATGCCGGGTATGATGCCATGCGCCGGGTTTTTGAGCAGGTGTCCGGGCAAAATTTGAGCGAATTTTTTCGGCAATGGGTTCAGCGCCGAGGCGCTCCCCGGATTCGCTTGCAACAGGCATCTTATGTCGCCAATCAGGGCCGATATGACTTGAAGGTGGTGGTGGAGCAGGGGAGCTTGCCCTTCAAGCTGAAACTTCCCCTTGCCATCTGGACCGCCGGTTCGCAGATGGGGAAAATTCATTACATAAAGCTCGATAGGCAGGTGCAGAGTTTTAGTTTTCCATTATCGGCAGAACCAACGGCTGTTCGACTGGACCCCTATAATGATGTGTTCCGCCTGCCGGGAATTTTGGAAGCCCCTGCCAGTTTGAGTCAGGCTTACGGAGCCCAAACCATAACGGCCTATTTGCCTGAGAAAGACAATCGCGGCTACCTGAAATTTGCGCAAGCGCTGGCAAAGGCTGAAAATATTTTATCGGAGCCTGAAAGTTCAACGCTTCCCGAAGGCAGTGTATGGATTTTTGGGCGCGGTCATGCATTGGAAAAACCCCTCATAAGCCAACTGCAAAAACTCGGCATAGAAGTGGGCGCAAACGGGGTCCAGTTTTCTGACCACTTTTACGCCTGGCAAGATCACAGTTTTGTTTTCACTTTGTATAGAACGGATCAAAAAGAAGGCACACTGACCTGGGTCATAACGGACGATCAAAAAAGCCTGCCCGGTTTGATGCGCAAACTGCCGCATTACGGCAAATACGGTTATCTCGTATTTGAAGGAGACACTCCTGATAATAGCGATAAAGGTATCTGGTCTTCCAATGCATCAGGTCTGCAAAAAGTTTTTAAAGAGGGGCACCCACGTCTTTTGCCTGAGCAAAAACCTTTGGTTCTATTCAGACCGTTCAAATAAAATTAAAACTTCAGGAGAAAATGAATGCTTTATCAATATTTGTCTGGTGTCTTTGATCTTCCGGGACCCTGAATGAAAAAATAGTTCCTTCCGGTCTATTTTTTAGGGCCTCTGGAGGCACCGATTCTGAATACCACCATACGAATCCTTTAATTGTGCGGGAGGGGAAAACCACCATCTGTTTCATAAAAATGGCTGTGCCTTCAAGGGTTGATAGGGTTTCGGCGACTTTCTGCTCTAGAGGGAATTGAGAGCCAGAAAACATACCTCGAATTTGAATGATATGTTTTGAATTTATAGGGATTTTCACACTTCCTTGTTTGGTGGGTGTAATATTTTTTTGGTATTTAATGGGGAAGTCGCTCAAGGCTACAAAATCTAAAAACACACCTGTATTTTCCCCAAGAGGTTCCACGTACTTTACGGTTTCTATGTACCTACTTTCTCCATTCTTTTTCTTTATGTGGATGGTACCATCAATATGGCAAGTGATATGATCGACTAACCAGTTAACTTTCTCTGCGTTGTGCCATTTATATTTGATTTTAATCAGATCATTATTTGGAAGTTTTTGATCTGGGAATTTATGTGTGATTCTGGAACTATTCTCTTTGAGGCCATAAAAGCCTAGTAACATTTCATATTCTTTGTTTTGACAAACCCACAT
>CAZEBI010000172.1:0-2316 GCA_964510355.1 uncultured Nitrospina sp. | reverse complement strand
AAATATATCCGATTAGTTTTCATGAAATTTTATACTTGGAAATCCTTCTAACGCAGTCGGTTGAGCACAGCCATGACATCCGGTAAGCGGGGCAGGGCCAATAGCCCGTTGTTGAAAGGGGCCAACGCTTCGAGTGCATCGCTTGCAAGTGTTGCGAGAATATTTTCTATGCCCTCCTTGTTTGAAATGTGGGCATCGGTTTTTTGTTTTTCTTTGAGTCGTTGCAGAATCCAGCCGCAAAGTTCCAGCTGTCCCGGTTCCACGAGGTGTTCGACATAACGCACGTCGATTTCGGTGCGCCCCAGGGTGAGTGTGGTCAATTTCTGTGTTTGAATCACGCAGGGTTTTTTTCCGCGACTAAAATCTAATTCCGCTAAATCGCGGCTTCGCTTTTGCACTTTGGGTAGGGGGCCTGTGGTTTCGGTCTTGCGACTGCCGGGGCTTTCTTGCACGATTTGTTTTGCTTTTGCGGTCACGAGTTTCGGCTGAAACTCCTCCATGGCGATGACCTGATCGGCAAAGTCAAAATAATCCCCGCTTCCTCCCATCACCAACAGGGTGCTGATTGCGAGATCTTTATATAATTCTTCAATGCGGTCGATAAACGGTGTGATCGGTTCCGTCGTGATCAGGGCTTGCATGCGGGCATCGCGAATCATGAAGTTGGTGGCGCAGGTGTCTTCATCCATGAGCAGAAGCGAAGCACCCGCCTCAATGGCTTCGAGAATATTTACCGCTTGCGAGGTCGAGCC
The DNA here is from genome assembly GCA_964510355.1 of uncultured Nitrospina sp. GTDB lineage: Bacteria > Nitrospinota > Nitrospinia > Nitrospinales > VA-1 > LS-NOB. The sequence continues at coordinate 1,564 of CAZEBI010000172.1, read as the reverse complement.
GCTGGCTGAGAGGGTGGAAAAATTTTTTGTCGATGCGATGAGCGGCAGGTTGTCCATGAACCCGGATATGTTGATGGGTTGTACCGAGCGACCGTCTTCGGCGCGGATTTTTACCGCTGTGGATTGAGTGGCGATGCATTCGCGTCCGTCTCCTGCTATATGCGGGTACACCGCGTCCTGAATGGCTTTGAGCAAAGTGCTTTTGCCATGAAACCCGCCACCCACGATCAGGGTGACTCCCAAAGCGATGGGCATACCCCGGATTTTTCCTGCATGCGGCAGTTGTATCTCGGCACACAATTCTTCGGGTGCCGAGAAAAGCACTCCGCCTTTTTCAAGAGGCCGGTCGCTGATTCCCGATGCGCGGGGAAGAAGCGAGCCATCGGCGACAAAACTGGCCCAGTGATTCTGGCTCAACAATTGGCTCAATGCGCAATAATCTTCCAGGGTATTCAGCGCCCCCTGCACCCGATTCATGTCGAGGGACTTTGCTAACAGGCTCTTTTCCCAGACCGGAGGAAGGATTTCGGAAAAAAGTTTGATACATTCCCGGGCCAACACCCTGCGTCCGTCTCCCGGAAGCCCGGCGAACAGGATCAACGTCAGGTTGTCATCCTTGATGTGTATTGCGCTACGGCGAATTATTTTTTGTCCCGGTGATTGCACCGCCACTTCTCCGCTGCGCCCGGAACCTTTAACTTTCCCCCTGGATAGCTGGATATGGGAATCGACTTGCCGCAACAAATGGTCTTCGAGGGCCAGTTTTTTTAAAGGGTTTTCATAATGAGTTTTTGCAAACCCGGCTGTTGCAAGGCCGATTTTTATGGATAACCTCGAAGGCGCGGCAAAAGGGTCGCCCTGCACATGTTCAAACGTCAATTGAAACAGGCCGAAGGAGAAACTTTGTCCTTGCAGGTTTTTATAGGTTTTATAACCCTTGCCATCCAGAGCGGCGATTTGATCGAACAGTTCTTGTGGCATGGCGGTCAGTGGCTGTAGTGGCCGGCGAACCCTCGTGCCGAAACCCCTACAGGAAGATAATTACGGGCAATGTTGACGATTTGGTCGCGGTAGGGGAGGTGGATCGAATCTTCTAGCACCTGTTGCATGGCCCAAGGAAGACGGGTTTTCAATGTTCTAGAACCCGCGCTCGTGCCATCGCCTTCTATAAAATGATCAATGATCACGGCTGCGGCTCCTGCATTTTTCAAGCGATCAAAAAATCGATGGGGGTTTTCCAGTGGATATAAAGGCGACAGGCAGGCAACGGTTTTAATCCCGTTTGCGGACAATTGTTGCAAAGCTAAAATGCGTTGTTCAATGCTGCAAGGGGGAGGAGGCAGTCCGGGCAGGCGGTTTCTGTCTCCTTCTATGGAAATATGAATTCTGAGTGAGCACAGTTGGCTGAGTTTGAGCAGGGTTTCCTGATCGTCCAGAATGCGGTCGCTGTGGGTTTGCAGAATCAATATGTCGGGGGGGCAGGTCGTCATGGCCTCAAGAACGGAACGGGTCACCCGGTATTTTTTTTCAGCCGGTTGCCAGGGGTCGGTGGCACTGGACATGA
>CAZEBI010000171.1:0-5250 GCA_964510355.1 uncultured Nitrospina sp. | reverse complement strand
GAAACCGGCGTGGGGACTTCTCCAATATCCACGACATCGCATCCGGTCGAAGTCAGAGCTTTGCATAAAATATCGCGGAACTGAACCGAACTGGCGCGGATATCCCACCCCACCACCAGCGATTTTCCTCCCTGGCGTTTCATATAAGTACCGATGGCCTGACCGATCCGTTGCACGGTTTCGGGGGTGAGGTCTTTGCCGACCACACCGCGAATATCATATTCGCGAAAGATTTGCGGGTTGATGGTCATAATAAACTCGATTTGTTGTGAACATGGGTTCGTATGAAAAATGCGTGGCGATTTTTCTCCGAAAAGAAGAATACTGTGACTTCCCTCAAAACGCAAGCCGGTCCACTCGTGTTTTCTTCCTGACCGCATGGGACGCCGGACAAGCTGAGTGTGGTTTCAGGAGTTGGGTTCGTCTTCTTCTCCGGTTTTTTTTCGGGCCAGGGTGCTTGTGATCTCGAAGGTTTTTCCATCTCTAAAGAGAGTTAAATGAATTTCCTGTCCAGGCATGAGGGCCAGCAGTTTGCGGCGGAAAACGGTCAGGTTGGTGATCGGTATTTTATTAAATTGGGTGATGATGTCATTTATTTGCAGGCCGGATTGTTCGGCGGGGCTATTTTTTTCCACACCTTTGATGACCATCCCCTCCGATTTCGGGTAGTTCAGCTCCAGGGCTTCCTCCGGCGTGATGGGTGCTGCGTTGGCTCCGAACCACCCTCTTTGGGTTTTGCCGATGATCAGCATGCCCATGACACCTTTTACTGTGTTGATGGGGATGGCGAATCCGATCAATTGTGCCTGTTCAACAATCGCTGTATTGATTCCCACCACTTCTCCATAAAGATTGATGAGGGGTCCTCCACTGCTACCGGGGTTGATGGCTGAGTCGGTTTGCAGAAAGTTTGTATAGCGGTCTCCGGCATGGGGCGTGACTCTCTCTTTGGCACTGATCAGGCCGGATGTTACGGAATGCTGGAACCCCAGCGGATTTCCCATCGCCAGCACCATTTCTCCCATTTGCAGTTTGTCCGAATCGCCGAAAGGTAGGACGGTGGGAATAAAATCCGGCTCGATTTTTATCAGGGCGGTATCGGTCAACCGGTCTATGCCAATGATTTTCGCAGGGTACTCTTTTTTCCCTTCCGCCAGAACAACCCGGATATCAACCGAATTGGAAATCACATGAGCGTTGGTGAGGATATAGCCCTCCTGGTTGATCAGGAAACCCGAGCCCAGGCTGAACCCTTCTGACTTAAAGGGAATAGGAACCTGAAAGGGAATGATATCCAAAATATTGGAAACAAGGGGAATCCTTATTGGCAGGAGGTCGTTGGGCGAGATGCCGAACTTGGCATCACGCTCCACAATGCGGATGGTGTAAATATTCACCACGGCTTGTTTCACCTTCTTGGTGATGCGCGAAAAGGTGTGGTTGTCCAATATGACGGGTTCGCGCTCGTCTGATGGATCACCCGCAAGCCAAAAATTTTTCAGGTTGATATCTTTTAACGCGATGGACTCAAAGCGTTTGTCGAAAATAGGATTTTCCTGGTTGACCAGAATTTTATTAGCTTGTTTTGCAGACTGCGAAACCGAGCATCCAGAAAATAGTCCCAGAGCGAGAATGATCGATAAAAATTTATGTGTCATAGTGTGGGACTAGAAAGGGTTGCGGGTCAAGCCGCCATCGACCGTAAAATTTGTAGCTGTGATCCAACTGGATTGTTCGGAAGCCAGAAACAAGACCAGTCCGGTCAAATCTTCCGGCATACCCATCCGCTTTAAAGGAATGCTTTTTCCGGTCTGTTCCATAATTTCTTTTTTTATCTGCGAAGATCCGTTGCCTTGCGCTTTCACTTCATCGTCCCAGGACTTGCTCCACACAGGACCCGGAGAAATGGAATTGACCCGGATATTGTCCGGTGCCAGAGTCTGGGCCAGGGAAACGGTGAAATTGGATAGCCCGGCCTTCATGGCACTGTAATGCGGAAAAACGTCCTGCGGACTGGCGGCAGCAATGGATGAAATATTAATGATTCTAGAGCAAGCGGACTGTTTGAGCGCGGGAATGCATAGCCGGGTCAAGCGAACGGCAGACATCAGATTGATCTGAAACGAATCTTCCCAGTCCTGATCGGTCAGTTCAAAAAAGTTTGCCAGTTTTAAAATCGCTCCGACATTATTGATCAGCACATCAACCTGTCCGAGCTGTTGCATGACGCTGGCATGAAAGGCCTCAACCCCTTCCACTTTGCCAAGGTCGGCAGAAAAGAATAGATGCCCCGCACCCTCGATTTCACCAGACACGCAGTCCAACCGATCCTGGCTGCGGGCGCAGATGGCAACCTGGGCACCTTCTTTGGCAAATGCCAGGGCCAGAGCGCGGCCGATGCCGTCACTGGCTCCGGTGATGAGCACTTTGCGGTTTTGTAAATTTAAGCTCATGTTAATATGCCTTCCCTGTTGATCTTTTTGAGAGTTTTTGTTTTATGGTTTCCATTACGCAAATCACAGCTTCCCCGTCGCTGGTCTGGCTGGCGGTGGCGATCGGGTTTTATATCATCAATATCTTTCTGGGCTTGTTCATGGCATTCAGAAAGAAGACGGCCCAGAGCCTGAAAATCCACCGGTTTTTGTTTTACACCATTGTTTTTTGCCTGGGCTATTATCTGCTCATGAACCAGACCCACGACGAAAACACCTTGCTGGATTATTTGGTCTGCCTGTACTTTATCACAATCGTCCCTTACAGCAAACGCTGGGACGTATTGATCCACGCCTTCATCGCCGCAATCGGGCTGACACTTTTGCCGCTGCTTATTGTTCTGAGGATATAAGAAACGTAATGATGAAGAAAAAAAACTAGGAGAAGGGTCAGTCTACGATGGCGACTTTGACGGTGATATCGCCGTAGACTTTAACGCGGCAACCGAGTTTCTGGTGGGGTTCGAGTTTGTGGACATTTTCAAAGAAGGTGCGGGGGTTGACGTTTTCCATGGGCTCAATTTCCACCACGCATTTGCCGCACATGCCATGCCCGCGACAGTTTAAAAACTTGCTGAGCCCTTTATAAACCTCGGCATCGTTATAGAGCGCGGCTTTACGCAAATTGGCACCATAACCGGCTTTCATGTCGATGGTTTCGTCGGTTTCGGTGTTGATGACCTTGATCTTTGGCATGCTGAATCTAAGCTCCAACTTGAGTTTTGGCCTACAAAGGAACGGTATTAATGCCCGATATACGGGCCAATGTCAATTGAAAAAGGGAGTGATGAAAACGGCTCCCATCGAAACCAACCCCCCTAGCCCCCCTTGTCAGGGGGGAACTGGTTTAAGCCGAGGATAACCTTTTGTTTGCCAATAAAAGCTAGTGCCAGTCGCCCCTGCGGCGAGCAGTTAGATCGAATAATTATGGCCCATCAGGATTTTCTTTTCTTTGAGAAAGTCCTGGATTTTGCGGGAGGCCTCTTTTGCGTCTTGCGCTTCATCCACAGAGAGAACGAGATCGGGTTCTCCTGAGGGTTGCGCGCTGACTTGTATCTCTACCACCGGATAGGGGTTTGCCAATAGTCGCAAATCGGCCTGGTCTTCCTGATGGAAAGCGTTGGAGGTGGAGATCACCACATGTCCGGCATCGAGGAGAAGTTTTGCCACTTCTCCCAACCGTCTTGCCGATTCGCTTTCACCGCTATTTTTGGGGTCATCGAGGTCGGCCCCGACTCCGAGATTGACATTTCTTCGGTCCAGCAAATAACTTTGAAAATTATTCTGGAACAGGCTGTGTTCCAGGGTTCGGGCCAGCGGGCCTTTGCCGGTACCGGGGTCGCCGGTAATGAGGATCAGTGTTGCCCGGTGTCCGTTGCGGTAGGCTCTTTCTTCGGGTTTGACTTCGCTTTTGACCCAATTAAAATCCCGGGTGCGGACCTCATCTCGGAGCTTGTCGGTCTTGGTCGTCGGGGTGTAAGTGGTGATGATGCCGCCGCCACAAACATCGTATCCATCAACCAGAACGAATCGCCCGGTGTTGGCGATGGACCCGAACAGGTCAAAGGCGACCGGGCTCCGGGTTTTTAATGTCAATTCAGCAACGTCATTTTTGGCGATATAATCCTGATTGCTCAAAGTTTCGAGAGTGGAGGCATCGATGGCTTTTTTGAATTCCAGCACTTCGCATTCCATCTCCTGCGTGCTCAACTTAATGATGAATTTCCGGCCTTTTTCCAGGTTGCGTTTGCCCATCCAGAAGACATTGGCATCGAAGGTGGTCGAAACGATGGGCAACTGGTCCATGAGGGTGCACACGTCGCCGCGCTCGACAAATATCTGCTCATCGAGAGTGAACCCGATGGACTCCGAGGAAGTCGCTGACGTGGGTTGTTCGGGTACGCTCCAGGCCTCAATGGAATTGACCACTGCCTGTTTGTTGGAGGGGGAAAAAATCACTCGATCGCCGACCTTTAGCTTGCCCGACTCAACGCGTCCGGCGATGATGCGCCGTTCGTCAAATTTATAAACATCCTGTACGGGGAACCGAAAAGGCAGATGGTCTTGCGGCGGTTTTTTCTCGAACTGGTCGAGCATGTTTAAAACAGTGGTCCCTTTGTACCAGGGCATTTCATCTTTCAGCGCGGCAATGTTTACACCGAGCTTGGCGGAAACGGGAATGAACTCGCGCGCCTTGACCCCCAGAGAATCGAGAAATTTCGTATACTCTGTTTTGATATTGTTATAAACCTTCTCGTCATAATCGACCAGGTCCATTTTGTTGATCACCACTGCGACCTGGGTGAGCCCCAATAATTTCAAAATATAGCCGTGTCGGCGCGATTGCTCCTGAACGCCTTCTTTAGCGTCAATCAGCAGGAGGGCGGCTTCGGCATCGGCGGCACCTGTGACCATATTTTTCAGGAACTCTTTGTGACCCGGAGCGTCGATGATGACGTATTTGCGTTTTGCGGTGCCAAAGAAAATCTGCGAAGTGTCGATGGTGATTCCCTGTTCCTGCTCTTCTTCCAGGGCATCGAGCAAAAAGGCAAACTCGAAATCTTTACCTTGTTGTTTGCAGATGTCGCGGACAAAGTCGAGCTTGCCTTCGGGCAGGCTGTCGGTGTCGGAGAGAAGTCGTCCGACCAGGGTAGATTTTCCGTGATCCACATGACCTACTATGACCAGCCGCAAAAGGCGGCTGGACAGATCTGGAGAGCTTCCGTTATTGCCCATTTACATATATCCTCGGGCTCGC
>CAZEBI010000170.1:0-5256 GCA_964510355.1 uncultured Nitrospina sp. | reverse complement strand
CAATGGTTTAACCCCCCTAGCCCCCCTTATCAGGGGGGAACTGTGCTTCCCCCTGTTAAGGGGGATTTTTCAGAGGGGGTTGCTTTTAATAGTTTTTCAGCAACCTGCTAGCGGCCAAATATTCCCACCAGCACATGGTATTGCGCCGCGCTGATTGTTGCCGACAGCCCCCCCGCGACCAGCGATAAAAACAAAAACTGGTAGGCCCTATTTTTATCCTCGCGCATTTCCACGACATCGACCAGAAACGATACAAAGACCAATGCAAAAAATATCACTTTCGCCATATCCGGCAAAACAGCCTCTGCGGCTTGCGCCGCCTCAGCCTGAAGGGCCCGTTCTTGAAAAATACCGATGCCGTAAAGCCCCATCAACAAAAAGGCCCAGACCTGCCGCAAAAGTGTTTTTGTCTCTTCCAGGTTGTAGTCCGCCACAGAACCTCTTAAAAATCAGTGTCAAAAATGTTGCACCCTCTTGTGTCAGAAATCATCTAATAAAGGGTACCTTTATCAATATACATGGAAAATGTTTAGAGCACCGGAAATAAGGGTGGCTTCCAACAAGCGTCGTTTTTGTCCGCTTTCAGCTATGGTATAATCACGTTCATCGTCCCGCAAAAAAATATTTTTGTAGCCCCGTTTTGGGGTTGTTCGGATAGTAAAAAAGGCATTCAAATTATAATCTTTTTTGAGAAGGAAACAGATATGTCTATCAGATTAGGAGATACCGCGCCGGATTTTACAGCAGAAACCACCGAAGGAACCATTGAGTTCCATAAATACCTGGGCGACAGCTGGGGAATTTTGTTTTCTCACCCCAAAGACTACACTCCGGTTTGTACTACAGAGTTGGGCCGGGTGGCCAACCTGAAAAATGAATTTGAAAAGCGTAACGTCAAGGTTCTCGCCTTAAGCGTGGACCCTGTGGATTCACATAAAGGCTGGATCAGTGATATCAACGAAACACAAAATTGCACGGTGAATTACCCCATCATTGCCGACCCGGACAAAAAGGTGTCTGAAATGTATGACATGATTCACCCCAATGCGCTAAACAACCTGACGGTTCGATCGGTTTTCATCATCGCACCAGACAAGACTGTCAAGCTGACACTCACCTACCCCGCTTCAACAGGGAGAAATTTTGACGAGATCCTTCGAGTCATTGATTCACTGCAACTGACTGCCAATTATCAGGTCGCCACACCGGTCGATTGGAAACATGGCGATGACTGTGTGGTCGTTCCCGCAATCAAGACGGAAGATATTCCCGCAAAATTTCCCAAGGGACATAAAGTGATCAAACCTTATTTGCGCACCACACCGCAACCCGATCTGTAGTCGGTTTTTATCCCCTGCCTGAGCGGGCAGAAATGCCCGCTTTGTTTTTTACGCTATGAACAATCAAAAGACTCTGGGCCAAATTTCGTATTTAATCCAGCTCTTGACCGACCGGGATGATTTCGTCCGGCAAAAGGTTCGCGCTCAGTTACTCGAACTGGGGGAAGACGCTTTACCCTTCCTCGAAATGGCGGTCCGTAGTGAAGAAATCTCTCTACGCATTCAGGCGCAAAAAATGATTGACGCGATTTTTCCGATAAAACTGGGAGAAAAGTTCCGGCAATTGGCGCAGAAAAAAGGGCAGGATATCGACCTGGAGGCAGGCATGTTGTTGCTCATGGAATTTGGCTACCCCGACTCGGACCCGGAAAACTGCCGGGAAAAACTGGACTCGCTGGCACATAAGCTCCAACAGAACCTGACCCCCGATGCAGACCCCACACAAATCGTTCTGAGCTTGACCCGCCTGCTTTTCCAGCAGGAAAACTTCACGGGAAACAAACTCAACTATATGAACCCGGACAACAGCTATCTCAACCAGGTTCTGCAACATAAAACCGGTCTGCCCATCACTCTTTCGGCTCTGTGCGTTCTGGTTGCCGGTCGACTGGGTTTACCCATCGTGGGTGTGGGTATGCCGGGCCATTACATCGCCAAATACAATCTCCCCAAAGACCCGATTTATTTTGACCCGTTTCATCAAGGCAGGCTGTTGACCCAGGCAGACTGCATTCAAATCGTTGAGCAGTTTGGTCATCCTTTTGAAGAGCACTTCCTGTCCCAGTCCACACATCGGGAAACGCTGATCCGAATGATGAATAACCTGATTCAGGGATATCAAGAGTCTCAGGAACCTGAAAAAGCCGAAACCTTATCGGGCTATATCAAGATTCTGCTGAACCCGGAAAAAAGTCGGAAGCTCTAATGGCAGAACCTATCGTTATCACCGGAGCCGGTTCAGGGATCGGCCGAAGTATCGCACAAACTTTAGCCCAGCGCGGTCACTCCCTCATCCTGCTCGGACGCAACCTGGAAAACCTGGAAACCACAAAAAATTTACTGAAAGATCCCAAACAGCACCAATGCCATACCTGTGATATCAGAAACTCCGAAGAGATCCGTCAAGCGCTGGCAAACGTTTCTTCCCTTTACGGTCTCATCGCCAACGCCGGCTTGGGTGGCGAAAATCAATATGGCGATCAGGACCGCTGGCAGGAAATTATCGCCACCAACCTGACCGGAACCTACCAGACCATTCAGGAATGCCTCCCCCTTATTAAAAAGAGCGCGGCTCCATACAAAAAGATTGTCATCATTTCATCCATTCTGGCGAAATTAGGCGTTCCGGGCTATTCCGCCTATTGCGCATCCAAGGCCGGGCTATTGGGCCTGACCCGATCTCTGGCGGAAGAATACAGCGGCGATAAAATTTTGGTGAATGCCTTATGTCCCGGCTGGGTGGATACCGAAATGGCGCAGGAAGGTCTGCAAGGTTTTGCCGATGCCTTGAAAATGTCCAAACAAGAGGCTTACAAAGAAGCGATGAAACCGGTGCCGTTGGGCAAAATGGCCCAACCAAAAGAAGTCGCGCAACTGGTGGCCTACCTGGTTTCAGAAGAACAAACTTCCCTCACAGGACAAACCCTCGACATCAATAACGGCGCCCTCATGCCCTAACCACTAGGCGTGGGGCCAGCGAGCCATACTTTATCTGGTTGGCAAAGAGTTATCTCGGCTTAAAGAGTCGTTGCTATCTGCCTCCCCTGCCAAGGGGCTCACCGATATTAGGTATGAAAGAATTGGGTGCGTATTATTTAGACTAAGATTTCTACGCTAGTGGGCTGAGGAGAGGAAGATTCCGCAGTTCCATCGCTCGCAGGTGCAGCAGACTCTTCAGGTTCTACGGGTAAGACTGCCAGATCCGTCAGGGGATCAAAAACCTCCCCAAGCTTACTACGAATGAAATCTAAAAGGTCATTCAAGGACCTTAGAATCGTACCGGATTCAGGAACCTGTTTGGCTTCGGATTCAAAAACCGCGTCAATGGTGGCTTGCACTAGAGCCGGGAAATCCCGGACTCCGTCCGTTTCCAACTCAGTGGCCTGATTTTTCAATGCCTCGATATCGCTGGCATCACGGGCCTCTTCCGGCAACCGCGAAATGGATCGGCTTGAAAATGTTGCCACCACGGTTCTTTCCAGCGCCAATTCCACTTGCTGGATCACACCGAGGTTGTTGGCTAAAACATTGACAGAGTCTTCCAGATTCAATTCTCCACTCGTAAAAAATTCTTTAGCCAAAGGAGCGATCTCTGCGGCAAGCTTGTTGATCGCGGCCAGCTCCTCTTCATTCAAATCCCCCTGTATCGTCAGGGAATATGAAGCGGCGGCCCGGGCTACAGAACTGAACTCCTGCACAGTGCCATTATCCTGCGTTAATGTCTGGGTGTTCGATTCGGATAAAGATTGCTCCCCGCCAAAAGATAAACGGACAAGGTCGCCTTCCTGGGTTTTCAAACTCAAATCACTGGAAAAAAAAGCGGCCACAGAAGCCTGGGTACTTTTCTGTTCCAGTGCAATATTTTGAAAACCTATTTCAGACACGCTTAAATTCATTCTTAGTGACCCGAGTAGTTTCTAAACCCTTCTTTTCGTGCTTGTAGTTTTTATCGGCAAAAAAGAAGATAAACATTAGAGATAAGTTATTGCTGTGCCGATACATATATAAGCTATTGATTTTATAACTACTTAACGAGAACCCAAAACCTTCCAATTGAGGTTTCCAGGAAATATATGATAGGATTTTTACAAATACTTGTAATAGCCCGGTCACAATGATATGAAAAGCTGGTTTCCGTGGGAGTTTTAAAATCACTTCCTTCGGAAGATAAGCCTTTTTCTGGAATCCTTTTTCACTGAAAGTTAAAAACAGCAATGAGCGACACTCTCAGGCAGGATATTATTTTTAAAATTTTAAAAATGGCGAAGGACAACTCTGATTTAAGCTCGGATGAATTGTTCAGTCAGGTAGAATCGGGAACCCTGTCCATGTTCAACGAGTTGACCAAACCCGCTGAGGGAAGTGCGGATAAGGACAGCAAAGCCCGAACCAAAAGGCGGATGAAACGCAAGGACAGAAACCAGCGCAAGGAACATGTCGGCCGTTTTTTTGTTCACTTGATGGAAAAAAATATCCGAAAACCCGGCATCCCCGATTGCCTGATACCGGTTTTTGCCAGTTCCGTTCAGACCACCATCGGCGAGGAGGCTTACGCGCAGATTTCAAGCAAGATCGACCGCTTGTTGGAATTTGCTGAAAAGAAAGGCTTCGACTACGACCAAATACTGACCAGCAAACCGGGGAAAACCATCGCGGCAGAAATTTTGTCGGTTTACAATGCCGAAACAAGTTCGTCCAGTTTTGAAAAACAACTCAAAAATAATCTGGATGAAGCTCTGGTAAAAAATATCGAATCCATTGAAAACGGTCAGGAGCTCAATATAGAAGATACCGTTAACCTGGCTTTCAACGAATTCACCAAATACCTCAAAGCAAATTGAGATCCCGCCCGAGGGAAAACAAACACCCTTATAAAAATACTACAGGCTCTTCAAGCGGGGATTGGTTTTATCTTTTTCAGAGAGGATAGGGTCAGATATCGGCCAGTCAATGCCAATATCCGGATCATTCCAGATGATGCCCTTTTCTTTGTCTGCCGAATAGTATTCAGAAACTTTGTACAGGAACTCCGCCGTATCACTGAGCACACAAAACCCGTGCGCAAAACCTGTAGGAACATAGAGCTGAAGATGGTTGCTGTCTGACAGGATAAACCCCTGCCATTTTCCAAAGGTGGGGGAACCTTTTCTAATATCAACGACCACATCAAACACCTTGCCTCGGATCACTCGCACCA
>CAZEBI010000169.1:0-5335 GCA_964510355.1 uncultured Nitrospina sp. | reverse complement strand
TTTTGTATAAATAATATCTGGCTGTTCTGACATCGTTTTTACCCCGTAAGAAATTGCTTTAAAATAATAAATACCTTCCTGCCTGAGCACCACGGAAAATAATTTAGTTATCGACTTGTTTTTCTACAACTTCGATCTGCCTTCCCTGATTTAGTATTCCTGCAACCCCTTTGTTTAAATTATGAACCGCAAAAATCACCCCATTGCGAATGGCAGATATAATAGGAACGCGCAACATCAAATGTCCGTTAGAAGAACGGCTAAGCTAAATTATTACCCCCTTCTTGTCAAGCAATTTTGGCCAGACAATTCCCAGTAAAAATACCGGAAAAAACAGCGGCCAGGACAGGCAAAACAGTTCGGGAAGCGTTCCTATATATAATAGGAATGCACAATGCATAAATTATGCGATAATTGTTTTATTCTTTTTAGATAAACTCTTTTTGATTTTTCCCTCATGGACACTTCTGAGCACGTTTATAGGCTGACGATTGATTTTGGTCAGGTGCAGGATATATCGCCCGACTCCCGGGAAAGACTGCCCTATTTCCAGTCCTTTAAAAAATTGCTGCGCGATGAGAAGGAAAAGATCAAGAGCTGGCATCGCTCGGGAGCAGGCGGACGCGAAATCATCCAGGCTCATACCAGTCTGGTTGATGAGGTCATCCGGCATGTCCTTCTTTCGATGACACAGCTTGAGGTCTATGTCGGAGCCGATGTTCTGGAAGATTTCTCTCTCATCGCGGTGGGGGGCTATGGTCGGGGAGAGCTCAACCCGCTTTCAGATATTGACTTACTGTTTCTTCTTTCTGCAAAACCCCGGCCGCTCACTGAAATTTTTATTCAAGATGCCCTGTCGGTTATTTGGGGGTTTGGCATGGAAATCGGTCACAGCTCACGCACGATTAAAGACTGTGTCGCACTTGCCCGGGAGGATTTGACTATCAAAACCTCCATGATCGAAACCCGGTTTCTCATTGGCAACCAAACTACTTATGACCAGTTTTGCAACTCCATCAAAAAGAATGTTTTGCAAAAACATGTGAAGCAGTTCTTAAATTCTAAACTAAAAGAAAAATACACCCGCTACGACCAGGATGATGGAGTAGCGTGTCACCCGGAGCCGGATATAAAAAACGGGCCGGGAGGATTGCGGGATTACCATCACGCCTTGTGGGCCACCGCTGTGCGCTACGGATGCCACTCGTTGCGCGAAATCAACGAGCCCCATGTTCTGTCGCAACCGGAAATTGAATCGCTCTACCATTCTGTCGATTTTTCACTGCGAGTCCGCAATGAACTGCATTACCTGACCGATAAAAAAGCCGATGTCCTGACTTTCGACATCCAAGAACAACTGGCTGCCAACCTGGGGTACAGGTCTTTTGCCGATGGCAAACCGGTTGAAGCGTTTATGCATGACTATTATCTGCACGCCACCAATATCCATGATTTTTCCCAAAACCTTTTTGAACATTGCCAACAATCCAAAAGGTCTCTCAAAAAAGTAATCTCGTCATTGACCAAAAAGTCCGTGGGGCATGGGTTCCATATTTCAGATTCCGCTTTGATTTATGGTGGCGATGCGAAGGAGGATTTTAAAAAAGACAAATCCCTTTTATTGACAGCACTGGAGCTTTGCAGAAAACACCAACTCGCGCCGGACTACAAACTGCGGCGGCAAATGCAACTCAACAAAAATCTCATTAACGCGCGATTCATGAAGGGTAAGGATATCCGGGATTTCATGTTTTCCATTCTGGAAGACAAAGCCGCCGAAAAAACCCTGCGGTTGATGCATGAAACACATATTCTGGAACAAATTCTGCCGGAATTCGGCCTGGCACACTGCAAAGTGAACCATGATTTTTATCACCACTACACCGCCGACGAGCATTCTCTGCGTGCCATCCGCTTTTTGGATGAACTGGAAATATCCAGTAGCGTCACCAACCCCACCGACCTGTTCGCCTTGTATCAGGGTTATCCCGCAAAAGGGGTGCTTAAACTATCGGCTCTTTTACAATCGGTGCATCAGGACTTTCTACAATCTCTGGCAGAAAGACTGAACCTGGAAGAGGCGGATGCTCAGACCTTGCAATTTTTTCTCGACAACCCGTACACCCTGATCGAAACCGCTCTGCATCAGGATATCCACCAGCCTGCGGTCATTCGTAAATTTGCGGATACGGTTGTAAACCCTGAAAGATTAGATGGGCTCTACCTGCTCAGTTACGCCGAGTTGCGAGCGGTGGCACCGGGAACCCTGACCGCCTGGAAAAAAATATTGCTGTCAGAATTATATGAAAAAACTTTGCGTTATCTGAAAAACCCGGAGTCTTTGGAGTTGCAGCCCAAGGCCACCCGGGTCGGGGTTTTCAAAGCTCTGCAGCGAGAACTGCCGGTGAACGATATCGAAGAGCATCTTCGTCAGATGCCCAAAGATTATCTGATGACGGCCTCTTCCGAAGAGGTAGCACTTCATATTCGCCTCATGCGGTCTCTCAAGGATAAACTGTTTATCCTGCACCACCAGTTCCATGCAGAGGGGAACTTCCACAACCTGACCCTTTGTTGTCCCACCGGTAGCGAGGCGTTCAAAAAACTGGTGGGAACCCTCACCGCTAAAAGCCTGAATATTCTTGGTGCGCATATCTATCTCAAACAGGATGGAATCGTGACGATCTCCATGCAGGTCGAAGCCGACACCCGCGCAGATGCTGATAGCGTTGAGGTCTGGAAGGGCATTAAAAATACCTTGAGCCAACTGTTTTCAAAAGAAACCCGCTTGCAAGACCTATTGAAATCGCGCACTCGATATGCCGGCGAGCAAAAAAAGATGGCGATGATCCCAAGAGTGTTTGTCGAAAAAACGGTGGACAATCCGTTCATCGTTATCCGGGTTGAAGCCCGCGACCATATCGGTATGCTCTATAAGGTTTCCACCGTTTTTGTGGATTTTGGTATTCGCATCCACCGGGCCAAGATTTCCATCCAGGGGGACCGGGCGATCGATGTCTTTTACGTCTCCCTGAGAAATCCGCACGTGGACTTCAATAAAGTGATCCGCAGATTCAAACAACATATGATCCAAACCCTGCTAATCGAAAAACTCGAAGACATCCACTAGGCGTGGGGCCAGTACTGCATTGCCCGTAAAGCAGACGGAGTACTCAAGCGCAATACTTTAATGTCTTCCCCCTGATAAGGAGAGCTTTGCATAAGTCGAAAAAGCTAAACTGAACTTCCCCTCCCTTCATAGGGACTCAAGCCCGATGAGTTGAGGGGTTGAGCAGGGAGGGTTGGATTATGAATTTCATCAAAAAATCCACACCCCTCCAGGCCTCCCCTCATGAGAGGGGAGGATCAATGAAAAGCATCGGGTTATGCAAAGGTCTCCCTGATAAGGGGAATTGAGGGGGTTGGTTTTAAGCCCCCTCTTTCTTAAAGAGGGTTGGGGTGATTCACATTTCAAACAAACAAAAAAAACTAGGCATCATGGTGTTCCTGTTGCTGATTCTCGTCAGTGGGGTGCCCCAGGCATCAGCCAGCTCCGTTGACCTGGAAGCCGGAAGGGATGTTTTCTACAAACATTGCAAAGCCTGTCACGGCAATAAGGGTGATGGCAAAACCTTTGCCGCCAACGTGCTGAACCCACCGCCAAAAAATTTCACCGCCGAAAAATCGAAAAAGGCTCTGACAGCAGAGCGCATGATCCGCTCTGTCACCAAAGGGAGGGCAGGGACCGCCATGATGCCCTGGGAATCACGGTTGACTGGGGAAGAGATTCGCACCGTGGTGCATTATATCCGTCAGAAACTGATGCAACTGGAACCACCGATGAACACGGATGAAAATGTTTACTTCCCTCCCTTCATAGGGAGGGATTGAGGGAGGGTTGGATTCGGTCGTCATTGCGAGCGGAGCGTGGCAATCCAGAGTTTAAAATACCCTAACCCTTTTCTGTAGCCTTACTAATCTTTTGATTGAAAATTGAATAAGTGCCATTATCCACTTTAATTTCTTCAACTAATGGCTCTATTCTATACTGACAGTTTTTGGACACAAACTTTGGCACCCAATCCTCATTTTCACTATAAAAGACAAGGTTTTCAGCGCACTGGACAATCAGTTTATTTATCGCCCTTACTTGCTTTCGTGAAAGCTTTTTTAATAAAAATCGATGTTGGCTAAAATTTTGTTTAGCCGCTTCTTTATCGTAATAAATATTCGGCACAATACGGAGCGCAAGATCAGGGGCCAGAGGTATAACCCTGTTCAAGACTCTCGGATCATTTGAACTTTCTATTGTTATAGGAAAATCACTCGTAAAGAATGGGCTATCAGAGACGTTGTTCAACAGTATTTCCCAGTAGAAATTACCAAACGCTGACATACTACTGGTAATATTGCTTATTCCAATAGATTGAGGGAATTTGGGGTCCACCGTCACTTGAATCTCCCCTGTTTCTAATAATTCTGTAATGCTTTTTCCTCCTAACTCAGGAGGTGTCGGGGAGATTTCTCCTCTTGCATCTAACATTTTGGCGGTGTTTTCTACGGCATTTTTAGGCATTGAAGAATGTATTCTCATTCCAGCTGGGGAACAAGACTGCACGTAAGAAACAAATCCAGAAACCACATATATGCAATCTGCATCTATTTCCCCTTTTCTAAGCTTATCAATGGATTTATTATATTTTGGTTCGATTCCCAATAAAAAATCTTCGATTGCTCGATCATGAATGAGAAATTCATTGGTACTACCATTTTCTATTCGACAAACATCTTCTGATCTGCACTGAAATTGGTGCATATCACGCTTGCGGATAGCAAACATTCTTTCGCCCAGTTCTGGGGAATAGAAGTTTCTTAAATGGACTTGGGATACGTAATGGTCTAATGGCATAAATTAATTCTGTTTGAGCCGTAAACGCAATGTTGTCAGTTCTGGATTGCTTCGCTTCGCTCGCAATGACGGGTTGTGAAAAGATACTTTTAAAAAGAGAGGTGTGTTAGAGCTTTAAGTGACCTGCAAGCTTGAAAAATTTAACCCGCACTATTTTGCGGCAGGGGGCGGATGTTTTTTTCAAGCTGAGGCCAGTCATTACGCCGGGCAATTTTGAGGTCGTAGCGAGATTGCAGGTTCATCCAGAATTCGGCAGTGGTCTTGAAATATTTACCCAGCCGCAAAGCACTGTTAGCCGTGATGCCGCGCCGAGCGTGAACAATATCGTTGATGCGGGCTACCGGGACATCAATGTCTCTTGCGAGTTTGTTTTCGCTGATGCCAAAAGTCCGCATAAACTCTTCCTGTAGAATTTCTCACGGCGTT
>CAZEBI010000168.1:0-5362 GCA_964510355.1 uncultured Nitrospina sp. | reverse complement strand
TGTAAAATTTTTTATCAGAGCGCAAGTCCACTACTTTTATCCCCACTGTTTTGGAAGTAGAAACATTCGCATGATGAACAATTATTTCTGGCGTAATAGCTACTTTGTGGGTATGAGTACATCCAGAGATTAGAATAATCATAGTGAAGAACGAAACAAACTTTAATCTGGGCTTTGTCATTAAGTAATTAATCTCAATAAAAATTTGAACATGCTTTCCAAGTTAAACTATTTATCTGCTTTATTTGATGTGGGATAAATATATTCCAAAATCGGACATTCACTTGTTGGTCCTTCCCCGTGGCATAAATTAACCAGTTTTTCCAATATTTTCAGGATCGTTTTTAAATCCTTATTTCTTTGCCTTATTTCTACAATCTTTTTTAGTAATCGCTAGCACATCATTTGCTGTCGTCTTATCGGAGTGGTCAAAGTATAATAATTTTTTTACTTCCTCTAATTTAAAGCCCAACGACTGCGCATTTTTAATGAATTTTAGTTTTCTGATGCTTTTTTTATCATAAAGTCTATAACCAGCCTTGGTACGCCCTATAGGCTGGATCAAGCCCGACCTTTCATAATATCTAACAGTGTCATGTTTAACATCACAGAACTCGGCTAACTTGCTAATGGTAAAATTATCCATTGTTTCTCTCAATACCTGTTTGCATCGACAGTACACCCATAGTCCAGGGTCAAGAGTTCCTTTTATAAAAGGGGGGCTAGAAAGGTCCCGCGCCCATCATAAATTTCTCTGGCAATTCTTCAAACTTTCGTGCGGAAGCCTGAGAACAGAAAATAGTCTTTTTCAGTATTTATGCGACTGGGATTTTTCTGATTTTCATCAATGAGCCTTCCGAAAAAAGCAGCTGTCATAAAAAAGCACAGGTAAAATAAAGGTTGCAAAAGTCAGAGCTTATTTTTAATGATTTTCCGAAATTTTATTAATAACGGTTGAATTGAAATCACTCAAAAAATGGTGTTACGAAATGCACTAATAACTTTTATCTTTTCCTTTAGTATCGAAACTCTAGCCCGGCACCTGCCCCAAAATCTGAATGATACTGACCTGTCAGGGCAATGTTTCTTGATAGGGTATATTTTCCGCCCATTAACCACTCTTCTCTGGATTCGGTGTCATATTCGACATTGCCAAAAATTCCAAAGCGATCTGTTACCCGTAATCCTTGTGCAAGGGTTATGCGAAATTCTCCCTCGCTATCCACTCGCAAATCGCTTCCAATGTTGAAGGGTAGAAGGTATCGTACTCCAAAAATACCGCGTTCATAATCGTTGGTCAGGTTCACCCCGGCAAACAAATTGAAAAAACGGTTGAAGTAACGGTCATAGGCCAGTTCTACATCGTAATCGGTTTTGTCCACCCTTTGCCAACCCACCTGCCAGGTTGTGCTAAAAATATTTCTGGAGTTGCTGAAAATCGCCATACCATCTGTCATGTGAGACTGCGTCGTTCCGATGATGGTAGGGTACCAAAAGTCCTTATAAAGTTTATGGCGGATTTTTTTAAGATCCATATCGAGTTTTTTATCTACATAGCTGACCACTCGGGCCATCCCGGATTTTGCGTGGTAGAGGATATGGCAGTGAAAGAACCAGTCATTATATTCATTTGCCTCAAACTCGATGATCTGTGTAGCTAAAGGAGGGACATCCACCGTGTGCTTGAGAGGGGAGTATTCCCCCTGCCCATTGAGTACACGAAAGAAATGACCATGCAGGTGCATTGGGTGGTGCATCATCGTTTGATTGATGAGTACAAACCGCACATTCTCGCCATGACGAATTTTTATCATATTGTCAGCCGCGAGTGTTTCCCCATCCATAGACCAAATATAACGTTCCATGTCTCCTGTAAGAGTGAGGACAACTTCGCGCGTGGGGTTTTCCTTAGGCAAAGTAGATTTGCTAACAGAGCGGAGTTTTTTGTAGGGGGATAATGGACGCTCTTTACCCGTACCCATGGAATTCATTTCCATCGATTGATCTCTGATATTACCTACGGGCATCTTCATTTTTTTGTTACCCGAATTCATTGACATTTTCATTTTGTAGAGGTTAGGCTTGGGTACATTGGGAGCCAATATGCGTTTTCCACTGCCGATAAATATTGATGTGTGTCCGGAGCCATCCTGAGCAGTGGCTCGAAGCTCATAGGAACCATTTTCAGGAACCGTTACGATGAGATCATAAGTTTCAGCAAGAGCCATAAGAAAACGATCCACGTTTACCGTCTGAACCTCTTTACCATCGGCAGCCACAATTTGAACCGGGCCTCCTGCAAATTGAAGATAAAAATAAGTTGCGGTAGAGGCATTGATAAAGCGCAGACGCACTTTTTCTCCGGCCTTGGCGGGGACCGCCGTTTCCACTTTCCCGTTAGCCAGAAATGCATCGTAAGCAATGTCTGAAACATCCATAACCGGCATGCGTATTAGACTGCGTTTAACCACATCTAGGAGGGCACCTCTCTTTGCTGCCCCCAACAGGTTTTGCAGGGTGCCTTTCTTTAAACTGTAATAATCATTGCCGCTTTTTAAGGTACGCAAAATCTCATTCGGGTTTTCGTCCGTCCAATCTGACAAAACAATCACTTTGTCCTGATCTGACGAAATACGTTCTCCTTCTCTGGGGGTGATAACGATAGAGCCGTAAACACCACGCTGTTCTTGCAAGCCGGTATGGGAATGGAACCAATAGGTACCCGATTGTTTAATAGTAAACTCAAACTGTTTTGTTTCTCCCGGTTCAATGGGTGGATTAGTTACATAGGGGACACCATCCTGACGGTAAGGTAAAAGAAGCCCGTGCCAATGGACGGAAGTAGGAACATCCATACTGTTTTTGAATCGGATTCGAGCAACATCTCCTTGACGAAAGCGTAGAGTGGGTCCGGGGATAGAATCATTTAAAGCCATTGCTTTCACATTTTCGCCAGTGATATTCAAGGTCTTATTCGTTACATTGAGGTCATATTCAACAATACCAGCGGAACTGGATGCTATAAATATCCAACTCAAAGCAAAAAATACGATGAATTTAAATGTTATTTGCTTCATTTCTCACAATCCGTTGATGATTAACAAAACAGGATGATGGTCTATAAAAAAAGACCGTTTATTTTAATTATCTTTCAGAACTTAATATGAACTTTTCAGGTGATTCTTCAAACTTTTGGACGCAAATCCGAGAGCAAAAGAAATAATTCTGCCCAATATACCTGCAATTAAAATCCTTCTGATTTTCACTAAGACGCATCCCGCAAACAGGGTCGGCATGGAGCTTTTTATTCTCTTGCTTGATAAAGCTAAGAAATTGATCAGAAAGTAATGGGTCGAATTGTTTTGGCCCTGCCTGACGGATAATCTCTAAAACTTGTTCTTTTGTATAGGGTTTGCGGTAAGCTCGACCATGAAACATTGCATCGTAAGCATCCACAATGCTCAGAATGCGGGAACCCAAAGGGATCTCATTACCTTTGAGGTTGTCGGGGTAACCCGTGCCATCATATTTTTCATGATGGTGCAGAATGATTTCTGCGATTTCATTAAACCCTTTAATTGACCTTATCGATTCCGCTCCCATCTTTGGGTGGTTTTTAATCACTTCGTATTCATGGTCATTGATTTTTTCTGATTTCTTCAAGATGGAATCTGGAATTCCAATTTTTCCGATGTCATGCAACTCCCCTGCAACAGAAATTTTCTCTATTTCAGCGGAAGGCAAACGCAGATACTCTGAAAAACTCCTGGCAAGATTTCGCACCCGATTGGAATGTCCTTCTGTATAAGAATCCTTCATGTCGATCAATGAAGTTAGGGCTAATTTTAACCCCATTAATACTTCAATTTGATTTTGGTTGGCCCGCAAGGACTTTAAAAAGTACCCAATCAAAACGCACCAGGTGATGAAAATAAAAACCACAAGACCAAGCATGAAGAACTTATGAGGCAGGCTGTAAGCAGCCGACCTGGTTAATGAAACAAATAATATGGATAGGGATGCCAGAAGAATGCCCGAGGCAATTAAAAAGAATTTAGTGTGTTTTGAAGTTGCCATTATCTAAACCGGAAAAAGATTTATTATCCACAATCAATAAACTACCGTGTTTCTAAGAAATCGTCTTTCTTTGTGATATTCGGTGGTTTTACAAAAACAATAACTTTCCTCATTTTTTGACTAGGAATTATTCTCAGTAGAGATTTTTTGTTTTGCTAGAATGTTATCTCTAATTTTATGGGCTCTTAATAGTTGCTCTCCATCATCAATCTCTGCCCACAAAAGATTATTAACCTTTTTATAAAAAACATCTGTTTCCTTGGATAATTTGTTTAAACAGTCCATGTCATAGTCACATTGCAGGGTTAATTTAAACTTGTATTTGCTGGTAAAGATCATGTTGTTAAGTAAGGCAGCGGAAATTTTAGAAATACCAACGAATTCGCCCACTTTGTTTTTTAGTTCATTGGGATCTTTGGATATCCTGGAAACCAGTCCGGAGTCACCCTCTACATAAACCTCATCTCCTGCTTTTGTGGTCCCAGACAAAATCAAACAATTATTTTGAGGAAATTTTAAAGCTTCAACTAAAGCCTTTTTTTCATAAACCAAATCTGATTCGAGCAATAGAAAATCTGACTTCACCAAGTTCCTACCACAATATAATGAATACATAGTGCCTGATTTATCAAAGTCCTTGTTTTTTACAGTTGTTATACAAGGATATTTTTCCTTTAACTCTTCGTAAAAGTGATCCAGATAACCAGTTACAATCAAAATTTCTTTTATTCCTACCTCTAATAGATTTTTTATGGAAATCTCGATAAGGGTTTGTCCTCTAAGCACTATGAAGCCCTTTGGAATTTTACTCACAACATTGCTTAATCGGGAACCTCTGCCAGCGGCCAATATTACGGCTTGCGTAATCATTTTTCCCTACTCCCTTGTGGTGACCCTGTTATAAAAAATCTAGTGACCATGATTATCTCCACCTACATTGGAATCATGCGAGTGACCTTGATCCTCCACCGAAATCTGAGGCAAGGACTTTACTCCCAGCCCATATTGGTACACCAACTCGCCGCCTTTCCAGCCGGTAGCCATGAGCAACATAGAGGCTAAAACAATAGAGACAATAAAAGATTTTTTCAGAGGATGTTTCCATCTATAGTTCCGCACTGACCAAAGAGTCAGCACCCAGAAAAAACCAGCTGTGGCAGCGGCCCAATTGCGGTGGTCCGTCATCGCTGAATGGGAAGGCTCGTCGTGCTGTACTGTGTAATATTCATAAAGCCCTGTTCCTACGGTAATAATGGTGATTGCAGCCCCTAGCCAAAGATTCCAA
>CAZEBI010000167.1:0-5378 GCA_964510355.1 uncultured Nitrospina sp. | reverse complement strand
GACAGGGTGGCGAACGAGCGGGGAGGGCAACCCAATATCGGACGCCGCATCAACCTGGGGAGTGCAGGGCAGGGGCGGTGGTCCTCATCTTCCGGGGAGTACTCCAAGTTCGGGTTGAATACCATGGAGCTGATGGAAGCCCTGGAAATCGCCAAAAATAAAAATATTCTTGATTGCATCAAACTGATTCACTTTCACCTGGGAAGCCAGATCACCAACATCCGCAGGATCAAAGACAGCCTCAAAGAGGCAGGGCGGTTCTATTGCGAATTGATGAAGTTTGGTTGCAGCATCGAGTACATAGATGTGGGCGGTGGTTTGGGTGTCGACTATGACGGGTCGCGGTCCACCTTTGCATCGAGCACGAATTATTCGGTGCAGGAATATGCCAACGATGTGGTCTATCATTTACTGGAAACCTGTAAGGCCGAAAACCTGCCCCACCCTAATATCATCTCGGAGTCTGGCCGGGCCATGACTGCGCATCATTCTATTCTCGTTGTCAATGTGCTGGGTGTGACCCGCTTTCCGGAGTGGAGTGAGCAGATTGAAATTGCCGATGACGCGCCGGAAGTGGTGAAAGAAATTTTTGATGTGCTGGATTCCACCTCCAACAAAAACCTGATCGAATCGTGGCACGATGCCGTTCATTTGAAAGACGAGGCGCAAAACCAGTTTCTACTTGGCTTGATCCCGCTGGCCGACCGGGCCATGGTCGAGCGTATTTATTGGGGCATTTGCCGTAAAACTGAAAAACTCAGTTCCCGGTTGAAATTTTTGCCCGATGATATCCGCAGTCTCAAAACCAAACTGGCCGATAAATATTTCTGCAATTTTTCAGTGTTTCAATCGGTGCCCGACTCCTGGGCCATCGATCAGGTGTTCCCCGTCGTGCCCCTGCACCGCCTGAATGAAGAACCTGATCGCAACGCGACGCTTGCAGACATTACCTGTGACTCGGATGGGCGAATCGACACTTTCATCGGCACTCATCGCGGGACCGAGAATACGCTGCGGGTGCATTCCCTGCTTCCGGAGGAAGACTACGCCCTGTGCATTTTTCTCACAGGAGCCTATCAGGAAATTCTGGGAGACCTGCACAACCTGTTTGGCGACACCAATACGGTTCACGTTTCAATCAAAGAAGATGGGTCGCTGAACTACGAGCAGATCATTGAAGGCGAAGATGTGACAGACGTTCTGGACTATGTGCAGTTTAGCGCCGATGAACTTGCCGGGCGCATAGATGGTTTTCTGGTTGGGTGTGTGCAAGGGGGAGTGGTCACGCAAAAGGAAGCCGATGATTTTCTCAGTCTCTACAAGGCGGGCCTGAAGGGTTACACCTATCTGGTGAAACCGAAAGAAGGAGAATAAAACCCGCTTGCGCAGATTAATTTTTCTGCGTCGTAGATTCCGGGTTTTTGTAGAAACTTTTTATCTGTTCAATACGTTCGCTCGTTGTCGGGTGGGTGGAGAAATAGCTGGCCTCATCGGATTTGCCTTCCGACTCCTCACGGAAAATTTGAAACACTTCAATAAAATAATGCGCTGGCAAACCGGATTTTTGCAAATAACCCACCCCCAGTTTGTCCGCTTCCAATTCCTGCGGGCGGGAGAAACCGCCGACGATAACCGGTTTCACCAGATACTCGGCATAGCCCACCCCCGGAACAAACACATTGGCTAGCGTGAAGGCAATGGATGTCAGAATCGAGACCCCCATGCTGGAATAATAATGCCCTGCCTTCAAATGACCGATTTCATGTGCCGCTACTGCCACTCTTTGTTCCGGCGATAATTTATGCAAAAGATCGTCGGTGATATGAATGTCGTTGCCGGATGTGACCCAGGCGTTGGAATAGTCGACATAATGCACCACGGCGTTGTATTCCTCATCGGGGAAATTGGCCAGTGCAACCGTGTCCACCGCCGTTTTCCACAGATAGATGTCGTAGGCGCAACCGGCGCAGTCGCCTTTTTGAACGGTTTGGCAACCAGCGAGAAAGACAATGAGTAGGGTAAGAAAAAAAATATTTTTCATCGTGAAGAGGGTGGAGAAACCTGAAGAAGCTTTTACTTTTTATTGGATTGCAGGATATCCACCATCTCTTGATGGATCAGGCCGTTGCTGACCAGGATTTCCTCATCATAAATCGTGACCGGGCTTCCGTCAAATTTCGACACGGTGCCTCCGGCTTCCGTCATGATTAACATTCCTGCGGCAACATCCCAGGGGCTGAGCTTGAGTTCCCAGAATCCTTCAAATCGTCCCATCGCGGTATAAACCAGGTCCATGGCGGCGGAACCGGGTCGGCGCACCGCCTGGCAGGCTTTCATGAACCGGCAAAAATGGTTTAAATTATCGTCCAGAGAGTTGACCACTTTGGGGTGGAAACCGGTGACCAGCAGGCTTTCTTTCAATGTGGAAATGGGGGAAACCTTGATAGGTTTGAAATTGAGGGTGGCTCCCTTGCCCCGTTCGGCAACGAACAATTCATCCAGGCAGGGGTTGTACACAACACCGACTTCCAGTTGGCCTTCATGCTCCAATCCGATGGAGACACAATAGCAGGGATAGCCGTGTGAATAGTTCAGCGTGCCATCAAGCGGGTCGATGACCCATTTACTCGGTGACGGGTTGCCTTCGGCGCTACCTGACTCTTCCGCCAGAATGTCATGATCGGGAAAAGTTTTTTTGATGTGGTCGATGATCGTTTTTTCGCAGAGGAGGTCCACTTCGGTTACCGGGTCGTAAAATTCCTTGTAAGCGATTTTCCCGATGCTGTCTTTACGCTCGTTCAGAATCTTGCCTGCCGCCAATGCCGCTTCCACGGCTACTTTTACCGCTTCGCTCATTCCAGCCACCCGCCGCCGACTACACAATCATCCTGATAAAAAACCGCCGATTGACCGGGTGCGATGGAAATCTGCGGCTCGTCAAACTCGATCTTTGCCCGCGAACCATCGAGCGGTGTTATGGTTGAAGCAACGGCCTGGTGGCGGTAACGGATCTGCACTTTAGCGCTAAACGGTCCGGAAAATTCCAGGCTCCAGTTTACTTGCCCCACTGTGCAGCCCTGTTGGGCCAGTTCGTGTTTTGGGCCGATGGTGATACGGTTTTGGTCCGGGTCGATATGCGTCACAAAATGCGGTTCTTTGAGTCCGCCGAGGTTGAGCCCTTTTCTCTGGCCGATGGTGAAAGCCGGATAGCCCTGATGTTTGCCCAGCACTTCGCCAGCGGAATTGACGATCTCTCCTTCTTGCAGAGCGTTCCCGTTCAACTGCTTGGCGATAAACCGGGGGTAGTCGTTATCAGGAATGAAACAGATTTCATGCGACTCGGCCTTTTCGGCTACGTTCAACCCCAATTGGCGCGCCCGTTCACGCACTTCCTTTTTATCCATGTCGCCGAGCGGAAACTCCAGCCGAGCCAGTTGTTCCTGCGACAGGTTGAACAGAAAATAACTCTGGTCTTTGAATCGGTCCCGGCCCCGGCGCACCAGCAATCGCCCTGACTCATGTTTGACGATGGAGGCGTAATGCCCGGTGGCAACACGGCGAATCCCGAATGACTCCGCCTTGTGGATGAGTTCCTCAAATTTTAATTTCTGGTTACACAAAGTGCAGGGAATCGGCGTTCTCGCCTGCATATACTCCGAGATGAAATAGTCCACCACCTCTTCCTTAAACTTTTTTTCCATGTTTAGGATGTAAAAAGGAATGCCGACTCGTTCTGCCACCCGCCGGGCATCGGCCATATCATCGAGCGAACAGCAGGTGCCAAAGCGACTGTCCGAGTTCGAATAGTTCCACAATTGCAGGGAAACCCCGACCGCATCGAACCCGCGTTCTTTCATGATTCCGGCGGCGACCGAGCTGTCCACCCCGCCGCTCATGGCAATGACAATTTTTTCTTTATGTTCCATACTTCAGGTTTTCAAATGTGAAAAATGAAAGGCAGGAATCGCCCAAACGCCGATCTTTATAAAGTTCAAGTTTATCATAGTTTTTTCGCAAAACGGTTTTGTGGAAATGTTCCACCACCACCACCGCGTCGGGGCGCAGTATCCCCGATGAAGAAAGCTCCCGCAAAGTGGGTTCATACAAGCCATCGGCGAAAGGCGGGTCCAGATAAACCAGGTTAAAATCGAGTTTCCGGTCTTTGAGTGTTTTTAAGCTTGCAAGGGCTGACGATTTCAACAAAGTCTGGTTATCATTGGTCATCTTGCATTTTTCCAGATTCTGCATGATGATGTGCTGGGCTTTTGCCGCAGGTTCGACAAATACTACGAGGTCTGCCCCTCGACTTAAGGCTTCGATGCCGATGCTTCCACTGCCTGCGAACAGGTCGAGAAAAGCGATGCCCTCCAGCCCAGGCCCGACCTGGTTGAAAAACGATTCTTTGACCCGGTCGAGGGTAGGGCGAATGTCGGCAGACCCAATGCTGACCAGTTTAGTGCCCCGGGCAGAGCCAGAAATTACGCGCATAGAAGGTGCTATTTCTTTGATTTTGTTGATAAATGAGTCATGGTCGAGGTTGTGTGCAAATGGCCTTGACAGTTTTCATATCTAAAACTATTATAAACATGGTTCCCAAGGAATGAGTGGTCGGGTATCGTCTAATTGGCAGGACGCCAGATTCTGATTCTGGTTGTCGAGGTTCGAGTCCTTGTACCCGAGCCATTCCTTAGAAATTATAATGCGTTACCTGCGGGGATTCTCCGCTTTTTTTTTACAAAGGAAGCATGAATATTTATCGCAATCCATTCATTCTTGCGTTTTGGGCGCCGCTTTACCAATTGGTGGCGACCGTTGCCATCACCAACGATTTTTTGATGTTGGCGATTTTTATTATGTTCACCTTGGGGCTCCTTGGCGCTTATGTCAGCGACTTCCCGCTCTTGTCGACATTATATATGAATGAGGTGGCACATAAAACGGCGGTTTCTTCGTTGATGGGCATGCTCCTGGGCTTTATCCTGTTCATGGCCTTTGGCACAGGAGGAAATGAAGGGACCGATGGCGGCATGGTTTCCGCCGGGGGTAAGTTCATGATCACCTGGGCGATACTGTCTTTGCCGGCTTATCCCTTGATGGCGTTTCTGATTTTTGGGGTGAACAAACGCGATCTGGAGGCGGAAGACAAGGTCCGCAGAGAGAAAAAGAAAAACCGGGCCGGTCCGCCCATCATGACAAAAGACGGTTTTTAAATTACCTGATTTCCCTCCCTTCATAGGGAGAGACTAAGGGAGGGTTGGTTTTTCCCCCCTCTCGATAGTGAAACATTTTTTTACCGCCATTTTTATGGCCCCATCGTCTAGCGGCTAGGACGCTGGCCTCTCACGCCGGAAACAGGGGTTCGATTCCCCTTGGGGCTA
>CAZEBI010000166.1:0-5610 GCA_964510355.1 uncultured Nitrospina sp. | reverse complement strand
GTCATAAAGCAAGGGGTTGTCCTGGAAAAAATTATTGAATGAATATGCGGTACTCTTTAAAAAGATGCAATCTCTCACACAGTCTTTGATTCGCCATTGTAGGGGTTGAATCACTATGGGGTCAACATAAATTTGCCCGGAAAAAGTCTTAAACAGACGGTATATCTTTTCCTGTGAAAAGGCTATAAAGGCTTGACGAATAAGGGAATAAATGGATAATGCTTAATATTGGTCAGATCAGGCATTTTGGCCGATACAATTTTATTATTACGTGGGCTTCACAAATAACTTTTTTAAAGTGACTCCGTGAAAGATAAACTCCTAGACCTGCTGGAAACCAAAGGAGACCTGCCTCCTTTATCCGATATCCTCATTAATCTGGAGGGCCGGATCAATGACCCCGACAGCGATATTGAAGAAATATCGGGCCTGATCCAAACGGAACCCGTCCTGTCAGGGCGCTTGATAAAGCTTTCTAATAGTGTTCTTTTCGGGGGTGGGCGTGATGATGTCTTAGATCTGAACTCGGCCATTATGC
This sequence comes from uncultured Nitrospina sp., assembly GCA_964510355.1. GTDB lineage: Bacteria > Nitrospinota > Nitrospinia > Nitrospinales > VA-1 > LS-NOB. The sequence goes on along the minus strand of CAZEBI010000166.1, from coordinate 5,072 downwards.
GGCTTGGGCTCAAAATGGTGCTTGATTTGGCCTACACCCTTGAATTACCCAGAGCGTTTAAAAAACCCAAGTCTTTTGATCATGTTAAATTCTGGAAACATTCTCTCGGTGTGGCTTGTTTGTCTCGACTCCTGCTTGTGCATGTGGGAGGGAGCAAGGAGGATGTGGAGGCCAGTTACCTCGCAGGGTTGATGCATGATGTGGGGATTCTGGTTTTCGATTATTTGATTCCTGATGAATATGGAGCATTTGTAAGGAATCTGGCTGACTCCGACAAAAGCTTGGAGCAACTTGAATACGATGCCTTTGGCATTTCCCATTCCGAACTGGGAGCCCGATTTGTTGAAAAATGGTGGCCGGTTTCGAATCAGGTTGTGTCATCGATCCGGAGGCACCACGGTCCATTATCTGACAATATAAACTCTCCTGGCGTTTCCCGGTTTATAAATTGCGCCAACCAAATTGCTAACAACCACGATATCTGCAATGGGGTTTCTCCTGTTATTCATCCCATGAGCCCTAAGCTATTGAAAATTTTAAAGTTAAAGGATAGCGAGCTGAAGGCTTTTGTGAAAAGTACTGCCGAAGGGGTCGCGGCGGCCGAAGCGATTCTGATGGGCTAATGTCTGGTTAAACAAATATTTACATTTGATTTGGGAATGCTATAATAACCAGTTCAATTCAAAACCCTCAAAAAACCAATTACTTGGTTAATGGTCAATCTATGTCGGCGAATGTGTTCAAAGTTGATTTTCATGGAGTCAGGGGGTCGATTCCAAGCCCTTTGGTCAATGAAGAAATAGAAGAGAAGCTGGTGCAGGCTTTCCAGAAGGCCAAGCCTGCCGATCTGGCCGATGAAGGCTCTGTGAAATCGTTCGTGCAGAGCTTGCCGCAAGAAATTCGCGGAACATTTGGCGGCAACTCTTCTTGTGTTTCCATGCAGGTGGATGACGAGCTGTTGATCTTTGATGCCGGTTCCGGGCTTCGCATGCTGGGGCAGTCTCTGATGGCGACCGAGTTTGGTCGTGGGCAGGGAAAGGCAAGTTTTTTCTTTTCCCATACCCATTGGGACCATATTCTTGGGATACCTTTTTTTGTGCCTTTTTATATAAAGGGCAACCAGTTTACGGTTCACAGCCCTTTGCCCGATATCAAGGAGCGGCTGGAAGGACAGCAAAAGTTTGAGTACTTTCCCATTCCTTTCAGCATTTATGCTGCGGACATTGATTTTGTCATCCTGGAAAACAAGAAGGAACAAAAAATCGGTGATATGGCGATCACCTGGAAAGCGATGTATCACCCCGGAAAATGTTTTGCCTACAGGGTCGATTACAAAGGCAAGTCGGTGGTTTACGCCACCGATGCGGAATATAAAAAACTGGGTTCCTCAGATTTAAAGCCGGCGGTTGAATTTTTTCGGGATGCCGACCTGCTGATATTCGATTCCATGTACACCTTCAGCGAAGGCCTGGAAAAAGAAGACTGGGGGCACAGCTCCACTTTTATCGGCGTTGATCTGGCTGTAGAGGCCAATGTAAAGCAGATCGCTTTTTTTCATCACGAACCGACTTACAGCGATTTTAAGCTGATGGATATTTTCCGCCAGACAGAAAAATACCTCAAACTGGTCGCTCCCAAACAAGACCTGAAAATGTTCCTCTCCTACGAAGGCCTGTCCGTAGACCTCCTCAAAGACTAGGCTCAAACTGTAAAACCCGGTTTAACCACAGATAAACACAGATGGACACGGATTAAAATCCCTCTCCCCCTGGAGGGAGCTTTAATGGACCCCTCTTTGTGAAGAGGGGCTGGGGTGATTTAAAAACCTCTTGCGCGATATGTGCGGGCTAAATCTTTCCAAGGTCTCTGAGCAAACGCGCAAAACTTTTCTGATAAACATCGTGGTCTTTCCAGTTTCTGAAATCCCCGATATGGCGTTCCCGTTTAACGTCATCGCACCACTGTTCTGTCGTGTCCAGGATGCAATCATCCAGCCGGATGGGAAATAGCACATCTTTTTTGCCCTTGTCTTTTTCAGCAGCCATGGCCTCTTTGGCTTCCTTTTTTACCCAGGCACTGGTGATCGAGTTCTTGGAAAAAATCAGCAACAGTTTTTCATGCACCCGAATGGCCTTGTCGATAGTCGGGCTGATCTCATCACCGATTTTCAAGTTTTCCGGGGCATACCAGCAACGAATGCCTGTGGCTTGCAGGTCGGCATAGAGCCGACGAGCGAATTCTTCGTCTTTAGAAGAATGGCTGATGAAACAGGAGTAAAACTGGATGGGTTCTAACGAGTCGATGAGGCCGGGAAGATGCTCAATGAACTGCTCAGGAAACCCGCAATCGCGCAAAAACTTGTCCGGCAGGTTTTTTGAGAGTATCAAAGTCTGATGATCGACAATGGAGGGGCCATAAGGTTTCAGTTTATCTAGGCCTATTGTTTCCGATAGGTCAATGTTAACGAAAAGAGTGCTAAAAGTATATGCTCCTTCCAGGTTTGCCTTGTAGATGTCGGCTCCGCTTAGGTTTGTGTCCATGAGGTTTGAGTAGGAAAGGTCTGTTTTGGAGAGGTCTGTATATGAGAGGTTAGTCTCTCTGAGGTCAGCCTCGCGGAGATTTGCTCCGCTGAGGTCAGCCCCTCTGAGGAGAGCACCTCTAAGTCGAGTCGCACTAATGTTGGCCTCGGACAGATCTGCGTCTGTAAGGTTAGCCCCTCTGAGGTCTGCTGCGTGGAGGTTTGCCCCGCTGAAGCCTGTTTCAATGAGAACTGCTCGGCAGAGATTTGCTTCGCTGAGGTTTGCCAAGCTGAGATCAGCTCCTTCCAAATCTGGTATGACAGTAGGATTTTGTTCCCTCCATTCGTTAAGAACATCGCTGCCATGGTTGATAATTTCTAAATGTTCGGGGTTTGCCATGAATTCACTCTTTCTTTTGATTGTCATTACGGCTTTGTTGCCGTTTCCTTAATTGGATATTGTACGAAAGTTTCTAAATCACCCCAGCCTCTCTTTAAAAAGAGGGGTCCATTTAAAAGGCTCCCCCTTCTACGAAGGGGGTTGGGGGGATTTGCTTTTTGCTTTAATAAATTCTTCCACTTGTGCTATCACAGCTTCTATATTTTCCTCCACCTCCCGGTTGGTAAAGCGAAGGACCGTTAGCCCCTGTGATTCTAAAAACTCAGTCCGCTCGATATCTCTGGTTTGGGTCAGGGGTTGACCGTGACTGTCACCATCAATTTCAACCACCAATTGAAATCGATGGCAGTAAAAATCAACAATATAGTTTCCAATGGATTTTTGCCGATTAAAAGCCACCGATTCATAAAGCGGTATTTTTCTTAAGCTGTTCCAAAATATTTTTTCAGCCGGGGTGGGTTGGTTGCGGAGTTTTCTTGATTTTTTTTTAAGAAGTGGGCTGTAGGCCTGTTTTTGGGGTCGCTTTTTTGAGGGCATGAGCGGGTTTTGGTTTTTTGATGTTTTTTTGAAACGGTAGTGATTAAATCACCCCAGCCCCTCTTTGTGAAAGAGGGGTCCATTAAGTTTCCCCGCGAACAGTTATTTTTTTTGTTTCTCTTTCCAAAGAATGAGCCAGTGTTGCAGAAGTTTGATGGGTTGGGTGCCGCGAAACTTTCGGCGTTTTATTTTCGGGGTCAGGTCGTGCTGGAGTTTGGCGATGACGGTGGCTCCCACGGCTTCTTCTAGCACCACACCGCGTTGGGCGTGTTCGAGTTTTTTCGATTCGCAGACACCACGAAACGCCACCACCATGCGGCAGTCGAGAGGGCGGTCTTCATACACTTCGCAGGCTCCGTCCTGATCGAGAAACGGGCAGGGTTGGTTGATGACCAGTCTGTGCCAGTCGACTTGCTCCATGTTTTTTCCGGCTTTAAGAACTTCTTCAACTTTGTTGATGGTTCTTTGTGAGCGTTCTATCACAGCATGGATGTCTACACCGTTTTCTTCGGCATTTTTCAGGATGCCGTCCCATTCGAGTTGCGTGCAGGCCACGCCGGTGTGACAGCAGTGGGCGCACCCTCTATGACATTGCAGAGGCGGGATGCCTTCATTATAAACGGTTTTCAAGTGTTTCCAGAATACGCGTAGGGGCGATATTTTTTCGGTGCGGGATTTTTCTTTTGTGGCTTCAACCAAGTGGTCGTAGGCCTGCTGGATCTGGTGCTCGGAAAACTTGTGTTTGAGAAAGCCGGCCAGTTCATCGGTGTTGGTCATGCCATTGATGAACATCCCGTTGCGATCGGTTTGGAGGGACATGGGCTACTTATTTTTTGTTCTTGGCTACAAACTTCATCTGCAATTCATAGACGAGTTGTTCCAAAAGTTTCTTTTCCTCTTCATTCAGGTTGCCTTGAGTTTTCTCGCTCAGCATGATCAGCATATCAATCGTTTGCTGGACTGCCGGAAGATTGGTTTCGGTTTTTCCGGTTTCCGGGTCGGCGATGTCGCCCAGGTGATAAAAAGCCGATGAAGTCAGGGACATGATAAAGGTGGAAAAATCGATCTTGAAAGGTTGCCCTGCCTGCTCGTTTGCCGGAGCGGTTTTTTTCGCTTCTGCCTGAGAATCATGGTCCAGGGCCTCGTCTTCGGAAAGTTGCGAGGAACGGCTGTCTTTAAAAACAAATCCTTCTCCTTCTACTTCTTCTTCATCACTCATGGATCACCTTGGATATACGCGTATCGATTTAAGAATCTTCCTCATCCCCCATCAGCAAGGGAACGGAGAAGCCCAGTACTATCATGACTAAACCCAGCATGAGGGCGAGATAACCTTTGCCCTCAATGAACTCCATATAGCTTTTTCCCGCCAGAGGCCATTGCCGGATGACTCCCACTACGACAAAGATTGCGCCCAGCACAAAAAGAAATTTTTTCATCCAGCTGGTATTTTGTTCGTGGTCGCTCAATTTTATCGGTGCCGGAGTGTGGGATTATTTTTGTCGCATAACAGGCAATGGGTGTAACCGTCTGGATGGTAGCAAAAGGCCTATTTTATGTCAAAACATTAGTCAGTTGTTGCACTTGAGTCATTCTGATAAGATTGATTCATGACAC
>CAZEBI010000165.1:0-5631 GCA_964510355.1 uncultured Nitrospina sp. | reverse complement strand
AAGCCCCGGATCAATTGCGCGAGTTTTTGTTCGGTATGATCGGTCACGTTAAGATAATCACTTTCGGCAAACGCCTTTGTTGAAATTATTGTTTGCATCAGGCTCGATCGAGAATGAAGACACGTTCTTTGCTTGACGGAACGTTTAAATAACGCAACGCCTTTTTTGCTATTTCCCTAAACACCGGTGCCGCCACAACACTTCCCCAATGCAATCCCTTGGGGTTGTCGATCATCACTAAAATCACGAGTCGCGGCGAATCTGCCGGAGCAAAACCGATAAAGGAAGAAATGAATTCTGTTTTGGAGTAGGACCGTGTTGCCGCGTTATATTTTTGCGCCGTCCCGGTTTTTCCTGCCACATCAAATCCGTCCAGCGCCGCTTTTTTCCCGGTACCGTTTTTCACCACGGACTTGAGAATTTCCACCATTTGCAGGCTGGCTTTTTCGGAAATGACCCGGCGAATTTTTTCAGGCTTGAACTGTTTCACAACCTGCCCATTTTTGATCAACGCTTTGGTGATGCGAGGCTCCATAAGGTTTCCGCCATTGGCAATCGCCGCCAGAGCGCTGACCATTTGGATAGGGGTGACGGCTATCTCGTGCCCAAAAGAAATGGAAGCGAGAGATAACTCGGTCCAATTGCGCGGGTTCTTGAGCTGCCCCGCAGATTCGCCGGGGAGCGACAGGCCGGACTTTTCACCAAAACCGAAACTGCGGATGTATTTGTAAAAAGATTCTTTGCCCACCTGCTGGGCAATTTTAATCGAGCCGATGTTGCTGGATTTGGCAATGATATCGCGCATGGTCAGCCAACCAAATTTATGGCTGGAAGCCTCCCCGATCAAGGTTTTTCCGATTCTAAGTTTTCCATTTTCACAAAAATAAATATCTTGTGCCCTGGCTAAACCTTTATCCAGGGCTGCGGCGGCAACAATGGGTTTGAAAATGGACCCCGGCTCATAAGAACTGGTGACGATATTATTTTTCCAGAGCTTGGAAGGAAACGCCCCGTAGTTGTTTGGATTGAATTGGGGAGCGTTAGCCATTGCTAAAATTTCTCCCGTATAAGGGTCCATGACCACTGCCATTCCCGAGTCCGCTTTAAAATGTTCGACCTGTTTTTTCAAGTGATATTCAGCGGTGAACTGAATGACCTCATCCAGAGTAAGAACCAGGTCATAACTTCTGGAGTTGTGCAGTTCCGGGAAGGATTGAATGCTTCTGCCACGAGCATCACGTTCCATGACCCGTCTGAATGTAGTGCCTTTGAGTTTGGACTGGTAGGTATGTTCGATACCGGCAAGGCCCTGGTTGTCCATGCCGACAAACCCCAGAACGCTTGCTGCAAGTTCCCGTTTTGGATAAAATCTTTTTTGTTCGGAAACGAATCCTATACCCGACAGGCCCGCCTGTTTCAGCCTTGCAATCTCCGCGAGGGAACACTTGCGCTTGATCCAGACAAAATGTTTTTTAGATGAGATTTTTTTATAGACCTGATCTCTGTTTAGTTTCAGCGTTGCCGAAAGAATGCGGGCGGTGGACTTGTGATTCCGTATTTTCGAAGGGGTTACATAAACCGATTCTACTTCGACATTGCGCGCGAGTTCGTTCATATTGCGGTCGTAGATCACTCCGCGTCCAAAATGCGTTTTGACAGTACTCAGGTACTGCTTTTCGGATTTCGCCACGAGAATTTCATGCTGGATGATCTGTAGAAAAGCGAGACGGGCGATCAGGGCCGCTCCAAACAGGAATAGCAATACCGAGACGACCTTCAGCCGGGCTTTAATTCCGTCTCGAAACGTTCCCGTGCTCTGTTTGTTTTGTTTTGCCATGTCGGTTTACTTCAGGAAAATGGTGATCATTTTGTTGTCCTCCGGCTCTTTCATCCCCACCTCGTTTTTAGCGAGAAGATAAATGCGGCCCAGGGATCTGAGGCTTTCGCGTTCCAGGTTGAGCAGGTGGTTTTCTTTCAGCAGCTCTCTGTGCTCGCTGGCCAGGTTCTGATATTCATAGGCCAGGTTGACTTTCTTGACATTGGGCCAAACCAGGGCCAACGCCCCAAACATGAAGAGGATGGAGACCGAAATAGCCACCCAGAAATCCTTTGAAGAAACATGGAGTCGGCCCTGAACAAGCCTGCGAACTCCGTCAAACATAAACTCTTTCCGCGACCCTTAATTTCGCGCTTATTGATCGTGGGTTTCGTGCCACTTCTTCGCTCGTGGGTATAATGGGTTTGCGGGTCAAAATTTTCAGAGTCGGTGTCCTGCCGCAAATGCACATCGGTATCTTGGGAGGGCAGGAACACCCCTTTTGTTCATCCCGAAAAAATGATTTCACAATCCGGTCTTCCAAAGAATGAAACGAAATCACCACAATGCGGGCTGCTGTATTGAGCAGGCCGATCACATCCTGTAAAGCGAATTTCAGTTGTTCCAGTTCATCATTGACGGCGATTCTCAGAGCCTGAAATGTTCTGGTTGCAGGGTGGATTCGAAAATGCCGTGGTGATGCCACCGCCTTTGCCACGATCCTGGAGAGCTGGCCGGTAGTTGTGATGGGGCGCTCTGCCTGTTCTTTGCGAATTGCACGAACGACTCGTTTTGAGTAACGCTCCTCGCCAAAATTTTTAATAATGGAAACCAGTTCCGCGTCAGAAAGTTTTTCCAGAAGGTCGGCCGCTGAGGTTTTCTGGGAAGGGTCCATGCGCATATCAAGGGGACCATCATGTCGTATGCTAAAACCACGACCGGGAGTGTCCAGTTGCGGTGAAGAGACCCCCAGGTCCATCAGCAGCCCAACTATGCGGGTGATCCCGTGTTGTGCTGTGAGGTTTTTGATGTCTCCCAGGTCACCGTGGGTCAGGGTCACTCTGTCGCGAAAAGGGGATAGCCTTTCCCTGGCCCGCTCTATAGCGAAGGGGTCTCGGTCGATTGCGAAAACCCGGATTCCAGGTGCTGTGTTTTTAAGGATGAATTCTGTATGGCCTCCATCCCCGAGTGTGCCATCCACGATTACCCCCTCCGTGTGAACATTTAGATAATGAAGCACTTCGTTTTCCATTATCGATTCGTGGTACGCTGGCATGATATTTCTGGTTACTCCATTAGGTACTGACTTGCGTCGATGGAATGCCCTTATGCTTCTTCCTGCGCGGCCCATTGCTCTGGGGACCAGATCTCAAAGGTTTTGGACATGCCCACCAGAATGGCTTCTTTGCTCAGGCCGGCAATGTCTCTCTGGTTGGCAGGGAGCAATATTTTCCCGGATTTCATTTCGCATTCAGTTGCCCGGGCATAGAATTCGCGCAATCGGTTTCGGTCCGCTTTATCGAAAGCGTTCAGGTCGCTCAATTTGGCCTCGTTTTCGGACCACTCTTTCTGGGGAAAGACAACCAGGTAATGATCCATCACACACACCACCAGTTGCGGGCCAAACTGCTCCAGTGTATTGCGAAACTTCGCGGGCACATTGAAGCGACCCTTGTCGTCCAGGCTGATATTGTAGGTACCTAAAAAACTGTTCATTGACTGTGTTCACCGATTCCGCATGATTCTGACAGAAAATTACATTTTGAGACACTTTCGTACACAATCCTAACATAACCCGACAAACTGTCAACTGAAAAGGAGTAACAAACACCGGAAATCTGATTGGGGAAAAAGGGGCTAACTTTTTATGTAAACAGGGGTTGGCGGACCCCGAGTGCAAGGAGAAAGCGCTTTTTTGGAGGGATGAAGACCCCAACCCGGGAATGACACCGCACTTATCGGAACCGTTTGAAGAAGCCGTTTCCAGGTGAAAGGGGTTGAGGAGGGGCAACAAGGCGGAAAAAAGCATATATTGGAGTTAGTACATTATATAGAGGATTCCTGTTGCAGAAATTTTGCGGTGAAGATTATTCAGTCCTTTCGTTTTCAATGGATTTGCTTTGACAAGGCCAAATTCTGGATGCTACTATTAAATCAAAAAGTAATGAAATTTTTCAGCCAGAGAGTGTGAGCCGGTTATGAATCAGAAAAAAGTGAAGTTTTTAGTGGGTAGCTTGTTGATTGTTGGAGCCATCGGTTATTTGATAACCATGGGGATCAGCAATACCTCGCAGTATTTTTTTACCGTGGATGAGTTGATGAGCCAGAAGATCTCTTTGGCCGGCGAGGGGTTAAAAGTAAAAGGCAATGTGGTGAACGGTTCTATTCAAAGAGACCCTGATGATTATTTGAATGTGCAATTTTTGATCGAGGAGAAGAACGCCTCGTTAAAAGTGTCCTATCAAGGGGTGACGCCGGATATGTTTATAGATGGCGGTGAGGTGGTGGTTGAGGGAACTTTAGGGAAAGACGGAGTTTTCCACGCCAGCACTTTGTTGACCAGTTGCCCGTCGAAATATGAGGCTGAAAAAGAGGCGGGAAAGATGCACCCGGGAAAATTTCCTGACGCGGACAAGTATCGGGAGCCGGGCCTCAACAAAGCGGAAGCCTTGCCGAAAACAACGATCTGACCTTCCCTGTAAAAATCAATCAACCCAGCCATCCCGCGTTAGAACGGGGGCATTTGTATAGAAACCATGAACGATATTGGTGAGTTTACATTACTGGTAGCTCTGGCAACGGCCCTCTATGGCTGTGTTGCCTATGTCATGTCAGCCCGTGGCAACCGCATCGACCTTTATCTCAGTGCGGACAAGACTCCGGTCATTGTCTGGGCGTGCGTTACCATTTCCTCCATATGCTTGTGGAAAGCTTTTCTCACCGATGATTTCAGCCTGCAATATGTCTGGGCCTATTCCAACCGAGAACTCGACACATTTTATAAGGTTTCCTCGTTTTGGGGAGGACAGAAAGGCTCGCTTCTTTTTTGGACCCTGCTTCTGAGCACGTACACGCTTGTGGTTTATTTCCAGAACCGGAAAAAAAATCTCAGAGTGGTTCCTTATGCGATGGCGATTCTGCTCGGTGTCATTGTACTTTTTCTTTTCCTGATTAATTTTTCGACCAACCCCTTTGAGCGTATTCCTCTACCTCCTGAAGACGGGCGGGGTTTGAATCCGCTTTTGCAAAATTACTGGATGGTGATTCATCCACCGACACTGTATCTGGGATATGTGGGTTTTACTGTGCCTTTTGCGTTTGCGGTGGCGGCCCTGATCAGCAAGGATTTGGACGATGGCTGGATTCGCATGACCCGGAAATGGACTTTGCTTTCCTGGTTTTTTCTCTGCATGGGTAATTTGTTTGGTGCCTCCTGGGCTTATGTGGAGCTGGGTTGGGGGGGCTACTGGGCCTGGGACCCTGTTGAGAACGCGGCGTTCATGCCATTACTGATCGCAACAGCATATTTGCATTCGGTGATGATCCAGGAAAAAAAGGACATGATGAAAGTCTGGAATATGTCCCTGGTTGTTCTGACTTTTGTGATGACCATTTTTGGGACGTTCATCACCCGCAGTGGTCTCATCCAATCGGTTCATACCTTTGATGAAGCCACGTTGGGATATTATTTTCTGGCATTTCTTTTTTTCATTATTATCACTTGTGCGGGGTTGATCATTTGGCGGCTGCCTCTGTTAAAGAGTGCGAACGAGTTGGACTCTTTTTTGTCGCGCGAGAGCAGTTTTCTATTCAAC
>CAZEBI010000164.1:0-5642 GCA_964510355.1 uncultured Nitrospina sp. | reverse complement strand
GGAAGGTCTCCTCAAACAAGACCCCGACAACCCCTGGATTCTGGAAAACCTCGCTGAAGGTTTTTGCGGTTATGCCTTCAGTTTTCTGGAGGATACAGAGCCTGATCGAGCCTCTTCTTTATTTGGAAGAGGTAAGGATTATGCCCTGCGCGCGACTATTATCAGGACGGGCAGGGAAAAATGGCAAGACCTCTCTTTAGAGGAGTGGTCGAGCGCCCTCAAAGATATGGAGGTTGCACACCAGCCGCCTTTATTTTGGCTGGGGCAATGCTGGGGAAGCTGGTTGATGCTGAACCTGGACTCGGTCGAGGCTTTTGCCGACATTCCACGGCTGGAGCTCTTGATGAAAAAAGTCCATGAACTCAATCCCGCTTTTCACCATGCCGGACCCAACTTGTTTCTTGGCGCTTTTTATGGTGGGCGCAGCAGGATGCTGGGCGGGAACCCGGAAAAATCCCGCCACCATTTTGAGCAGGCGTTAGAGTTGACCGAGAATAAATATTTACTGGTGCATTACCTTTTTGCCAAAACCTATGCGGTGCAGAATCAGGACCGGGAGCTATTTGAGTCGCAATTGCAGGCGGTTTTACAGGCTCCGCCCAACCTGTTTCCCGAGCAACGCCTTGCTAATGCGGTGGCCCGCATAAAAGCCGCCCAACTTTTAAGTCGAATGGATGAATTATTTTAAGCCGACTACTTTTTTTCTGATTTTGTTATTGTTTGCCAGCGTTGGGGTTCGCCCGGCCCAGGCCGACAAAAAGTATGTCATCAAGTTTGCCACGCTGGCTCCCGAGGGGTCATCGTGGATGAAATCCATGCGCCGTCTTGCCGAAAAAGTAAAAAAGGCCACCGATGGCAATGTGTCGTTTCGGTTTTATCCCGGCGGTGTGTCCGGGGATGAAAAGGACGTGATCCGTAAAATGAGGATCGGTCAACTGCACGGTGCTGGTTTCACGGGAGTGGGTCTGGGGCAGATTCTACCGGAGGTGAGGGTTCTCGATCTGCCTTTCCTTTTCAATAATGATGAAGAAATCCATCACGTATACAGCGAAATGAGTGATTATTTTGCCGGCCGTTATGAAGATAAAGGATATGTGTTATTGGGCTGGGTGCCGGTGGGGTGGATACATTTTTTTTCCCGCAATGCCATTGCTTCCGTGGCGGATCTTCGCCGGTCCAAACCCTGGATATGGGAGGGCGACCCGCTGGTGGAACAGGTCTATAAAGGTCTTGGGGTTCAGCCGATCCCCCTTTCCATAACGGATGTTTTGCTCTCTTTGCAAACGGGCATGCTCGATACGGTCTATTCTTCCACTCAGGGCGCTTTGGCTTTGCAATGGTTCACCAAGGTGAAGTACGTGACCCGATTGCGTATGGGATACGCGACAGGTGGGGTGCTGATTTCCAAAAAGAAATTCGACAAACTGCCTGAATCTTATCAGGCGGCTGTGAGAAAAATATCAACCGAGTGCCTGCTCGAACTGGTCGAACTCATCGAGAAGGACAACTTGAAAGCCCATAAGGTTCTGGAAAAAAATGGTGTGCAATGGGTTGATCTGCCTGATGAAAAAGAAATGCATCGGTTTCGCGAAGCGGGGGTCATCGCGCGGAAAAACCTGGCAGGAAAATATTTCCCCACCGAAGTCTTAGAGCAAGTGTTGAACCACCTAAGGACTAGCAGGATGCTGAAAGACAATTAGATTGTCACCGAGGGCTGTCGAAGAGAAAAAAAGCAACCCCCTTTGAAATCCCCCTTGTCAGGGGGAAGCGCAATTCCCCCCTCTGATAAGGGGGCTAGGGGGTTAAAACAATTTGACAAAACCCGACTGAAAACTGCGGGAGAATATACGGCTATCTGCGTCGTGGGCCGGGACTACTTGAAGAAAGTCTCAATCTTCGCCTGTTTTTTCAGGCTCTCGATATAGGTTCCAACCTGCTTTTTGGCTTCTTCCATAAACAGGAATTTTTGAATGGATTTTTCCATTTCCTCGAAAGGGGCTTGCTCCGGCGGACGTTTTTCGATGAGTTGGATGACATGGAACCCGAACTGGGTTGTTACTTTTCCGCTGATTTCACCGGGTTTCAACTTTGAGATGGCTTCGTCAAAAGACGGGTCGAGAATTCCTTTGTAGATGATATCCATGTCCCCACCGCTCTCTTTGCTGGCTTCGTCATCCGATTTTTCTTTTGCCAGTTTTTTAAAGTCCGCACCCTCTTTAAGCTCTTTGAGGATGCTGTCTATTTTTTCTTCCGCCTTCTTAGTCAGTTCTTCCCTTTTTTCTTGCAGTTCTTTGACGGGGGTGGACTTCAACAGGTCAGAGGGGAAGATCGATGCAAGAATGTGGCGGGTGCGAAAAGATTCGGGGCGATGGAATTTTTGTTTGTTGTCCTCATAGTACTTTTTAACATCATCGTCTGAAATTTCGACCTTACCTTTGATTTGCTCATTCAATAATTGCCGGGCATGGATGTCCACTTCCATGGAGCTTCTGAGGTCTTGCAAGGTGATGTTTCTTGCGCTCAGGGCCTTTTCGAATTCTTCATCGCTGGCATACGGTTTGCGCAGGGCTTTTATCTCTTTTTCGATCAACTCGGAATCGATTTTTAAATTCTCTTTTTCGCCCTGTTGATGGACCAGTTCCCGCACGACTTCTTTTTCAATCAAGTCTTTCACGATACTGGTTTTTTCGCGCATCGTCAGCGACCGTTTGACGTTTTTTACAATTTGACTCAGCCTGAACGCAATGTATTTTGATTCGATAGCCACTCCGTTTACCCGCGCTACAACATCGGGAATTTTCAGAGTGGTTGTGGACAATTGCGCCGATGCTTTTTCCACCCCCGCAAAGGTGAGCAAGCAAAGGGAAAAGACAACTAAAAGGCAGAATCTGTTTTTCATGATTTCGTCAGTAGGGTAAAAGGGTTCATTATATTAAGGGTGTACAGGAGGGTAACACTCATAAAATTATGATGCAATACCTGTTCGTTAAATTGACGGATCGGTGAGGCTGTGGGAAAATCCCTTTTCTTATGGAGACTGCATATAAAATTCCCTGGCTTGCTTATGCCTGCCTTTTTGCTTCGGGGGCCGCGAGCCTGGGCTATGAGCTGATATGGTTTCGCCATTTGGCTCTGGTGTTCGGAGCCGGTTTGTATGCGCTGAGTGCCGTGTTGTGTGCGTTCATGATGGGGCTTGCGGCAGGGGCCTGGGTCATGGGGCGGGTTTTAGCTCGGGCAGGCGATGCGATAACGGCGGGCAAACTGATTCGTGGGTACGGAGTGCTGGAGGGGTTGATCGGGTTATACGCCCTGTGTTTTCCTTTGGCATTGGGTTTACTGGAAAAACTGTATCCCCTGATTTTGCCCGAAAGTGGGCAAGTGGGCCTGGGCGTGCATATGCTGGAGTTTTTCCTGAGCACATTGTTGATGCTTCCCGCTACCCTTTTGATGGGCGCCACTTTACCGCTTGTCGGTTGCTGGGCCACCAACAACCAGACCCATCAGGTTTTTACCCAGGTTTCGCGGTTATACGGAGTCAATACTTTTGGCGCGGTTTTCGGCTGTCTTTTTACCCAGTTTTTTGCCATACGATTTTTTGGGGTGCAGGGCGCGACCTTGTTCGCGGTGGGACTCAACGCGATAGTTTTTATACTGTGTTACAGCCGGTTTTTTTCTGCGGTGGGTTCTAGTCCCGGTCCGGTTGAAGCAGTAAAACGTGAACCCGGACCGGCAATTCCCACTGCCATTATTGTGCTGGTTTTTGCCCTGTTTGCCTATTCCGGGATGGCTTCCTTGTCCAGTCAGATTTTATGGACCCGGATTCTTGTTTTCCCGCTGGGCAGTACTTTGTATTCGTTCGCGATCATCCTTGCCACGTTTTTACTGGGAATCGCGTTAGGAAGCTTGACGGCAAACAAGCTGTTGGGGCGGTCGCATCAGGTCGTCAAGTTTGTCACTATTGAAATTGCCATCGGTGTTTTTTGTATTGCCATGCTTCCCGTGCTCGAAAACCTGACCGAGTGGATTGCGCTGGCTGATGGCTATTTTTACAGCCTGGACCCCTCTGCCGCCGGGAAAACCTTTTTGGTGCGTGCGTTATTCGCATTTGCATTGATGTTTCTGCCCACTTTTGGTTTTGGCCTGCTTTTTCCGTTAGCCAATCATATCTACTCGAGTCGTTTTGAGGGAGTCGGTAAAATCCTCGGAAATACCTATTGCGTCAATACGGTGGGCGCAGTATTGGGAACCATCCTGACCCCGTTCGTATTCATACCGCTTTTTGGCATTCGTCTATCCCTTTATGGCATCTATGCGTTATTGATTTTGTTTGGTTTTTATATTCTGGCAAGAGTCCAAAAATTTCGCCCCATGTCCCGGATGGTGTTGTTGGGCGGAGTATTTTTTGTTTTGATTGCGGGGAAATCCTATTGGGTTCCTGATATTAAAACGGGTGTAGCGGGCCAAGGTAATTTTGCGCGGCTGGAAGTGAATGTTCCGGCGGATCGTATCCGTCTGCTGGATTATAAGGAGGGGGAATATTCCACGATCAGTGTGGTGGAAGATAAAGAGAGCCGGGCGCGTACGATTTATCTCAATGGGTTCAGCACTGCCACCGTATCCAGCGCATTTTCCGGCAGCACTTATATGCAGGCCATGGGTTTTGTGCCGATGGCGTTGCACCCCGCTCCGAAAAAGCGTGTGCTGGTGATCGGGTTTGGCACCGGCAACACTATGGGAACGGCCTCCCTGTTTCCTGGGGCTGAAGTTCACGGGGTTGAAATTGACAAAAATGTGTTGGAGTTTTCAAAATGGTTTTCTACCTGGAACCATGATGTTTTAAACCGGCCCAATACAAAAATGTTTGTTCAGGATGGCAGGGCGTTTTTGCAATGGTCCAAATCCACTTACGATGTCATCATCATGGAGCCGATGTCTCCACTGCAAGCCGGGGTGGTGAACCTTTATTCCAGAGAATTTTATGAGCTGGCTTTGAGTCGTTTGAAAAAAGACGGTTTGCTGGTGCAATGGTTGCCTTTGCATCTGGTCGGGCCGGAAGATGCCCGGTCCATCACCCATACGTTTCGACAGGTGTTTCCTGAGTTCTCGGTTTGGAATAGTTTTCTCACGCGTATCATCATGCTGGTTGGAAGCCGGGAGTCGATAACACTGGATAAAAATTATTTTGCGACGCTCATGCGTGACGATAAAATAAAACAGATCGCTAAAGAAATGAAAGTGAACTCGTTTCTGGATTTCGCGGATTTTTATATCACGCAGGGAAAACGCCTGTCGCCTTTTTTGCAAGGGGCGGGTGAGATCACCGATGACTCACCCCTGCTGGAGTTTTCTTCGGTTTCGCTCCTGCCGCCATTACAATGGGAGACCGATGAAAGTTTCTTGAACCTCCTGCGTCACAGGCTGGATCAGTTTCCCGATGTGAAAGGGCTGTCAGCCGGAGAGCGGGAAATTTTTAGGCAAGACTATGCGGTCCGCACGGCGCAGAGATTCGGTTTGTTTGCGCGCCGCTATCAGGGGCCGGGAGAAAGCCTTTTTGCCTCCGGCGAGTATTTAGCCGGGTTGGACGCGTTGAGAACTTATTTTGCATCGCATAAAAACCCGCGAATTGATTTGCGGGACGCGAA